>RFQR01000020.1 GCA_009924895.1 bacterium
AGGTTTTTAACCTATCGACAAGCGCTTACTCTCGGCGGATCGGTCATGAAAGGTGAGAAGGGGATTCCGGTAGTGTTTTGGCAGTTCAACGACCAGGACGAACGGGAAAAGGCAGGCCCGCCGTTTTCTGCAAAATATCCACCGTTTTCAACGCACAGCAGACCACCGGTGTGCAACTTGAACCGCTTGAAAGCCCCATCCAATCTAGCGGCGCTTTAGAATCGGCTCGGACTCTGGTGGAGAATTACGAGGACTGTCCACGAATCCTTTATGGTTCCGACAGAGCGTCCTATTGTGTGTCCCTTGACATGGTCCACATGCCGCTAGATATAGCTTTCCGCTCCGGAGAGGCGTACCTCTCGACGCTCGCCCACGAGTTAGCGCATTCGACGATGCATCCCAAAAGGCTGGATAGAAAAGTGGCGCAGGAACCGGCTAAATTTGGCTCCGCATCCTACTCGTTCGAAGAATTGGTGGCCGAGATCTCTGCCTCATTCACATGCGCAGAGTTTGGATTTGACGCTGAAATCGAGCAATCTGCTGCCTACGTTGAAAGCTGGCTTCGGATTTTCCGGAACGATAAGCAGATGCTTTTACGCGCCTCAATCCATGCGCAAAAGGCCACCGATTGGATGCTGGGAAGATACAAACAACCAGCGGCAGAGCAGCGCCTTGAGCCCCTCGAAGCAAGAGCGGCCTAAGTTTTCCCACTTTCACAGAGTGTTTCAACAATATGACATGAAAGCAAATTCACCAAATTTGGCGAGGATCTCGGCCCTCATCGTACAAGAATTCAGGAAAGCCAATTTGAGCTATGACCAGAGTCGCCAGGTTTTCAAAACTGCGCGTAAGGCGCTTGGTCTTTCACCCAGCAAAAAGGGTCGCGCGTTACCCAAAAGTCTGAGCGAGGCGCAAATTGAGAAATTTCTCAACGCCATCACCGATAGCAGTGACCATCTGCTTTTCCGCTTGGCTTACTCCTGCGGCCCACGGGTGTCGGCCATCTGTGACCTGAAACTTGCCGACGTGGATCTCGAAAACTGCACGCTCAGAATTGAATGGAACAAGACAAACTCTGGTGTGATCCCTTTTCCAAAATCACTCCAGATCCTTCTGAGGATGCACCTGATGGCACATCGCGATTGTGTGTATTTGTTCCAATCCCCGGTTAAGTCTGCTTCTGGCGGGGCGAAGCCCTATACGACGCGCACTCTGCAACTCAAGTTCAAGCACTATGCCCAGCAAGCCGGTCTACCTGCCGATGCTTCAATTCATTGTTTGCGCCACTCATGTCTCACTCATCTGGCTAGCAAGGGACTCACCAGTTCCCAGCTTCAGGGCATTTCTCTCCACCGAAGCAAATCAAGCTTGGATAGCTATGTTCGCCTCTCGGCGGTGGAAGTCAAAGATGCCTACAATGAAGTGATGCGATGAAGGCAAATCGCGACGCCATCGACGAGATTGGTGAGTTAAAATCTCGTCTGGAGCGCCCAGAGGAATTTCGGTGTGCGAATGAGACCGCCCAGCGGCTCGTTCTGGGACTGCTGATTCAGAGCAGGATGAATTACGTTTGCTCAGCGCCTGGCCCACCAACATGCACCACCCCTTCTACACAATTCGTCTTTGCGCCGAGATGCCATCGCTGGCTCTTTTTTAAGCTCAACACTTTAGCAACTGATCCTGGTTGAGGCATTCTTAGGTTCTGGTTGAGCAGATTGTGTTGTTCGAATATCGCCGAGATTTGGGGATATGTGAGGAAACCATCACCCTCTTGGAAATTCTCCGCGATGAATGTCTCGATTCTGGTCTTCGCCGCCATTCTGGTGGCTACTTTCCGGGCTTCTCTCCCGACCTTGAGCGAGTCGGCCTTTGCTAATGAAAGCTCGCGTACAAGCTTCAGCTCAGCGGCCAGATTGCGGGGAATCTGCCAGTCGGAGAAGCTATACGGCACGCCAATGGAAGATAGCTCATCCTTGATGGCATCCCAGATGAGGTGAGAAATGAGCAAGTGGGTAGATTCCCCTCCCCGATGCCCAATGGTTCGTCCAAGTGCCTGGCAAATCACATCTCGGTAAAAGAGCTTGAAGACCTCGTCATACGCCACTTGCGTTTCTCCGATGGTTGAAATGGCCTCGGAAACCTTTTTCAGATGACTGTTGGGAACATGACCCACCACCGCCACCACTCTCTGGCCGATCAGTGAGTTAGAACCTCTCACGATTGTATGGTTGACGCATCGCTGGTCACCTTCGGACCGATTCGTGATGATGGTATCGAAATCCAGCAGCTTCCATTTGCCTTCGTTGAAGTGGTCGAAAAAGGTTGTGTTGATTTGGGCGGCATGGACATGCACCACACATTGTAAGAAATTTGGGGTATCTATCGTTTCTAGGCCAAAGCCGAGACTAGTGAGCGCTAAAACCGCCAGTTTTTCGCTAGTGAGGATTGTCACGCTACGCCCCTTACAGATTCTGATCCAATGCGGGATGAAAAACGGCTTGTGGGGCTGCTCCAAAATCTGGTCGAGATCCACCTGACTGTATTTCGATAACACCTGACGTTTGAAAGACTTCGAAATGCTGCCGATTGAGTTGTCAGGGATTTTGCCCTTGATCAGCTCCAGGAGCTGGTGGTCGTACCCTGGCACCATAGTGGAGGAGAAAGAATATTCATCAATGATCAGGTGATTCCACCGGGAGCCAGATGGCAGCACGAGTTTTTCCCAGTTGCAGGTACACACGCACGCCTGGGTGATGAGGACAATTTTTGCCTCGTCAGGAATGCGAAACGGATCGCTATGGCTCCGCACACAATCTGAATTCTTCTCCGTAACCGTCAGGGCACAGATTGGAAATGTTCGATCATCCCCACCAAATGTCGCAATGAGCCAGGATTGTTTCTCTCTTAGTGAGGCATAGGAAATGCCTGCATAGAAGGCGAACTCGCCTGGTAGAAGGCCCGCAAGCGTTGCCGATAGAGTCTTTGAGGATTTTCCGCATCCCTCTAGGCCAAATACTATTTTCTTTATGTATTCCATACTATTATATACGGAATTCGCCATTTTTTTTCAGGCTTCTTAGTAGGCGATATGCAGACAGATCTGGCCCGAAAATTGGGCCAGATGGCAATACAGATTTGTTAGGTCCATGTGCTATTCAGGCAATCTCTCTAGAGTCCCCCGCCCCTAAACGCACGAATCACAATGGGGACCCCGTTGTAGCACTGTGATCCAAACCACTCCGAAAAAGAATGCAATGGCTGAGCCATTGCCCGGGCGCGCAATCCACGCAGGACAGATTGTTTTGGATTGATGAGGCGTATCCGCCTCATCAATCATCACGTCATCTCTCCAGGCTGCGCCTTCCGCATGACGTGATATATAGACATAACGAGATACAAAAAATTTTTATATCAATAAATCAATTCCCATGAGAATTGGCCTCTTCCCTGGCCGCAGCTTGCTGTGGCAGAGGGAAGAGGCCCTTTCCTGTGAAATGCGGGGCATTTCACAGGAAACTGAACGATTCATTTCAGATTGGGTTTTAAACTTGATTTCATTCTGAAAGGGGGCCTTTATAATACTACATACTTTTAGTAGAACTTTAATATACAAGTCGTTATTCGTTCATTTCAGAAGGGAGCGCGCGGTTTCAGAAAATTGAGAGAGTGCGAAACCAGCGGGGGAAAATCGGGCCAGGTTTCGCCTTTTTCACGCCCAAATGTGAAATGGCGAAGCCGGTTTCATCCACTCAATTTGAAAAGTGAAATTCCACAGGGTCACCGTCGCGCATTGTGACGCGTTAGTGGAATCACTAAGGATCCTGTGCGGCTGCCCGCTTCTTGAAGAGCTCGTCGATTGAGTTAGCCAATCTATCTGAGTCGATGCTCCCGTATACCTGCATGATCATTTGTGACGAGGTGTGGCGAGTCATTAGGGTAAGCTGATCCGCATTGTGGCCCATTTGAATTAATTGACTTATCATTCCGTGTTTTAATTTATATATATTCATGTTTTTAGGCAAATCTATTTGTGAGGCAATAAGGTGCCAGGATTCATTCAGAACCGTTCTCGTCAGAAACTCGTGCTTCTTTCTTCGACCATTGCTGGTGTTCATGGCAGGTCTGGGAGGGACCAGAAACTCACAGCCTGGCACACGATGCTTCAATATCAGTTCCATGATTGAGTTCGGAACACGAACCGTCGTTGCCGCCGCTGCGGTCTTTGCCCCATCCACCAGAATCTCGCCTGCTCCTTTGACGTAATTCAGACTCCTTTGGACGGCCACATCATAGACCACGTTCCCGTCAACTTGTTTTTCATTTACGTCTGACCACATCAAGGCCCGTGATTCAGATGGTCTGAAAGTAGCCCAGGTCAGCGCCAGCATGGGAACCATGTATCCTAGACCAAGTTCTTCAGCGGCGCTCACCAGCGCTTCAAACTGTTCAAAAGTTGGAACATCTTTCACACGCGTTGAGTTCGCTGGTGGTTGTTTCATTTTGTACTTACGAACGGTATTGATCGGATAGCTCCCAAGTGACCATTTCGACGGATCCTGCATCGCCCATTCCACGACTGTGCCCAAGAAGTCGAGTACTTTCTTAGCAGTGACAGGCTTCATGGCTTTCTGTTTCACCTGACTCATTGGGAATGTCATGTTTTGTGTTATATAATTTTTAACGTCATTACTGACAGCACGATCCAAGATTCGGTTCGTCGCCCTAAAGCCGTCGCGCTCTTTGTACATCGACTCTTCAAGTTCCCGAAGGACAGCTTTGGTCACTGCAGGAATTAAGAGATCTCCAATGGCAGTTCGTCCTTGAGCAGTTGGAACTAGAATATGGTTTCGCAGATAACCCTCGTAGAGCTGTTTGGTCGGCAATTTGGCCGCCCCGCTTGAGTCCAGGAGGTATTGAACGCAGGCAATCGATAGGGCGGCCATCCGATCCGCTTGCTTCATCGCATTCTTAAGGAACTCAAAGTCCTTCTCGGCCTCCTCAAGTTTTAGCTGCGCTGCCTGTGCATTCGAAGACGACTGATTCGACTCCGCTTCCAGATCCTGTATGTGCTGATCAAAGACGTCGTAAAACTTCGTCAACGCAGTTCGAATTGCTTCGTCCCTAGGCTCTTCTGCGCCTGTTGCATTCTGCACTTCCAATAAGAACGGAGACACGTCAATCTCGCTCGGCGCTTTGCACTGACGCTTCAGGAGTTCCAAATTTTCTGTCTGTGAAATGATGGTTCGCAGAGTTTTGATCCGTTGACGGACCAGATCGCTAAGTTTCAGTTCGAGCTTCCTGTAGTCGCTCGTGCTCATCTGATCTGGGTGAACATCGACCCTCAGGCTGACCTCGGGAGTTTTGATGGGCTGTCCCATCAAGTCCGTGTACTCGTAGTAGCGAACACGGTAGCCCACTACTATAGACTTGCCGTTTGAATCTCGTACTGTTTTGCCGTTCTTCTGCTCGTAGACAGCCTGAACTCTTCTTCCACCGCTCCCATAAAGTGAACGGCCATCCTTAGTCTCCTTAGGTCGCTTAGCCATCGAAAGACCCTACCACATTTGTATACACCATTGTATACACTGAGCCGATTTCCCCTCGAACTGACGTCATTACAGCCTAAATCATGCATTACGGTACAGGTTCAAATCCTGTACCGCCCACCATTTTTTAGGTTCAAACCAAGGAAAAGGGTGGCCTAAATCAGTCAAATAATGGTCTCAATTGTATACACAATTGTATACACAATTGCTAGCCGAACCTCGGTCCCTAGCTGGTTAGAGTAGCTGCAAAGCTAAATTTCCTTGGTCATCGGCCTGTGCGGCCATCGACTCACAATCAAACCAAACCCAATCCGCACGAGCAACCGCGTTTGGAACCACCGATATTGCTGCCCCGATGAATCTGATGATTGCATAGCAGATAGGCATCATCATCTGCATGAGTGGGAAGGCGCTGAGTGTCTTGGACTCTGGCCAAAGACGGTCTTTGTACCCGCAGAAGAGGAACCTAGCCGTCACACGGTTCCTCTAATACTTCCCCTTACACGAAAACTTTCTCCTCGATCAGATTGGTTAGGGAGTTCTCGAAGGCCGAGCAGATGAACTCTCAGGTTCAAATGTGGCGCACGGTGAAGAATCTTCACGCTCAAAAGAGATCCATCGAAAATGTAATCGGAGAGTCGGATGGGGAGTGAAATCCCGATTACAGGACACCACGAGTAACACAATTAGGTATACACACGTCTACATAACCATGGCGAGCCAGGACACAATCTACACTCTATCGCCAAGCGATTTTGCCTTTCTTTGGAAGGATTGCCCGCGATGTTTCTATCGAAAAGTGGTTCAAGGAATTGTGCCACCGCGTTCAATCATGCCGAGCCTTTTCAACCGCATCGATCAGACGATGAAGATGAGGATGGAGGAAGTTGGACTGGCAAGTTTCGTCTTGGAAGCGCCCGCTTCGAAGGTTTTGAGATCAGACGGGAGAGTATTAAGCGCCGTCTACCGCAGCCGCAATGGTGGGCCTGGGGTGCGAATCAAGGGCATTTATGACACCGTACTTGCCCTAGAGGATGGTGGATTTGCTCTTGTTGACCTCAAAACTACCGCCTCCTCGCCTAAGCTTATTTACACGTATTACAAGCAGCTGCATGCCTACGCGTTTGCGCTAGAACAAGCAGAAACCCCAGAGCAGGTTGTGGCTCCAATCAAACGTCTCGGATTGATTGCCTTCGAGCCGCTAAGATTCACTTCGCGCGAAGATGGTTCAGCAGCCCTTGTCGGAAAGAACACTTGGCTGGAGGTTCCCAGAGATGACCAACCGTTCTTTGCTTTTCTCGATTCGGTTGTAGAGCTGCTGGCAGCCGATGAGCCTCCGCCATCCGGCAGATTCTGCCAGCTTTGCCAATATTTGGAACGAATGCAGTGAAGCATTACACACCAGACCGAATCCGAACCAGTAACAGCTTTTGTGACCACCGAGTTTGCTGGCCTTGATCTGCCCGCGCTAGAGGCAAATCGAGATGAGATTCGAAATAAAGTCGCCGCACATTCCGCCGACGCCGCCGAAGGGCGACTGCGCGAAGCCGGTACTGCCGCCGAACGCGCGCGCATCGCAGCGACTGCCGCCGAGAAACGCCTGGGGCACGTCCTTCGGGAGGGAGGGGCGAGGCAACGAAAGGCGGAAAACCTTGCGCCGCTCCGCGACCAACTTCGGGCTGAGATCGCTATTTCGCAAGAGGACCTCGCGGCTGCAAAGCAGGTTCAGGAACTTGCTGCCGCTCGCCCAAGCTCCGCCCACGGGAAGGCCGTCGAACTAAGGTGGTAGTCAAACTTTGAAGCGGAGTTGTCGAAGCCGATGATCGGCGGAATTCGGTTCCGATCATCTTAGGTCGATGTGCGCTGCGGCGAACCGCAATGGTTCGACAAGGCGGCAATCATACCAGTGGACGCGACAACTACAAAAACGAAGGGCTCGGGTCGTAGCCCAATATTTTATTGGATAGTATGATAAATAATTAGGTACCTATGAAAGCAATCGCGATACTTGCAACGTTGATTGGGTTGTGCGGATTGGCCAGTGCCACGCCGCAGGCAAAAACCCTTACCGCGAAACAGATTTACGAGAAATGGGCGAAGGCCGTGGTAACGGTTAAGGCAGGGACCAAGACCGGCACAGGCTTCTTTGACGACAAGGGCAACCTCTACACGGCCTTTCACGTCATTCGCGGGGCATCTAGCGCCACAGTCGTCTTTTCCGACGGAAAGGAGGTTGCGGTGCGGGGACTCATTGCGGCTCAGCCAACGCAAGACATTGCGGTACTGGTCACCGGGGTCTACGCTGGGTGGGAAAACCGCGAGATAGGCCCGAAGCTTGGCGACTACGCCGCCGTCAGGGCCGGAGATCGGCTCGTCGTTATCGGCAGTCCTCTCGGCCTCTCAGGGAGTATCACGGAGGGTCTGGCCTCCGGGAAAAGAACTGACGCAACCGGCAGCTTGCTTCAGCTCTCTGCCGGCATCTCTGCAGGGAGTAGTGGTAGTCCCGTGTTCGATGGGGCAGGGGAGGTGGTCGGAATGGTTGTTAGCTCCTTAGAATCAGGGCAGCTGCTGAACTTTGCTGTGTCTTCCCGAGACCTTAAGTTTTCCAATGGCGTCCCGCTTGCTCTAGTTGCAAGCGAAGGGCCGGTAGCTCCGGCCAAATTAGATGCCGCAACAGCGTCTGCTTCGCTTCTCTTGAATCCGAAGCCGCGTATGTCGGGGGAAATAGGCCCGGTGTTATCGGGGCTTGAGGCATTGCCGGATGTGGACATTCTCGTGGAAGAACTAGCCGACGAGCTAAAGTCGGACCTAACCAAGTCGGACGTTGAGCTGTGGGTTCGAGGTGGCATTCCTGCCTCTGGACCAAAGGTGGTCTCAACTGCTGAACAGTTTGCCTCTTATTCGGGGAAACGCTCAAGGTCCGAGGCCGAAGCGCTAGATCGAGAAGATACACTTCGGCGGGGTCTTTACCTTAATATTTTTTCAATAAAGAAACCTGACGGTACCCTTTTCTACTTCGTCTCATTGAAACTTAGTCGGGCTGGCTTCTTGTCTCCCGGGCGGTTCGAGACAGTGACCGTTTGGGAAAGTGGGAACGGCGGATATGCTGGCCGGGCTAACTTACCGAAGGACGTGTTAAGGAAAGCCGTGAACTCGCTGGTTCAAGACTTCGTGGATGCATGGAAGGCTGCAAACAAGAGTGGACAGGATGGTTCCTCGACTGCACAGCAGGGCGACGCGCAGGCAAAAACTACAGAATCCGTAGGCGGTACCTCCCCGATTCTAAACCAGCGTGAATTGCAGGGCCGTTCGGAGCCAAGCTCAACCGGTAGGTAGGAGTCCAAACCTACCGCGCAACTGGTTCCAACGCCCAGCGGAGGGCCTGGTCCGCGTGTTTGATGAAGTGAACCTTCAGCTCGTCGCGGATCTCCTTTGGAACGTCCTCCAGGTAGTCCTTTTGATTCTGGTCTGAGAGTAGAAACGTATCGACCCCCGCGCGGCGGGCCGCCAGAACCTTTTCCTTAGTGCCACCATCCGGCAGATTCTGCCAGCTTTGCCAATATTTGGAACGAATGCGTTGAGGCATCACACACCAAACCCAATCAGCACCAGTAACAGCGCTTGTGACCACCGATATTGCTGGCCCGATGAATCTGAGGATTGGTTAGTAGACCGGCATCATCATCATCTTCGTGGTCGGGAACGCACCGAGTGACTAAGACTCTGGCCGAAGATTATCTCAGAACTGGCTGAAGAAAAACCTAGCCGTCACAGGGTTCCTCAGATACTTCCTCTTACACAAAAACTCTCTACTCGATCAGATTGGGTAGGGAGTTCTCAAAGGCGTGGCGGAGTTCATCTATGAACTGCTGGGCGCTGTCTTCATCCTCCAGCACAATAGCTTGCCGATCTATCAGATCGCTCACCTTTAGCTCCACTACCCACCCTAACGGAGGCTCATAGGAAATCCGGTAGCTCAATTTAGCCCCCTCCCATGCGTTCTGATGTTGATTCTTTCGTGGAAATCATCCTGGAGCTGCACCTGGAACTCCCGGCGCTCGGTCTCATTGAGTTCGGCCCATTTCGCTGATTCTTTGAACGCATCCACGGACAAAGCCTTTGATGAATATGTATTTACATTTAGTGGTGTAACCATAAATGCTCTTTCGGGGTGGTTTGGCCACCCGCCTCCGACGGGCTTCGGATTGGGTTGGGCTGGCTATTTCTAGTCTTCACCCTCCAGAATGGAAAAGGCGAAATTGAGGTTCAACCTGATAGTCGCTAGGTAATTTGAGAAGGGGCACGATATGGCAACAATTGACTTAGGCTGGATCACGAACTTCATTTGGGGAATCGCTGATGATGTCCTTCGTGACGTCTATAAGCGGGGTAAGTACCCCGATGTCATCTTGCCAATGATCGTGATCCGCAGATTGGATGCGGTCCTGGAACCAACAAAACAGGCGGTGCTGGACATGAAGGAGCGGCTAGATCAAGCTGGAGTCAAGGATCAGGACGCCGGTTTGAAATCCGCGTCGGGCGAAGCCTTCTACAATTCTTCCCCCTTCAAGCTGAGTGACCTAAAATCTAGAGCGAGGGCGCAACAGCTTAATGCGGACTTTGAGGCGTATCTCAACGGATTTTCGCTCAACGTTCAGGAGATTCTTGAGAAGTTCAAATTCAGGAATCAGCTTCCGACCCTTGTCGAAGCGGGAGTCTTGGACATCCTGATTCAAAAATTCCTTGATCCGTCGGTAAATCTCTCGCCAAAGCCGGTGCTTGATTCCAAAGGCGAAGAAAGGCTTCCTGCGCTCGACAACCATGCGATGGGAACCATTTTCGAAGAACTCATTCGCAAATTCAATGAAGAAAACAACGAAGAGGCCGGAGAACACTTCACCCCAAGGGACGTCGTACGGCTCATGGCCGACCTAATCTTTGTTCCAATAGCGGATCAGATATTAGACGCCACCTACACGATTTACGATGGCGCGTGTGGAACAGGAGGAATGCTCACCGTCGGTGAATCCAGACTTTTAGAGCTTGCACAGCAGCACCAAAAGCAGGTTTCGGTTCACCTTTTCGGTCAAGAGGTCAGCCCTGAGACGTACGCGATTTCTAAAGCTGACCTGCTTCTAAAGGGTGAGGGAGAGGAGGCAGAAAACTTCGTGTATGGCTCTACACTGTCAGCAGATGGTTTCCCAAGCCGCGAGTTCGACTTCATGCTGTCCAACCCGCCTTACGGAAAGAGCTGGAAGAACGACCTGGACAAAATGGGAGGAAAGGGAGATCTGAATGATCCAAGACTTTCTGCAACGCTGAACGGGGAGACGCTTTCATTTGTGACCAGGAGCAGCGACGGCCAACTTGTTTTCCTCGTCAACAAGCTCTCCAAGATGAAGCAGAACACTCCGCTTGGCAGCCGAATCGCGGAAGTTCACAATGGCAGTTCTCTGTTCACCGGAGACGCCGGTCAGGGTGAAAGCAACATTAGGCGATGGATCATTGAGAATGACTGGTTGGAAGCCATCATCGCGCTTCCTCAGAACATCTTCTACAACACTGGAATTTCGACGTACATTTGGGTTCTGACGAACCGCAAGCCAAAGGACAAGCAAGGGAAGGTCCAACTAATAGATGCCTCCACCTGGTTCAAGCCACTTCGAAAGAATCTTGGAAAGAAGAACTGCGAACTAGGTGAAGAACACATTCAACGGATCGTTGATCTTTTCCTTTCGGGTGAAGAGTCAGAGCAGTCCAAGGTCTTCCCTAATGAAGCCTTCGGCTACTGGAAGGTGACGGTTGATCGACCTCTCCGATTAAAAGGCATTGATGCCAACCGCGTCTATTCCAGCGGAGAAATCAAAGCGCTCAAGGAGAGGCTCAGGCGCGACGAGAAGGCTCCAGCCGTCATCAAGAAAATACACAAAGGCAAGTCACCAGACCCACTTAATGGACTGTTTGAAGCAGTGGTGGGCGGAAAAACTTGCGTGGTCGAGTATGAACCTGATTCCGATCTTCGCGACACGGAAAGCATCCCACTCCTAGAGGAGGGTGGAATCGAAGCGTTCATCAAGCGAGAGGTTTTGCCCCATGCGTCTGATGCTTGGATTCAAGGCGACAAAGTTCAGATTGGGTACGAGATTAGCTTCACACGATACTTTTACAAGCCCAAACCAATGCGAACTCTTGAAGAGATTCGTAGGGATATAGAAGCTCTAGAGAAAGAGACTGAGGGGCTACTGGGTGAAGTTTTGGTTGAGGTCGAAGGATGAGGTTAGCCCCTTACACCGAATACCGTGACAGCGGCTTTGCTTGGCTGGCAAGTATGCCGAGTCACTGGCAACAGAGACGGATTAAAAATATCCTCAAGGAAGTAGACAACCGTTCGTCAACGGGTTCCGAGCCTCTGTTAAAAGTGTCCCAGTACACCGGAGTAACCAAGAGGGGACACATTGGTGATTCAGGTGAACAAGACACGAGAGCAAGTTCTCTCGTGGGATACAAGAAGGTTGCTAAGGACCAGCTAGTGGTCAATATTATGCTGGCTTGGAATGGTTCGTTTGGTATTTCTAGCTTTGAAGGAATTGCCAGCCCAGCATATTGCGTTTATGAATTTCGGAAGCAGGAGTGCTCACCAATCTATGTTCATCATTTGATGAAGACTGAATCATTCAAGGGACGAATAAAAATTGAATCAACTGGCATTGTCGAAAGTCGGCTTAGGCTGTACACCGAAGATTTCTACCGACTAGAAATTTCGCTACCTCCCCTCAAAGAACAAGACGCAATTGTTCGCTTCATCCGCCACATCGATCAGCGCGTCAACAAGCTAATCAAGGCAAAGAAGCGGCTGATCGAACTCCTCAATGAGCAGAAGCAAGCAATCATTCATGCAGCAGTTACCAAGGGTCTCAATCCCGATGTTCCGCTGAAGGGTTCAGGAGTTGAGTGGCTTGGAGATATTCCAATGCACTGGGAGGTGAAACGAATCAAGGAGATTGCACTCCATAACCCCTCGAAGTCAGAAATCAAGGGACTAGGACCAGAGACGCCAGTTACTGTCCTTCCGATGGAGGCGGTTTCCGAGTGGGGCGTCTTAGAAATGACGATGGAAGAGAAGCTTGCATCCGTTCAAAGTGGGCTAACGTACATGCGCAATGGCGATGTTTCGATTGCGAAGATCACTCCTTGCTTTGAGAATGGCAAAGGAGCATCTCTAGATGGACTACCATTTGGTTTCGCGTTCGGATCAACTGAGTTTCACGTCCTCAGACCCCTTTCGGTAATTACTTCAGACTTTCTATACTTTGTGACCAGGATGCCGAAGTTCCGCGAACTAGGCGAACTCAATATGAAGGGTTCGGCTGGTCAGAAGCGCGTTCCAAGCGACTTTGTGAAGAACTTCCAGTTTGGTCTTCCCTCACAGCCAGAGCAGGACCAAATCGTCCTGTATCTTCGGCAAGCTCTGGGAGGTTTCGACAAGACAGTGGACAAAGTCAGGGCCGAAATCGACCTCATCCGCGAATATCGAACCAGGTTAGTTTCCGATGTCGTAACCGGTCAGCTAGATGTTCGGGGACTGGATATTCCAGAAATCGACGAACAGTTTGAGGAATTCCGGTTACCAGACGAAGAGTTTTACGAGGAACCAGAACTTGAGGAGGCATTGGCTTGACCACTGATATAAGCGAAAAGGGCCTTGAGCTTCTGATCCTGAAGCATCTCACCGGCTTAACCGACGACCAGATCCTTAAGCCTTTACTAGGTGTGGCGGAGACAAGAGCAGGCTATGGGGAGCCACTCTATTATCTGGGCCATACAATCGACTACGATAAGGACCACGCCGTTGATCTTCGCTACCTCCTGAAGTTCATTGAGTCCACCCAACCCAAGGTCTTTGAGGCTTTGAATCTTGGGCAACCTGGTCTGAGTCGAGATAAGTTTCTTGGTCGGCTACAAGGCGAAATCTCTAGACTCGGTGTTCTAGGTGTCCTCAAAAATGGCATCTCTCATCAGCAGATTCCAAAGATCGAACTGTTTTACGGAACTCCTTCTGAGAACAATCCGGCGGCCAAAGCTCTGTTCGATTCGAACGTCTTCAGCATCACGAGACAGCTTGCTTACAGCAAGGATCAAGGAAAGCTTGCTCTTGATTTGTGTCTGTTCGTTAACGGACTACCCTTGGCGACGTTCGAACTCAAGAACAAGTTCACGAAACAATCGGTTGAGGACGCGGTCAAGCAATACCAAGATGACCGTGATCCGAGAGAACTGATTTTCCAGTTCAAGCGGTGCTTGGTTCATTTTGCAGTTGATGACCAGGAGGTTCGTTTCTGCACACAGCTCGCTCGGAAGAACTCACAGTTCCTTCCTTTCAACAAGGGGAATAACGACGGTGCGGGCAACCCAGTCAATCCAAACGGGATAAAAACTGATTACCTTTGGAAGGAAGTCTTGGCGATTCCGAGCTTGGTTGAAATCATTGAGAACTTCGCCCAACTGGTCAAAGAAAAGGACAAGAAAACCGGGCGCGAATCAGAGAAGCTGATTTTTCCCCGCTACCATCAGCGGGATGTCGTCAAGAAGATCATCGGCCACATCAAAGAGAATGGCCCGGGACATCGTTACCTGGTGCAGCACTCAGCCGGATCGGGAAAAAGCAACTCCATCGCCTGGTTAGCCCATCAGCTGGTAGAGCTAAGATCCGGAGCAAATCCGCTGTTTGAGACGGTCATGATCGTTACCGACAGAAGAAACCTCGACAAGCAGCTAAACCGGAATGTCCGCTCCTTCAGTGGCCTTTCTACAACGGTTGGACATGCAGACCACTCGGGGCAGCTTCGCGAATTCATTAAGGCTGGAAAACGGATCATCGTTACGACGGTTCAAAAGTTCCCAGTCATCGCAAAGGAGATCGGTGACGAACACCGGGACAGAACGTTCGCGCTGCTGATCGATGAGGCCCACTCTGGTCAAAGCGGCAGAACTTCCGCCTCTATGAACATCGCCCTAAATCAAGCCGGTTCTATTGTGGACCCTGTAGATTACGAAGACGAGATAAATCGCATTGTAGAAGCGAGGCAGATGCTCAAAAACGCAAGTTACGTGGCGTTCACGGCAACCCCCAAGAACAAAACCTTAGAAGTCTTTGGCATCCCAGAACCAACCGCTGAGGGTGAGGCGAAGTTTAGGGCATTTCACACTTACACGATGAAACAGGCGATCCAGGAGAAGTTCATCATGGACGTTCTGGCTAACTACACGCCCTATGAGAGCTACTTCGAATTGGTCAAGAAGATTTCGGACGATCCGCAATTCGACACGAAGAAAGCTCACAAGAAAATGAAGGTCTATGTGGAGGGCAACCCCCAAGCAATCCGCGTGAAGTCGGAGATCATCGTCGATCACTTTCTGGAGCATGTGATTGCGCGGCAAAAAGTTGGAGGTGAAGCGAGGGCTATGGTGGTTACGGCCCGAATCGAACGTGCCATCGAGTATTTTTTTGCGATCAGCACCTATCTAGCCGAAACAAAAAGCCCCTACAAAGCGATAGTCGCCTTCTCGGGAGAGCAGGAATACATGGGGAAAAAGGTCACTGAGGCGAGCCTGAACGGCTTCCCTAGCAACGACATCGAAGACAAGATCAAGGAACACCCTTATCGAATCTTGGTTTGCGCGGACAAGTTCCAAACCGGGTACGACGAACCTCTGCTCCACACCATGTACGTGGACAAGGCTCTCTCGGGAATAAAGGCCGTTCAGACACTCTCGCGAATCAACCGATCTCACCCCAAGAAGAAGGACACGTTCATCTTGGACTTCATAAACGACGAGGACACGATCAAAGAGTCCTTCCAGAAATACTACAAGTCAACGATTCTCGCAGGCCCAACTGACCCCAACAAGCTGCATGACATGAAAGCGGATTTGGATGGCTCTGAGGTGTACACCCAAGAGGATGTGGAGGCAATCGTGAAGTTGTTCCTCGGTGGAGCAGACCGCGACAAACTGGACCCAATCTTGGATGGCATCACTGCGACCTATAGGGAGCTAGATGAAGATCGTCAGGTTGAATTCAAGGGCAAGGGTAAAGCGTTCCTCCGTACTTATTCTTTCTTGGCAGCGATTCTGCCGTTCACCAATCCCAGTTGGGAGAAGCTGAGCATTTTCCTCAATCTTCTTGTACCAAAGCTTCCAGCCCCAATTGAAGATGACCTATCGAAGGGAGTGCTTGAGACGATTGACATGGACAGCTACCGAGTGGAGTCCAGGTCAGCGTTTTCGATAATGTTGGATGATGTGGACTCAGAAATTGAGCCGGTTCCAACGTCGGGAGGAGGCAGAAAGCCAGAAGTTGAGATCGACTATCTGAGCAATATCCTCAAGACATTTAACGACCTGTACGGGAACCTCTTTGACGACCCTGAAAAGGTTGGCAAATCCGTCGCTGAAGACCTTCCCGCCAAGGTGACTTCTGATTCTGCCTACCAGAACGCGATGAAGAACTCAGATAAGGAGAATGCGCGAATTGAGTTTGACAAGGCTCTCCAAAACGCCGTGATCAGCATGGTTTCCGACCCCAGCAACTTCTTCAAGCATTTTCAAGACAACCCTGACTTTCGGAAGTTCATTTCTGACAGCATCTTTGCCGCGACCTACAAGCCAAACAATCAACCCTATCTCTAGAGGCTAGAACGCCACTAGCTCATGCACATTTCAGAGAGCCTAGGTGGAGATGGAAAAGCTAACACTCCACAGCGGTCATTTTACGGGGAACCAGCCACCCTGAATTGACATTCTCCCCAACTTGGAGAATTTTCCTCTAGTCGCACCCTCACCCGGTCTCTGTTTTTTCGTTAGTTCAGCATCTACCACCCATTTACGCCAGGGCCTAGACCATCTAATTACCGTATGTGACCCGAAAAGTGACACTGGCGAAGACAGTCATAGTGGTAAACTAAACTGTATGGTTAGCTGTTCAAAGTGTGGGGCAAACCTTTCTGTGCCTTCGGCAACAAAGGTTGAATCTGGTATTCGGTTCTGCTTCTTTTGCGGTCAAGAGGTAGAAGGCCAAGTCGGTAGACCGGAACCAATAGATTGGTCGGCGACTGTCCGAATTACGTCCGTAGTTGTGATTATCTGTATAATACTAGCAACCACCGCTAAATTTCTTTCCGAAAGTGGAATGGCGATGCACCGAAATCTGAACCGAAAGTTGGCCGCAGGGTTTCAGGGAGGATTTGAAGACCAACTGGTTCGCCAAGGTGGGCGTATGAGCCTCGCCGAAATCGTTGATCCTAAGAATTTGGACGAAGCATATAGACTCCGTTCTCAACAGATAGAGCAGGAGGATCGAGCGGAGAAATATCGGGCAGATCGGGCACGAGATCAACGGCAAATGGAGGCCGAGTCTCAAGATCGTCGGCAGCCGGAGATACGACCTCGGCGCGAAGCACCACCCCAGGCAAGTAGTAATCCGTCCAGAAGGTTTGACAGGGAAACTACGCCACAGATATCCCAGCTTGATCAAGAAATTCAAGACAATCTTCGAGAGTATCGTGGTCTGCAACCCAGCGCGAAAACTGACTCACGTGCACGGGGGAGATGCACGTATCTTCTCATGAAGCTCAGAGGCCTTGCCGATAGCTCCGACGATCAGCAGCTCAAGCAAAGGGTTGCGTACGCGATCACTCGTCAGAAAACATATGGAGATTTCATACGGCTCTAATTCAGCACGCTTACTCTCACCAGAAATGGTGATCTCCATCGGAGCAAACCGTCAAGTACTTTTTGAGCTGAAATGAGTGCCCCGTACCGGGGAGGGTCTGGGAAATTTTTTTGCCTGACGGTGTCACAAATCCTCGTCAAAGTATTTTCCCACCTTCACGGATCGCGGGAATAACTATATGTGTCCCCAGAATCTGTTGTTGCTCGTCTCATCCAGATCATCGAGTCGTCCAAGTGTCTTCCCTGGACCAAACCGTGGCAATCTTTGCTGCCACGAAATGCCACTACCGGACGAGCCTATCGAGGCGTCAATCGGCTTGTCTTGGCTTCGGCAGGCTATACCGATCCGAGGTTTTTAACCTATCGACAAGCGCTTACTCTCGGCGGATCGGTCATGAAAGGTGAGAAGGGGATTCCGGTAGTGTTTTGGCAGTTCAACGACCAGGAC
>RFQR01000003.1 GCA_009924895.1 bacterium
ATCTTGGAATTCCAAGATAAAATCGCGCTCTTGACTTTTACCTCAAAATAGACTACATTACCCGTGTTAAGTCCGGCTTGTGCCGGACATTTTTAATGGATTAATTACATTCCACTATCCCCTAAACCCTAGTGGCTCACTACTCTATTTTATGGCTCTCTTAGACTTGAAAGCTCTTAACTCAGCCCTCGACGAACTCCAGGCGGAGAAGGGTATTTCCCGCGAAAGTGTTATCGATGCGCTCGAAACAGCACTTGCTGCCGCATACCGCCGTGAATACGGCAAACGCGGTCAAATCATTCGCGCAACATTCAACCCAGAAACCGGCGACATGGAATTTCGCCAGGCAAAAATCGTTGTCGACGCAACGCTCGTTCGTCAGGAAGGCGAAGAGAAAGTCGAAGGTGATGAGCGTTCACTCTTTAACCCAGAGCAGCACATCATGCTCTCTGATGCTCAGCGCTTGAAGCGCGATGCACAACTCGACGAAGAAATCTCATTTCCGCTCGAAACGCATGAAGACTTTGGTCGCATCGCAGCACAGTCGGCAAAGCAAGTTGTCATGCAGAAAATCCGCGAAGCAGAGCGTGGTTCTATTATCGAAGAATACGGCGAACGCGAAGGCGACATCGTCACTGGCCACGTCCAGCGCTTTGAACGCGGCAACCTCTACATCGACCTCGGTCGCGCTACGGCAGTTCTCCCGTACGACGAACAAATCCCGGGCGAGCGCTATCGCCAAGGTGAACGCATCCGCGCACTGCTCTTGCGTGTTGATGAAGGCATCCGTGGTACCTTCATCCGCCTCTCTCGCTCACATCCTAAATTCTTGGTCAAACTCTTTGAACAAGAAGTACCGGAAATGGCGAGTGGCACCGTTGAAGTCAAAGGCATCATCCGCGAACCAGGTTCACGCGCAAAAATCGCAGTGAAGTCAAAAGAAGAGCACGTCGACCCAGTCGGTGCGCTCGTTGGTCAACGCGGTGTCCGCGTTGCAGTAGTTACTTCAGAGCTCGGTGGTGAAAAAATCGACATCATTGAGTGGTCAGAAGACGCAGCGGAATACGTCAAAGAAGCACTCAAACCTGCTCAAATCATGTCGGTCGAGCTCTACCCGAATGAAAATCGCGCGGTCGCAACCGTTGCCGACGATCAACAGTCCCTTGCAATTGGTCGTGGCGGACAAAATGTGCGTCTCGCGGCACGTCTTACGGGATGGAAAATCGACATTAAAAGTGTTGGTGGCAGTACGCTCGAAGAAGGAGTAAAGACCCCCGAGTCAACTCCAGCTGAAACAGAAAGCCATGCAGAAGCAGCGTAAAACAGCAGTGAAAGCCGGTGGCGCTACGCGCCACCGGCTTTTGCATGTTATTCTCTCCACAATTCCCACAGCACGGTATAGACACTCCCACTTCTCGGGCAACACTGTTTGCAGCTATAAAAGTGCGGCTCATCGTTGACATGCGCACCTGGCCGCGCCCTATGAGTAGCCAGAAACTGCTCGCGCGATTCTTTTGGCCCTGGACCCGGCGAGGATTCAATTACCTCAGCGCACTGATGGCAGAATGGCTGCGGGAATTCACCGTCTTCCCTAAGCGAACATTTCACACAGCAGCGTTGACGGAGTACTCGCGCGCCGCCACGCCACATGTTTGGGAGCAGCTGTTGTGAGATTGGTTTCCATGAGTGTCACGAACACGGCTGTGCATCGGTGACACCGTGGTCGAGCTCGGTGATATGAGGCGGTGCATAGCCAGAAATAATGGAACGAACTCCTACGAAGGCCATAGCGAGACTTCCTTCTGTTGTAACCGCTCAGCACCATACTGTAAAATGCAAAAACGTGCAAAAAGAAATGACTCTGCTACACTTTTGTCACTATTCACTTAGCACATCAACATGGCAAATATTGATCACAAACCTTCAAAATACATGCTCAACTTACTGCATGTCTTGCCTGCATATGCAGATGAAAAAGAGCGCATAGTACACGGTCTCGTTGAAATCAACGCGAATTCAATCAATAAATATGAGCTCATCACTGAGTCAGGACAACTCAAGCTCGACCGTGTCGGCTACTCATCCCTTGCCTACCCTGTCGCCTACGGCCTTATCCCGCAGACATGGGACCAGGACAACGATATGCTCGACTTTTTGATCGCAAATGTGACCGAGCCCCTGGTCCCCGGTTCGCTTGCCGAAGTGCGCGTTATTGGTGTCATGAAATTTGAAGACGGTGGCGAACGCGACGACAAAATCATCACGGTCTTGAATGACGACAAGCGTATGGATCACATCGATTCGTATACTGACTTGGGCGAGCACTGGCAGAAAGAAGTTGCACACTATTTTGAGCATTACAAAGACCTCAAAAAACCGGGGACCTGCAAGGTGCTCGGATTCTTTGACGTACAAGAGGCTCATACAATTATTGCAGAATGCCGGGAACGGTACGAAAAAGAGTACAAACCGAAACTCGCGTAAAAAGACAGGGCCCCGAGATAATCGGGGCCCTCATTTATACGTTCTCTGAATGAGAGATCGTGTAGCCACGACCCCACACCGTCTCGATGGGATGCCATCCAGCACACGCTTCTTTGATTTTCTTGCGCAATTTGCAGATAAAGACATCCACAACTTTCAGCTCAGGCTTATCACCACCCCTATAGAGGTGGTCCAACATCATATCCTTAGTTACCGTGGTACCCACTCGAAGCACGAGAAGCGTCAGCAGTTCGAACTCTTTGCGAGTCAAGTGCACGTTGACACCTTTTACGGTAACTCGATGCGCTAGAATCGATATCACAAGATCCCCCACCCGCAGTTCAGCTGGCTCTATGCGCTGATCAGCTGAAACTACAGTTTGATTACCAAGATTTGAATCACTCATGCTCAACCTCCTGACCGATAATCTTGAATCTTGGAAGCACGCAGTCCCGGGAGCCCATGTCGATCGATGGCGCGTTGCCACGAAAGAAACTCTTCAGTAGTGAGCTTGTAGCGCTCGCACGCTTCATCAAGGGTCAAAAGCCCCCCTCTCACCGCCGCAACGACTTCTGCTTTTCTTCGGGTTACCCACCGCTTCGTGTTGCCGGGGGGAAGATCAGCAAGCGTGAGCGGGGCCCCATTCGGTCCAATCACATAACGACTTGCATGCTTTTGCTGTTCTGTCATGACACTCTCCTCTCAAGATAGACTAGCGACACTATAGCCTCGCGTACGATGGTTTGCAACAAAGTGCAGTTGTACACATCTGCACCTAAAAAGAACTTTTTCAATCGGTGCTACGCTTATCATATGGACGAGCAGCTTCAAGAAACATCGGTTCAGAAAAAAAGTGGCTCTCTGGCTCCCATTGTCATCGTTGTCGGCCTTCTCATCATCGGCGGGATTTATTTTGCGACCGTCCGCCTCAAGCAGTCTCCTGCGCCAGTGCCCTATATACCAAGCGACTCTCCAGAAAAAATCTCCGGGTAAAGCGCGAGTAGCGTCGCGCTACATTTTGCAGTACACTCGCCAGCATGCAATCACAGAATATAAAGATACATCGTGATGAAACGTTGTGGGAAGTAGAAGTGCAAGCGGACATTCCTGCTGACGTACTCACCTCATACCGGTCTCACGCGCTCAAAGAAATTACCCGCACTGCAAAGGTAGACGGGTTTCGCGAAGGAAAAGCGCCCGAGAATCTGATTCTACAACGCGTTGGAGAGACAGCTGTTCTTCGTGAAGCAGCTGAACTCGCAGTAAAACACGAATTGCCCGAGATTCTCGCGCAGGAAAAGTTACCGATTGTGGACACGCCACGCGTTACCACTTCACAACCCGAAACAGGAAAAGATTTGCACATCACCGCTCGTGCTCCCCTCGCTCCCGAAATCACCCTTCCTGACTACAAGAAAATTGCAGCAAACGTAAACGGTGACAAGAGAGAAGAGTCCGTAAGTGACAAAGAGCATTCTGAAACACTGCTTCATTTCCGCCGCGAACGAGTTCGCATCGAGCACGTTGAGTCAGGTCTCACCCCGGAAGAAGCAGCACAGAAAGCAAAAGACGTTCCCGAACAAGAACTCCCAATTCTTGATGACACTTTCGTAAAGCCATTCGGATATGAAAATATCGGCGCGTTTGAAAGTGCAGTGCGCGAAAATCTCTTGAAGGAAAAAGAATTGCGCGCGCAACAAGAACGCCGTGCCAAAATTCTTGATGAGATATCGAAGAAAGCAACGGTTAAGTATCCGATTGCACTGAAAGAGTACGAACTCGATGATATGGAAGCGCGTCTTTCTGCTGACCTGGAGAGTATGGGTGCAACATTTGAAAAATACCTTGCAGACACAAAAAAGACGCGTGAAGTGGTACGAAAAGAATGGGAGAGTGCAGCTGACAGCCGAGCAAAGACGCGCCTCATTCTCGCTGAAATTGCTCGTATCGAAACGCTCGAGCCCGATGTGCATGCAATCGATCACGAACTCAAGCATGCACAAAAACACTACCCGAAAGCAAATCCAGAAGTCTTACGCGCCAACATCTTCCACTCGCTTCGCAATGAAAAAGTGATTGAATTTTTGGAGGGGCAACAGTCATAATGAACTATGAGTCAGCACCCTGAAATGACGTTTGAGGAAGCGGAAGAATCAATGCTCTGCGAACAAGTGCATTTCGAGAGAAGGTGAAAAAAGAATCAGACAAACACTGAATGTCATCAGAAAAACTGCTGAGGGCGAAGCTTCAGTGGAGACACATCATGTATTTCGCAACTATGTGAGCGGGTTTGAAAACTAATCCACCAGAGCATGTGCCTCTTTTGAGAGAGCGCTTTTTACTTCATCCCAACTTACTTTCTGCAGCATGATTGGATCTGGTTCAACATCAGCGTCAACAAAGTACGAGATGCTTTTAAGTATGTGGAGTGTATTGTAATTTTTCCCGGCAAACTTTTGTTCAAAAAAATGTATCATTTGTTCAAGTGAGTACGTTTTCAGTAGCTCATTCATGTCAAAAAAGTCTTTTTTTGCTCCGCGTCCGGCAATCGCTGACAGTTTCATTGCTGCAACGTCCCTCTCGTCGGCCAGCGACACGCCGTCCCACTCTTTTGTAGGAAAGAGTAACGGGTATGGAAAAGATATGAAGCTCACTTTCACGTCATTAAGGCTTGCATTGATTGTTTTCTGTTCTTCTTGAGTCACGGTAAGCGTGCCCAACTTCTCAAGTTGTTCGGTAATGCGCTCTGGCAACACATCATTGTGTATAAAAAAGTCCAAGTCAACCGAACGACGATGTCCTCTTTGAAGCGCTAGTGCCGTTCCACCCGCAAGATAGAAACCGGTGTTTGGAGTAACCGCACTGCTTTGTGCTAAAAGCTTAAAAACAGCCTCAGTATGTGGTTCAAAAATCTCTCTATGCATGCGCAAAATGTGCTGTCCAAAATGCCCTGCTTCGCGAATCTAAATCACGCGCCGTTTGAGCAACATCCCTCACTTTCTCAACACCGTATTGCCCGACAACCCATTTCACGTCTTCTAGGTCGCCAAACATGAGCACTCTGCGAATAATAAAATCCGCATGCGCTTCAGTACCAAGAGTCGCCCGGTCTACATCCCAAAAAAGTGACACTTTCTCGAGGGTTTTCATGTTTGTATTATACCACAAAAAAAGAAAACCGCGCCGAG
This sequence comes from bacterium, assembly GCA_009924895.1. Lineage (GTDB taxonomy): Bacteria > Patescibacteriota > Minisyncoccia > Phycocordibacterales > UBA2100 > UBA10103. The sequence goes on from RFQR01000003.1 coordinate 5,673, forward strand.
TCCATTTTTTGCATAGTCGACGGAGTTAGATAGTCAGGATCACCCGTTTCAGCCCAGGCCTCCATTAAGTCATCGTCAGAGAAGCCATTACGCTTCGCGCGTGCCTTCGCATCAAGCTCAGAAAATGTTTGCATCTTGCCTCCTTTGGACAAAAAACTATCCATTCAAAAAGTATAGCAGCCAAAAAATGCGTGTGGTACGATGCACGCATACTTGCCCCGTAAAAAAGACTGGATAGTCTCGGTGGCAAATTGGTGTCCTAACGTTTATAAGTACAACTATCAAAACTATATGAAATCATTTTCTACTGGGGTGGAACACAAACAAACCCGTTCAAGCATGCTCGTCCCTATGGTAGTCGAGAAAACCTCTATGGGTGAACGCGCCTATGACATTTACTCACGCCTTCTCAAGGAGCGTATCGTCTTTCTCGGCGGACCAATCGACAGTGATGTCGCAAACCTCGTGGTCGCGCAACTCCTCTTCCTTGCCTCTGAGGACCCTAAAAAGGATATTTCTTTCTACATTAACTCCCCTGGCGGTCATGTTTCAGCGGGTCTCGCCATCCTCGACACCATGAATCATATCCAGCCAGACGTATCGACCGTCTGCGTGGGTATGGCAGCTTCCATGGGTGCCGTTCTCCTCTCAGCAGGCAAAAAGGGTAAGCGCTTCGTGCTTCCAAACGCTGAAGTCATGATTCACCAGCCTTCAGGTGGCGCAGAAGGCCAGGCAACTGACATCGAAATTACCGCAAAGCATATCATCGCGACGCGCGAACGCCTTAACAAGATTTTGGTAAAAAATACTGGTCAAAAGCTCGAAAAGATAGAAAACGATGTGGATCGCGACTTCTTTATGACCGCAGATGAAGCAGTCAAATACGGTATCGTCGACAAGGTGATGGAATAGGAATGAGGTACAAGGGTTTGGGTAACCGGCTCGTGTTTTGAGTTTTCCGAGGACTAATCTCGAGTGGCTATTCTCTATCATTGTGTTACACTGAGTGTACACCTTACTAAAAACTGTGCACACCTCGAAGCATGCAAACGAAAACTCCGAAAGTCAAAAATGTGTTGAAAGATAACGCTTTTTTGGCGTAAGCAGATTCCGTCATGCGTCGGGTTTTGCACCCAATGACGTATGTTTTCATTACAATTTACTGTCCTCCTTCTTGCAGTTGCAGGTCTGGTAGGCATCGGCATAGGATATTTCCTGCGCCTCATTATTAGTCTCGGAAAAAAAGGCTCGATGGAGCTCGAAATCAAGCAAATGATGCTTGATGCTGAAACTCGTGCTAAGAAAATTACTGACGAAGCAGAAGCACGCGCAGAAGAAAAGAGCGCCCAAATTGCTGCAGAACACAAAGAACGCGAGAAAGAACTCAAAGCAGTAGAGGAGCGCCTCGTGAAGAAAGAATCGTTGCTTGATCAGCGCCAGAGCCATCTCGACGGAGAAAGTGAGCAGATAAAACAGAAAACTGCAGAAGTCGAGCACCTCAAGCAGAAGCATGAAGAAATTGTGAAAACAGAGCAGGCAAAACTTGAGCAGGTCGCAGGTCTTTCAAAAGAAGACGCAAAAACTCAGCTCATAGCTTCGATAGAAAAGCAGTACGAAGCTGACTTTGAGTCACGTATGCGCAAACTTGAGACTTCGGCAGACGAAAAGCTCGAGAAGCGTGCAAAGGAAATTCTTACCGTGACAGCGCATCGCCTCGGCACGTCAGCGGTCTCAGATATCCTTGCAACTACTATCACCATTCCAAACGAGGAATTGAAGGGTAAAATAATCGGTAAGGAGGGTCGCAATATCCGCGCCTTTGAACGCGCTACCGGTGTCGACGTTATCGTCGATGATACTCCGGGTACAATCACCCTTTCATGTTTCGACCCTATCCGCAGGCACATTGCTCGTGTTGCCCTTGAAAACCTCATTCTCGATGGTCGTATCCAGCCAAGCCGTATTGAAGAGATGGTAAAAAAAGCTGAGGAAGAAATAAACAACATTATTCGAAAGAAAGGTACCGAGGCAGCCTACCAGGCCCGTGTCTCAAACCTCGATCCGAAACTTCTCATGATTTTGGGTCGCCTCTTCTTCCGCACGAGTTACGGTCAAAACGTACTCGACCACTCAATCGAGGTTGCTCACCTTGCGGGTATGCTCGCAGAAGAATTGGGCGCCGATCCTGCTATTGCCCGCGCTGGCGCACTCTTCCATGACATCGGCAAGGCAGTTGACCACGACGTCCCGGGCACTCATGTTGAAATCGGTCGACGCATCTTGCAGAAGTTTAACGTTGACAATCGTGTCATCCTTGCAATGCAGGCGCACCACGAGGAGTATCCGTACGAGACCCCTGAGTCGATGATTGTACAGCTTGCCGACGCCATCTCAGGTTCTCGTCCTGGCGCTCGCCGCGATAATGTCGAGGAGTACATCAAGCGCTTGGAGGACCTCGAAGCAATCGCAAATGCTCAACAGGGTGTTGAGAAAAGCTATGCAATTTCTGCTGGTCGTGAAGTGCGTGTTATCGTTAAACCTGAGGAAGTGAATGATGCGGATGCCCGCAAAATCGCTCGAGAGATTGCAGACCGAATCGAAAAGGATATGCAATATCCTGGTGAAATTAAGGTTTCGGTCATGCGAGAGACGCGTGTGATTGAGTACGCACGATAACGCGAGTCTACAAAGACCCCTCTTCGCGAGGGGGTTTTGTTATGCATTTCGTTCCGCGGCAATAAACACCGTGTAGTTAAACTTCAAATCTTGAATTGATTCTTCGAGAATGTCGAGCTTATAGAGCTTTGCGGCACCCCGAGAGGCAATTGCAGCACACGAAGGAGGTAGTATTCCCGAGGCAATGTCTGCTGCAGCTTTTGCCGTGTCCTCGTATGCTTCTACTTCAACATTGGGCCACATACGGCGTAAATACATGCGGCACTGCTTAATCGCCTGGTCATGTGAGACAATTTTTTTGATTTTATCAGCGGTAGTTCCCTTTTTGACTAATAGATTATGATGCACATCAATCTCAAACATCTTTTTAATATGGAAATTATGCTTCGACATGGCATGAACCGCCTCAAGCACAATACCGCCATTTGAGTTTTCTATTGGGAAAATACCAATGTCTATCAAACCCTTTTCAAGCTGCAAGAGCACATTTTCAGCATTCAGAAGGTACGCGATCTCAAACCTCTTAAATTTTCCATACTTTTTGGCATAGACGCGGCCCGCTTCCTCCGAAAAACTACCTTTTGCTCCCATGACACCGATTTTCATAGCGCCATACTATCGCGCATCGTGCAAGTCGGCAACCCATTGACAGCTCATTAAAACGGCTCAAAAATGGTGGTATAGCAGCCTATTTTTATAGCTATGGCAAACAAAATGGATTTGGTTGAGAAAGTGGCACAGACCATTGGTTCAACAAAGGCAGATGCAGAGCGTGCGGTCGAAGCAATTATTGAATCAATAACGCAGACACTGAAGCACGGCGAAGAGGTTTCTATCGCCGGTCTCGGTATCTTCGAAGCAAAAACTCGTGCTGGTCGCACTGGTCGTAACCCTCGCACCGGCGAAACGATTCAGATCAAGGCAACCAAAGTGCCAAAATTCCGCGCTTCAAAGACTTTGAAAGATGCAATTAAGTAATCGGCTTGCTCACTCAACACAAAAATCCCGGCAAAACCGGGATTTTTTGTTTAGTGCGGGATGGGAGAATCGTTCAAGCGCTCGAAAAATTTTCGTCAAAACTATTCTCCGCTCGACCCTGAAACTGACGCTCCATTTGGTAATGGAGCCTCCGCCAGTTTCTTTCGCTTCCCCCATCCTGCAAAAACAGCACAAAACCGGAGCATGTCTCCGATTTTCGCAGTTTTAGTGCGGGATGGGAGAATCGAACTCCCGACTCAACATTGGAAGTGTCGCATTTTACCACTAAACTAATCCCGCGATGGTTTGGCAAGCGCTAAGCCAGATAAAGCCATGAGCTTACGAGCTAAGAATACACCAAAACGCTTTTCTCCCAAACTTTTTACTGTTACATTCGCAGTCCCATGGGGTAACTTCCCTCTCTTTTTTGCTTTTTTGTCAGTTCTCTTATCAATCACGGGCGAATAAAACCGTACTCGCGGCACCCCAGTCTCTTTGATCCAAAATGTGTGAGCTGCATCTACATCAGTGTCAGGATACAGGTGTAACCTAATCCATATATTGTCGTTTCTAACCCCAACTGCCTCAATAAACCAGCGGATCATGAATGCAACAGTCAAACTATGTGCATTTACAAAACGTACAATGTTGTCAGATTTGATTCCTTCGCCAATATACAAACCAAGTCCTAATAGAAACAGGTCTCGTTGCGACAATAACCCTAAATCTGATAGAGCCTCTATTTTAGCTGATTCCAGCGACTTTTGTTTTTGAAGACTTTTAACAGCAGTTGACGCGGCGCGAGCTTTCCCGATGCGCTCCTTTGTTTCCTTGTTAGGAACATAAAGCACGCTTGAAGTCCAAATACTTACCGTACTTTTTGAAACCGCAAGTTGCAGCGCTATGTATGAGTATGAATGTCCAGCTTTCCGCAATTCAATTGCCGCTAATTTAGATGTTATTTTCGTCACACCTATAGTATACATGTAAGAATCAAAGACAAAGGTTTGAATCGTATTGTATGATGCTTGGATGACATTATTGCGCCCCCGGCAACACACTCTTTTAATTGCCCTCGTTGCAGTAATGCTTGGATATCCCATGTTGAAAATGGAGCAAATTCATACGCAGGAAACTTTTGAAATGCAGGGTCAGACTGCGGCTGTGAGTACCCCAGAAAAAGCACTGCCTGAAAAAAGCAACGAGATAAACAAAGAAAGATCGGGGCTTCCGACTTCCCCGATACCTCCAAAAGCTTTGACAGCCACACCTTCATCTTCAGACATACGAAGAGTAGGGATCACGACTAAACCCAACCAAGCGCAACGACTCATTAATCCCTACCCCTTCCCTCCTTCTGCACCCGAAATTATAAATGCGCAAGCCCGTACGGCACTCATAAATATTATCTGTGCCGGCGAAAATTCTATTCAGCCTGTTTCGGGAAGCGGTGTTTTTATCGATCCACGGGGCATTATCCTTACCAACGCTCATGTCGCGCAGTACGTTTTGCTCTCCGAAGACCCCCGTGTAGACCTCTCATGCTCCATCCGCTCCGGCTCTCCCGCCGAATCTCGATTTCGGGCTCGCGTGTTACACCTTCCGCGTTCATGGGTCGAGGAACACGCTGATGAAATCAATAAAAGCAGGATCAAGGGTACCGGAGAACACGACTATGCGCTCCTTTTGATTACCGCCGGTGTCGACTCTCCCCTTCCCAGTACTTTTCCCTTCATACCTATCGATGCACGTGAGGCAATCGCCTTTACGGATGATACTGTCCTCACCGCAAGTTACCCTGCAGAATTTACAGGAGGACTTATAACACAGCGTGAGTTGTATGCTGTGAGTGCATGGGCACATATAACTGAATTGCATACCTTCAGGACAGGAACTGTTGACGCTTTTTCCCTGAGCAGTACAGTCGGCAGCCAGAGCGGTTCCTCTGGTGGCCCCGTTGTTAATGGCTGGCAACGTCTTGTTGGGATTATCACCACAATGAGCGGCGGGACTGCGACTGCAGACCGAAGCCTCCAGGCAATTAGTCTTGCCAGTATTTCTCGTGATATGCAAACTGATACCGGCTCGACATTAGAGCAATTTCTTACCCAAAATATTGAGGATCTGCTGGAGCGATTTGAAAAAATACGCAGCGAACTTTTGAATACTCTTGTAGCCCCGCTGTTGAAGCAACCTCGTTAGCTCGTGTCGGGCCGCTGGGAATCGGTCAGGTATATTAATTCTGTCGTCACAGAATTATTTGCACGACCCTGACTCGGCTGTTTTGCTTATGCGCAAAACATGCCTCCGTCTTTCGATTCCCAACGCAGCGGTGTACTGACACTACTGCTGCGACCCGCACACACTTCGTTCGTGTCGGGCCGCTGGGAATCGAACCCAGTCTACATGGTCCCAAACCATGCGTACTACCGGTATACTACGGCCCGCTCTTTGAAAACAGTCGAATAGTACCACATTGCACGCTGATTGGCTATTTGAAGCTGAAAATACTCGACTTTTTAGTGTTTCGCGGGACTGATTTATAAAAGACATCTAAAGGACATTCTCCGTAAATCTGCATTGCGCCCTCTTTTGCTCGGTATTTAAAAATACCGCAATGACATCTACCTGTGCTTCTGAGTTGGGGTACTTTTCTCGTAAATAGAACTCACCTGCTTTTCGAATCTTTTCCACCTTTCTTGGATCCACCTTCTCTTCTGGGTCCATCATTTCACGTGAAAAAGCCGAATCGGGTTCACGTGTAACGCTTTTAACCTCAACAAAGTGAATAACTCCTTCCTTCTTTGCAATAATATCCACCTCTCCCCATGGCTTACGATAGCCTGTTTCAATGATTCGAAAGCCTTTTTGCTCTAAGAATCTGCAGGCGATTAACTCGCCTGTACCACCCCATTTTTTATTTTCACTTTTCACGTGAAATAGTGTATCACCTTGATAAAGCTCTATTTTAATCTTTTCACGTGAAATGGTCTTTCATTCGCAACTACAGCTACCTTCAGAGTTTTCAGTACAAAACAATGTTCCTGCTTATCCGCATAGTAGAGCCACAACGTATTTCACAAGAAACGTATTTATTGCTACGTAGGCAATACTCAGACGAGTGAACCATTTCACGTGAAAATATGTTTCTTAAGTAACATACTAATGAACAACAATGAAAATCTGTTTTATCCATGTTTAACGCCCTACTATCCTGCTATGGTACAAAATACTGACTTTTACATCTTTTGTCCTTTATCCACATATCCCCACAGTTTTCCACAGTTATGCACATTCTTCCCCTATTAGGACGTTATGCGTCTAGCCAATCTTTACCAGCCAACCAGGGGTATAGAGGCTCTTTCAAAAATTGTGACTTGACAAGAACACTTCTTTTGTAATAGGGTGGCGACACATCCTTGCTATTTCATATGAACCATCTTCTTTCTCGTGGCCTCCTGAGTACCTGTTTGGGGATTGTTGTTTTTCTAAGTCTTAGCGCTACTGCGCACGCTGACGTATCCAGCGTTGTGGTTACAAAAACTCTTGGTACCGGTTCATGTACCCCTCTTATGGTTTCAGCAATTCGCCCCTATATCTACGACGGCAATTTGCACTCTTTTGATATAACAGTGCGCGATAATTCGAATGTTGTCATCACCGGCATAGCGGGTACAGAGGCTATACCATTTGAGGCACTATCACGATGGGGTACTGGCGTCCCAGGAGAAATACGAATGCACGTTGATGTAGACACAACGAGTCTGGTACGCGCTCTCCCCGTCACCGTTACCATGATTTCAACCAAAGGGCAGGGGAGTCCGATCTGTATTTCTAATGTCCAGTTTGTGCTTCCGTCGCAAAAGCCAATACCTGAGCCTCAGGCGCCAGCGCTTCCAAACCCTGTCTCATACACACCGACAATAAGTGTCATACCTAAAAATGAAATCCCTTCAGCACCCTCTACCGGTAAGACACCGACATCAAAATCCGATAGCAGGGAAGGGGAAGTTGCCCAGAAACCTACCCCCGGTGTATCCGTAACGAGCGCACTCACACAATCACTAAAGCGCGCCTGCGAGACACAACGATCGTCGCAGACTATTTGGGGACTCCTCCTCCTTGGATATGCGCTTTTTGCTGCCTATATTGCACTTATAAAGCCAGGCTTCCTCGCACGCTCACTTGAGGGACTTGCCGCAGCTATTGTGCTTCCGTTCATTGCACTCGTCGGATTCTGGTACTTCGCTGAACACTGCCGAGGAGCGGAGTGGGTGCAGCTTTTAACACCCGCTATCGCTTTGATAGCGCTTGTGGTTGCGTTTTGGGAAGAAGAGAAGGCACAGACTCTACCCTTGCTGCCTCGATAACATTCTTTACTTGTAAAAAGAGCCCCGTACGGGCTCTTTTTGCTTTTACAATGAAAAAAATATGCTATAGTCCCGTCATCGCGGGCATAGTTTAGTGGTAGAACGATACCTTGCCAAGGTATAGATCGGAGTTCGATTCTCCGTGCCCGCACAAAACAATAAGCGAAGCGTTTGTTTTGGCTGGCACAGGAAAGTGCCTGCGCACTTTCCGTGGAGAATCGAAAAGCGGAATCATGTTTTTGCAGCAGCAAAAACGGATGAGCTAGGGTCGTGCGGCTTTGTGTGCGGCGGCGCACAAAGAACGCCTGACCGATCGAGTGCCCTCCATGCTTGGGAGATTCGAGTGACTGCACAAAAGAGCTTTAGGTTGAAATAATGTCATTTTTACCGACGAAGTAACCCTCGGTCATTTCAAGTTCTATTGGTTCAGATAAATATTGAATTGTATTTTTCGCAACTGCATTTTCAATGAGTTGATTGGAGTATACAGGACTCACACCTTCTGAACACGAGAGGGTAATGTGAGGGTATTTATTAGTTGATTTCGGGTTTTCGACCAGCAACGCATCACCACGCTCATCTGATATACGTGCAAGAACTTTTATTCGACATTTACGCCCAACATCGATACCGTCAACTGAGCCTGGTTAAAAAGCGATTGTTGAGTGGTGCGCCAGAACTCGTTTATGTTTCGGTGGGAATTGCGAAATGAGGTCCGGGACGTTATTTACAAACAGAGCTGTGTAGACCGGTACTATCGCTTCTGCTTTTTCTAGCCCCTTACGATAAAAATGGTTTCCAATTTTACAACATCTCCCGCCCGTGGCTTTTCTTTCATGGTGACATTCTAGCATCCTACGCAACATGACTATAGGTCACAGATATTTGCTTACCTCGGCAAAAAGGGTCTTTTGTGGTCAGAGATAATTTCTGCTCCGTCGAGCAGAAATTTCCACGACCCTGCCTCCGCCGTTTTCTCTGCTGAGAAAACATGCGTCCAACTTGCACAAAAGCAGAAAACCTGGCGTTAGCCAGGCTTTCTGTTTTTAGGTGGTCAGGAATAATGCACTTGTCGCCACTCATGCATTTTCCCGACCCGGACTCGTCCGTTTTTGCTACTGCAAAAACATGACTCCGTCTTGCACTACGCGAAAAGAGACTGGCGCAGGCCAGTCTCTTTTCGTCTTAGTGCACCCGTCAGGACTTGAACCTGAAATAGCGCTTCCGAAGAGCGCCGTGATATCCATTTCACCACGGGTGCAGTGTGAGAACTCTATCGTTTTTTTACGAAATGTGCAAAAAGCAACTTCTGAAAAAATTGCATGGTGCGAAGTGTTCTTATTCCTGGAATTTCCAACCTTAAGCAACCTTTGTAGTTAGGTCTCTTTTTGTATTGCAATCCGGTTGGTTTATAAATCGTTTTCAAGAACTGCCCCAGCGGAACCCCGAGCTCTTTGGACCACCACTCTTCACACCGCTCGTGCGCGTATGACTTATGAATATACAAGCGGAATCTCATCTCATTTTTGGAAAACTTCAAAAACTTTTCTGCCCAGAGAACGATAACATTCATCATTTCGCTATCAGAGTTAACAAACTGGAATGCACTGCTTCTCTTTGCTCCCTCAGCCCAGTACAGAGAAACTCCGGCGGTGAAAAAAGAATCCTCGGCAAAGTTTGTAAACATATGTTCGCATTCTTTAAACAATATTGCTTCCCTAGCAAGTCGTGCATTTCTGTGAGCGGATGCTGCACGTATTCTACCTTTTGTTACATTTTTACTAACTCGATTCAGGAGTGACCTCTTCTCGTCTTTTGTTAAAGGAAAATCTTTGAGCCACAGTGACAGTAAACTTTTTGCAACGGGCAGTATTTGTCGTATCTCACGGTAACTCAAGCCCCTCCTTCTTAATTGCATAGCCTGCTCTCTTTCTGAAACCAGTTTCCTCATGTACATAACAATAACACAAGGTTCATATAGTGCTTTGGGTGCTTGTGTATTACAATTTGCCCATGCACCAGCTTCACATTCCCCATGAAGTTCGCGCGCTGTGCGAGCAACTCAAAGCAGCGGGGTATGAGTGCTACCTTGTGGGCGGGTGTGTGCGCGATTTATTGCTTCATCGGGAACCAAAAGACTGGGATATAACCACAAACGCTACCCCCGAACAGGTACAGGCAGTATTCCCCGACTCATTCTATGAAAACGACTATGGCACCGTGGGGGTCAAAACAGGGTCTGAAAATGCAAAATTAGCAGTAGTGGAGATAACGCCGTACCGCACCGAGGGGTCATACACGAATGCGAGGCATCCCGATCATGTTTCATGGAGTACGATGCTCTCAGAAGACCTTAAACGGCGAGATTTTACGATAAACGCGATCGCCTATGATGCACTTGCACACACTCTCGTGGATGAGCATGGAGGACAGACAGATCTGCAGCGCAAAGTATTGGTAACGGTAGGGGATCCGCATGCTCGTTTTACGGAAGATGCCCTGCGCATGCTCCGAGCAATACGGCTTTCAGTAGAACTTGATTTTGCACTCGATGGCACAACCGCCACGGCGATAGCCGAACAGTCGACGCATCTTGAGAAGATATCAAAAGAGCGTATTCGAGACGAATTTTCTCGACTAATCCTGAGTGATCGACCGATGCAAGCCCTGTATGTCGCCCAGAAACTCGGCGTTTTGAAACATATTGTGCCCGAGCTGGAAGAGGGAATAGGGTGCGATCAAAACCAAGCTCACTCATTCGATGTGTTTGAGCACAACCTCCGTTCACTGCAGCATGCAGCGGATAAGAACTGGTCGCTCCAAGTACGACTCGCTGCGCTCCTGCATGATGTAGGAAAACCAGCGGCGCGTAGATGGGGGGATGAAAAGAGGGACTGGACCTTCCATGGTCATGAGGTACTTGGCGCACGCATGGCCGAGAAAATCTTGAAAACACTAGTGTTTCCGAAGGATATCATCCAAGTGGTAACTTCGTTGGTGCGCTGGCACATGTTTTTTGCTGATCCGGACCAGGTGACACTCTCTGCAGTACGCCGCATCATCACCAACGTAGGAAAAGAACACATTACTGACTTGCTTCACCTGCGCATGTGCGACCGCATAGGAACAGGGCGACCGAAAGAACAGCCCTTTCGCTTGCGCAAATACATGGCAATGGTCGACGAAGCACTTCGTGACCCAATCACGGTTGGGATGCTCAAAATTGATGGTACGAAGCTCCTTGCTATGGGGGAAAAACCGGGGCCGCGCATCGGATGGACACTCCACGCGCTCCTTGAGGAGGTTCTCGATAATCCCGAAAAAAACACTTCCGAATATCTTGACAAGCGAGCAAAAGAATTGTTTATACTAAATGAAGCCGAGCTCCGATCTCTCGGAGAGGCGGGAAAGGAAAGGCGTGGAAAGGAAGATGAGGCTGCAGTTGCGGCACTACGAACACATCACCACGTAGCATAAGTATAAAAGACAAAAACCATCCAGACAGTATGGATGGCCTTGAAAGAAGAGGCCGACTGACGGAACGGTTGCAAGTTGTTTCTTTTTCTTTTGCAACCGCCTACGTCAGGCGGCCTCATTCACAGGATTCTTTGCTATTATATTATTTTGTTCTTTTTCTTGGGTTTTTTGTACTTTCTTTTCCAAGCGGTGAAGACGAGTGGTCCTCCCATAAATATGCTCGAGAGTACACTGTATGCCCTTTTGGTGAACAATCTAACGTATTAGGCTCTTCGAATCCCAAAGAACCTCTGTCCTATATGGTATGTCCTTTATAAAAAGCGTCAAGGACATTGGTGTGGATAACTATGGGTAGTGCTTAGCGACTAGGGTTTAGTCACGAGCAAGGTCCAGAAATCTGAATTTATTTTCACTATACCCTAACCACTAGTGGCTATTTCCTACATCTTGAGTTCTATCGAAACAGGGCAATGATCAGAACCAAGAATATCAGGATGTATTTCCGCCTTTTTTACCGATTTTTTGAGCGAATCGGTGACAAAAAAATAATCGATTCTCCAACCCACATTACGCGATCGAGCGTTTCCAAAATTACTCCACCAGCTATAGTGACCATTGCCCTTGTGGAACATGCGAAAAGTGTCCACAAAACCCGCTGCAATAATCTTATCGGCTCCCTCTCGCTCTTCTTTTGTAAAACCATGCTCTCCCTCATTTTGTTTTGGGTTTGCAAGGTCATCGGGCGTATGAGCAACATTTAGATCACCGCAGAAAATAACAGGTTTTTCACTTTGGAGCTGTTTGCAGTAGAGGAGGAAGGCTGGGTCCCAATGTTTATGACGCATCTCAAGTCGCGAAAGGTCTGGTTTCGCATTCGGTGTATAGCAATTCACGATGACAAAATCCTCGTATTCTGCTGCGATAACCCTCCCTTCGGCATTCAAATCACCATAGTCGTCGCGGAGGCGAAACTTTTTCATGATTGTTTCAGGGAACCCAAATCGAACTGATACTGGTTTCACTTTTGAAAATATAGCGGTACCGCTATAGCCTTTCTTGGTTGCAGAGTTCCAGTATTCTTCATATTCAAGAAGATCGACCTCCGACTGGTGCTCCTGTGCCTTCGTCTCTTGGAGGCACAAAATATCGGGTTTCAGTTGTTCGACCGCGGGAGTGAAAAGTCCTTTGCGATGCACTGCCCGTATACCATTTACATTCCATGAAACGAGTTTCATGCAATCATCCTACCATTTATGCACGTCGTTTGCCGTGAAATTTACTGTGAACCTCGCGGAGGTGTTTGTCGGTCACATGGGTGTAGACCTGCGTCGTAGCAATATTAGCGTGACCGAGGAGTGCTTGGACACTGCGCAAATCCGCACCATTCTCGAGGAGGTCCGTCGCAAACGAGTGGCGAATGACGTGTGGCGTGACTTTGCGCGTAATACCAGCCTTTATCGCATACTGTTTTACCATACGCTCTACCGAGCGGGTGGTAAGACGTTCAGGTTCTTTTTTACGCGATCCTTTACCGTAGCCAACGAAGAGCGCATCGCTTATGTCGCCACGCTTGTCGAGATACTTTTTAATTGCATGTTTCGCGGCAGGGGAGAGAAAGACAACGCGCACTTTTTCGCCCTTGCCTCGCACCGAAAATTCATCGCGTGACAAATCAAGATCATTATTGAGCGCACACAATTCTGAGACGCGCAGTCCAGTAGAAAAAAAGAGTTCGAGAATAGCGCGATCGCGAAGCGCGGGAAGCTCCTCGCCCTGCGGCCCTTTCATGAGGCGGTCTAACTCTGCTGCGGTAATAAGATCGAGGTCGCGCGCGCCGATTTTGGCAAGTTCTATCTTTTCCGGATTGAGTGACGGAATCTCGAGTTTTCGTAGGTATTTGAGAAACGCACGTAGCGCAATTAAGTAATAGTTTTGCGTTTTGCGCTTCATTTCTCCTGAAACACCTTTTTGGCGATTAAGCCATGTGCGAAACTCACGTACATTCGTTTCTGTTATATCACTTGGTTTTTTGACAGGGGAGTGCTCAAGAAAACGCTCTAAGTAGTGTTGGTAGTTCTCAACGGTTTTTACCGAGCGACCTTTTTCGATTTCGAGATATTCAAGGAATTGTCGGGTGAGGCCGCGCACATCGCTTACCATGCCGTGATTGTACCAGTGACCCTCTCTCCATGCACTTGACTTACTGTAGTGGTGGACAATGCCTCGCTGCTTTGCAACGAGATAGAGGGCAAAGCTGTTTTATGTACTGATCTCTGACAAAAAGCACATAGAAAACTGCTATTATGATGATATCGATGAATTTGAGCGCTCTAACTCATTCGAAAAAATTCCTCTCTCGCCAGAATTTTTCGAGCTCATGATTGAGTATGCAGATAACGTCGTTTAATTCTATCGAGTCAAGATCTGGCTCAAAAAACTATGTTTCATTTAAAATACTTTTTCTTTTTCAGTTTTTCGGGCAAATAGCTTTCTCCGTCATACATTTCATAGTCTTTGCCGTACTTCAAATCTTTCATGAGTTTTGTTGGTGCGTTACGGATTTTAAGCGGAATGGGGAGGGGGCCATATTTTTTCACATCTTCTTGCGCGGCACGCAGTGCGTCATATGCGCTCCTGTCTTTTTTACACCGAGACAAATAGGCAGCACCGTGAGCAAGGTTGATTGCAGCTTCGGGGTAGCCAACGGTTTCAACGGCACGAAATACCGCGTTTGCAACGACGAGCGCAGTCGGTTGCGCAAGCCCGACATCCTCAGAAGCAAAAATAACCATGCGACGCGCGATAAAAATCGGATCTTCTCCTGCCTCAACCATACGCGCTAAGTAGTACATCGCCGCATCTGCTTGCGACGCGCGCATTGATTTAATAAACGCAGAGATGGTGTTGTAGTGCTCTTCACCTTTTTTGTCATACCGAAAGAGGTTGGTTTGAAGGGCGTTTTTTAGATTTTCAACAGTTACTTCACCGTACAGCTTTTGCGCCGTCTCGAGCGCAGTGAGCGCCATGCGAGCATCACCATGAGCAAAACCGGTCAGCCATTCAAGTACATCCTTTTTTATTGGCACACAAGAGCGCTTAATAACTTTTTTTAATTCTGCATCAGAAAGTTCGTTGAGTACAAAAACACGGCACCGTGAGAGAAGCGGTGCAATAATTTCAAACGAAGGGTTTTCTGTCGTCGCCCCAATAAACGTTACATCGCCTCGTTCAACAAATGGTAATAAAAAATCTTGCTGTGCTTTATTGAAGCGGTGGATTTCATCAATAAAGAGAACCTTGGGCTTTTTGCTGAGTAACTGACCTCGCCCCAACACTTTTTTTATGTCATCTTTTCCCGCATCGACGGCGGAAAGTTCGAAAAATTCCGCATCAACAGCATGCGCGTATATACGAGCAAGCGTCGTCTTACCGCACCCTGGCGGACCCCAGAGCACAAACGAGAATAACTCTTTCTTCTCGATTGCTACACGAAGAGGCTTTCCTAGTCCAACGAGATGATCTTGGCCAACAAATTCGTGCAACACTTCTGGACGAATTCGAGAGGCGAGGGGTTCCATACCATGAGTATACGCAGCTATGCACTGTCCACAATTGCACACTCTCAAATTGGCAGTATCATGAACCAATATGAATAAGGTACTTATCGCATCTTTTGCCGTTGTTATTATTGCGCTTCTCGGCGGCGCGTATTATTACTTCTCACTATCCTCAGGAGCTGCATCTCAAAACAACCAAAACACTTCTGCCCAAACTCCTGCGGCAGGTGACAAGGTAGAAGCGCAGGAAGTGAAAGTCGGGACCGGGGCAGCAGCCGTCCCCGGAACTTTCGTTTCAGTCTTGTACGAAGGTAAGCTGGAAAATGGCACAACCTTTGATAGTTCCGCTGCACACAACAATGAGCCGCTTGTATTTGAACTAGGGACCCAGGGTCTCATTCCCGGGTTTCAAATTGGCGTCAACGGCATGAAAGAGGGTGGCGAACGCGTTATCGCTATTCCACCCGCACTCGGCTATGGGGACAAGGACGTGAAAGACCCTTCAGGAAAAGTCATTATTCCTGCTAATTCCAAGCTTATTTTCGCTCTGAAACTCATAAAAGTTGAGCAGAAGCCAGCGAACGCCTCCTCGACCTCGGTTAAGAAGTAATTATGGCGTAACTACACGAAAAAGGCGCATACTTGTGCCTTTTTTGTGTGTATGGTATACTCCCAGACATGTTAACCAAGCGAAAGAAGGCAAACGCGACAAAAACCGTTCAGCGCCATGACACCGACACGGGTTCTCCTGAGGTGCAGGTAGCGCTTTTGACACGCCGGATTGAAGAGCTTTCTTCCCATTTGGACAAAAATAAGAAGGATAAGCATTCGCGTCGCGGTCTTTTGGGTCTCGTAGCGCAGCGCCGATCCCACTTGTCATATCTCGAAAAGACCAACAAGCGTGCGTATAACGCAGTCTTGAAAGAAGTTGGGCTCAAGAAATAGGCACTAGCCACTCGTGGATAGGGTATAGTGTAGAATATGCAGAGCTATCGAGAGCTTTTGGTATGGCAAAAAAGTATCGAATTGGTGGCAGAAATTTATAAATTAATATCACATTTTCCAAAATCAGAATTATTTGCATTAACCACCCAGGTGCGTAGAGCAGCTGTTTCAATACCATCAAACATTGCCGAGGGTTATACCCATAAGCATAAGGCAGAATACATTCAGTTTTTACGAATCGCATTCGGTTCAGGCGCAGAATTAGAGACACAACTTTGCATTGCGAAAAAAGTAGGACTTGCAGAAGAAAAACTTTTTATGATTTCTGATGGGCTCTTATCTGAAGTAATGCGCATGTTAAACAAATTACAATCATCCCTAGTGGCAAAACCCTAGTGACTAACTATCTATAACTTATGGCAATTATTAAACATTCTGAACAGCGCGTGGGCGTCTTTATCGATACACAAAACGTCTATCACAGCGCGAAAAACATTTATCATACTCGTGCAAACTTTGGCGCAATCCTGAAAGATGCGGTCGCGGGCCGCCGCCTCGTGCGTGCTCGTGCGTATTCAGTAACCACCGAAAGTGGCGACGAAACAGCGTTTTTTGACGCTTTGACAAAAATTGGTATTGAAATGCGCACCAAAGATCTTCAGGTCTTTTCGGGCGGCGCCAAAAAGGCAGATTGGGACGTGGGTCTCGCCATCGATGCGATAACCGCATCACCAAAACTCGATACCGTTATCTTAATTACTGGCGACGGCGACTTTGTGCCACTCGTACAGTATTTACAGATGCACGCGGGTTGTCAGGTAGAAGTAGTCTCGTTTGGCCGTTCCACCTCCTCAAAACTGCGAGAAGCAGCCGATGACTTCCTCGACCTCGATGAGGAAGCGCGAAAATATCTCTTAAATTACCGACCCCTACGCCATTCACGCCGTGGAACGAGCCGCACTGAAGGAAGTGAAGAACCATCAACAATTGAGGTGTCGTTACCGCCGGAAGAATAAGTTTGAAACGTGGTTATCGAGTGATCTTGACTAGCCGCTCTCCATTTCCTTTGTCTTCGGATTCAACTTTGTAGCCAAAATCACTTTGGGCTTTTGCTAGCACTCTTTTGAAGGACTCTTCAAGTAGTCTTTGGCTATGACCTACCGTTCCGTCATCAATTGCATCAAACAAGTCTTTTGCGGCCTTATTTACCAAGATTGCAGAAGCCCATTCATCGTTTGAAACAATCAACTCAACTGTTTCTGTATTATTTCGCAAAAAATCAGTACCGCGCTCGATACTTTTTTGAACCAGAGGGTTTATTTTATCTGAACCTCCATCATTAAGTACATCAGGCAATAGGCATGTGAATACCAACTACTGAAGAAATTGTATCACGACAAAATCAGCATTTTGTGGTACTGTGTGGACATTAGAAGCAACCCCCAGATACGTAGATCTCCCGATAACGGAGACCTAAAATCTGGAGGTTGGTAAATTAAATAGTAATTATGCAGAAAAAAGAGTATTCCCTTGAAATAGGAGGGAAGACAATGACCGCCGAGTTTAACGACTGGGCAAACCAAGCGAACGGTTCGGTTCTCTTGCGCTACGGCAACTCTGCCGTCCTCGCAACCGCAGTTATGGGTTCAAAGGAGTCAAATCTCGATTATTTCCCACTCTCTGTTGAATACGAGGAGAAGTTTTACGCAGCGGGCGCAATTCTCGGTTCACGTTTTGTGCGTCGCGAAGGCCGCCCATCTGATGAGGCGGTCCTCTCAGGGCGCATTGTCGACCGTACCATCCGCCCCCTCTTTCCAAAGGGATTAAAGCGCGATGTGCAGGTCATCATCACCGTGCTCTCGCTCGAAGACTATGACCCCGATGTTCTCGCGGTTACTGCAGCGTCTCTCGCACTTTCTACTTCCAACATCCCATTTGGTGGACCGGTATCTGCCATACGCGTGGGACTTGAAGAGACTAGCGACAAATTCATAGTGAATCCTACTTACAAAGAGCGCGATGAGAGTGGTTCCCCTAAAGCAACGCTTGATCTCTTGGCATGTGGCAAAGACAATCTCATCAACATGATAGAAGTCGGCGCTCGTGAAGTTCCCGAGGACACACTCGAAAAGGCATTCACCTTTGCAAGTACCGAAATCGAAAAGATCCAAGGCTGGCAGAAGGGAATCGTCGCAGAACGCGGCATTGAAAAAGCTCCGTTTGTAAAACCAACTGATAACGAAGCTGTTACCGCACTCTGGATGAGTGAGATGGAACCAAAACTCCTCGCAACGGGCGGCGTGCTCGACAAAAAGAAACTCGGCGAGCTCAAATCTGATTGGCTGAAAATTGCAACCGAGAAAATGCCTGACGACGTGAAAGCTGCGGATGGATACTACGAACACCGCCTCGACCAGTATGTTCACGACATCGCAATTGACGAAGGGAAGCGTGTCGACGGCCGCAAATTTGACGAGATTCGCTCACTCTACGCACAGGCTGGCGGTGTCTCTCCTATGATCCACGGCACCGGCATCTTCTATCGTGGCGAAACACACGTCCTTGCAGCGCTTACGCTCGGCGGCCCAGGGGACGCGCAACTCGTCGACACTATCGAATACCGCGACACCAAGAAGACCTTTATGCTCCACTACAACTTCCCACCGTTTTCAGTGGGTGAGACAGGACGTATGGGTGGTACCAACCGTCGCATGATTGGCCACGGCGCGCTCGCTGAGAAAGCACTGCGCGCCGTCATGCCAGAGAAAACTGATTTCCCGTATACAGTACGTATCGTCTCAGAATGCCTCGCATCAAACGGCTCAACATCTCAGGCGACTATTTGTGCTGGCACGCTCGCACTCATGGACGCAGGTGTCCCTATCAAAGCCCCTGTTGCCGGTATTGCGATGGGTATGATGTCTGACCCGAAGCGAAATGCATACAAAGTGTTGACCGACATCCAAGGACCAGAAGATCACCATGGTGATATGGACTTCAAAGTTGCAGGCACCAAAGACGGTGTCACCGCGGTACAAATGGATGTGAAAGTAGAAGGCGTACCGCTTCCCGTACTCTTCGAGGCATTTGCGCAAGCAAAGAAAGCGCGCCTCCAGATTCTCGAAGCCATCACCAAGGAGATTGCAGCACCACGCCCACAACTTCCAACCCGTGCTCCAAAAATTCTTACGCTCCAAGTCAAAGTGGACCAGATTGGTCTTGTTATCGGTCCTGGTGGCAAAACCATCAACGGCATCAAAGACCGCACCCAATGTGACGACATCACCATCGAAGAAGACGGTACCGTCTTTATTACCGGAAGCAACGGAACCGCAGAAGCAGCGCACAAAGAAATCTATGACCTCACCCGTGAATACATGGTGGGAGAGCGATTTGAAGGTGAGGTAGTTCGCATGATGGACTTTGGCGCCTTTGTTAAAATTGGTCCCAACACAGACGGACTCGTGCACGTCTCTGAAGTTGCACCATTTCGCATTGGCAACATTGCAGATGCCGTACAGATTGGTGATATTGTCCCAGTGGTCCTCAAAGAAATCGACGAAAAAGGGCGGTATAATCTTTCTATCAAAGCCGCTGATCCTGACTTTGCTGCTCGAAAGGGCTTGAAGCCACAAGAAGGCGGGGGAGACCGACATGACCGAGGAAACTTCAAACCACGACGCGACGACAAACCCTGGAGGGGAATCTAAAGCACAAGTTTCAAGTGCTCCGTATAAACCCGCGCCCGGTATTCTGGGCGCGGGTTTTTTGACTCCTCCTCAGACGGTAACAACTCCTCCGCCGACACCGGGAGAGACACCTCTCACCTTACAGACTATCGTACCTGAAAAAAGAAAGATGCCCGATATGAAAGAAGATATTGCCCGCATTCTCAAAGAGATACAGCTCCCTGAGCGGCGTGATGTGAAAAATACTCCCCCCGCTGTAGCGCCTACAGCACCCAGAGCAGTTCAACCACAGAGCGTGCCACCCGAAAGGCAGGCCCCGCCAGAGCCGCTCGATGTGCCGCTGGTAAGTGGCATGCACACCTTAAAAGATGATCTTGTGCATGCCGCACGCGTACAAAATATCACGGTTATTAAAGCGACGGCGCTCGAAGAACAAAAACGGCACCAAGAAAAGCCGAAAGATTTTGATAAAGCAGTGGCTCGTAGCAAAGTCTCGCCCGCGCTTACCGCGAGCAGCATTCTGTTCGTACTGGGTGTAGCCGCGCTTGTGGGCGTATACCTTGCAATGCCACAGGCGACCGAAACCACGGTCGCAGTACCTGACTCTCTCATGTTTGCGGAACAAACCGCACGCTTTCCTCTCAACCAAGAGTCTTCGTCTGACACACGTCGACTACTGTCGTCGCTGCGAAATCAAGGAGTAACACTCGGCGCCATGCTCCGCATTGCCGCAACGACCAATTCGTCTGGAGAAGACCGCCTTGCGAGTGCAGAAGAGTTCATTCGCTCCCTCGGGACGCAAGCGCCGGAGAGTTTCATGCGTTCGCTGCAGGGAATCCCATTCATCGGTATTCACTCAGTTGATCAAAATGCGCCAGTCTTGGTATTTAAAGTTTCATCGTACGAAAATGCATTTGCAGGAATGCTCTCGTGGGAAAAAACAATAAACCAGGATCTAAGTCCCTTCTTTACCGCGATTCCCGATACGGTGGTAAAAAATGGAGTACCAACCGTACGCACCTTTAGCGATGAGGTCATCAAAAACTATGACATTCGCGCACTGCGCGATGATAATGGAAAAATAGTTATGTACTATTCGTTTCCCTCGCGCTCTATTCTCATCATTGCCGAGAGCCCTTTTAGCTTCACTGAGTTACTCACACGTCTTCGTGCCCAGCGCGAGTTGTAGGAGAGACGCGCGCAGTCTATACTGTGCACATGAAAAAGAAACACTCTGCAGAACTTGATCAGGTACAGTTCGAAGAATTGCGCTCCATGCTCGAAGCTGAGCGTGATTCGCTTCTCGAAGAGCTTGCCACCTATGGCGTAAAAAAAGACGGTGATTGGCAAGGGTCTTCCCTGAGTCCAGAAGGAGAGGAAAGTGATCCCATTGATGCAGCTGATCAGATTGAAGAACTCTCGGTAAATGTGCCCCTTGTTGAAGAACTTGAAAAACGGTTGAAAGAAGTAAATGCGGCGGTAGCAAAAATGGAAAAAGGCGGGTATGGTATCGATGAGGACAGCGGAGAAGACATTCCGTTTGATCGCCTGATGGCAAACCCGGCAGCACGCACCAACGTGGAAGAATAAGTTACACAAGATAAAACAATGGCGCTAACCTCGGCGCCATTGTTTTCGTAAAAAGAGAACCACTCCTGGGTAGGAGTGGCAGAACAAAAGGGCGGAGATAACAAAAGGCGTTGGGCCGCGAGACAAAGCGGTTGTATGACCTCATGCCCAGCGTTATCCCCACTGCCGTAGTTATACACCAGACTTACTTTGCGTGCCAGCAAACTTGTACAATGCGGTTGTGGAAAAACAAAAAATTGAATCGGGGTTTGCACGCGTTTTCGGCGCACAAAGCGGTCTTCCCGGCACC
The DNA here is from genome assembly GCA_009924895.1 of bacterium. Classification (GTDB taxonomy): domain Bacteria; phylum Patescibacteriota; class Minisyncoccia; order Phycocordibacterales; family UBA2100; genus UBA10103. The sequence continues at coordinate 27,244 of RFQR01000003.1, forward strand.
CTCGTATCCGTTGAATGCGATATCGTGAAAGGACTTCATGCATTCACGATTGTCGGACTTCCTGATAAATCAGTCGAAGAAGCAAAGGATAGGATTGCCGCTGCCATAAAAAATTCTGGACTCGAATCTCCAAAGCGAAGCAACAAAAAAATTGTGTTCTCGCTCGCTCCCGCAGCACTCAAGAAAGAAGGTGCTGCTTTTGATATTCCAATTGCAATTGCATTTTTACTTGCATCAGAACAAATCAAATGCGATACGTCACATTCACTTTTTGCAGGCGAACTTGCGCTCGATGGGTCAGTGCGCCCCATCACCGGAGCACTCTCAATCGCTACTGTTGCACGCGAAAACAATCTGAGTGATTTGTATGTCCCGGAAGAAAACGCCGAAGAAGTTGCACTTGTCTCAGGACTCAGAATCATTCCCATAAAATCACTCGAAGATTTAATCAAACAACTCACCTCAACCACAAAGCGCATTTATGCGCGCAAGAAAACAACGAGTACAAAGATAACAGAGGAAAATTCCTTTGATGAAATTCGTGGACAAGAAGCAGGGAAGCGCGGCCTCATCATCGCTGCATCTGGCGCACACAACATCGCACTCTACGGTCCACCAGGCACTGGAAAAACGCTTCTTGCACGCGCAATCGCTTCAATCCTTCCTGATCTTGATGAACGCGAAACCATCGAGGTCACCACCATTCACTCACTTGCTGGTGCGTTACACGGAGTCATGACACGGCCTCCGTTCCGCTCACCGCATCACACATCATCATACGCGTCACTGATTGGTGGCTCTGCAACACCAAAACCAGGCGAGGCTTCTCTTGCACATCGTGGCATACTCTTTTGCGATGAGTTTCCCGAGTTTAGACGTGATGTCATTCAGGCATTGCGCGAACCGCTCGAAGATCGTGTGGTTTCTGTTTCGCGTGCAAAAGGCAGTGCAATTTTCCCCGCAAACTTTATGTTGGTCGCGGCGCTCAATCCCTGTCCCTGCGGTCACTACGGAACAGGGAAGTGTCAGTGTATGCCGCACGTTGTTGAAAAATATCGCCGCAAAATTTCAGGCCCGATTGCTGATCGTATCGATATGTGGGTACACGTAAACGCGATGCCACTTGAGAGACTTTCGCTTCAGAAAAAAAGTGTTTCGGGTGAAGGAGAGAAAGCACGCGCGTCAGTTTCTCACGCGCGAGCATTGCAGAAAAAGCGTTTCGCAAACACAAAACTTTCAACAAACACCGACATGGGACCGAAAGAGATCGAAAGTTTTGCTCAGCTTTCTAAAGAAGCAGAAGACACCCTACTCAAAGCTGCCAGCTCGCTCAAACTTTCCGCACGTGGATTTCACCGCACCATCAAACTTGCTCGTACCATTGCCGACCTCGCCGAAAGTGAATCCATTTTGGTACCTCATATGCTCGAAGCGCTCCAATATCGCGCAAAGGACGCCTAGGGCATCAGTGGGTCAAATGACTGACACTGCCACCAACTCGCGTTGCCTGAAACACCGCATCTGCAAGAAGTGAGTCGATTGGCACCATAGAAAGCCATGATTTGGTATGTTTCACAAAATCTGCACTGCGAGGAATAGATGTAGAACACATGACGGGAACCTGCGCGCGTGCAAAATGCTCGAGCGAGTCGCCGCTAAAAATGCCGTGCGTTGCACACACAAACACCTCTCGCGCTCCGCGCTCTTTGAGTACACTGACCACGCCACGGATCGTTCCGCCCGTATCAATCATGTCATCGCAGATGATAACGGTCTTACCTTCAATCGGCTCTCCCACAATTGAAACTACTTCGGAAGCATTTACTCGCGGACGCCGCTTTTCAAAAATCGCCACCGGAGCGTCACCCAACTTTTTTGCAAATCTGCGTGCGCGTACTGCTCCCCCGAAATCTGGAGCAACCACTACAAAGTTTTCACGGGTCTTTTTAAATTGAATGAGAAATTGTTCCACAAACACATGCATACCCTGCACGTTATCAACCGGAATAGAAAAGAATCCTTGTTCTTGATCTGCGTGCATGTCAACGGTGATGATGCGTTCCACGGCGCGATTTGATTCAATGATGTCGGCAAGCATGCGGGCAGAAATCGGTACCCGTGGTTTGTGTTTGCGATCTTGTCGTAAATAGGGGATGTACGGAAGTACCAACGTGATACCAGCAACCGACGCGCGCATAAGCATATCGTTCACCAGGAGCAGTTTCACAATCGCGTCATTGGGTGACGGAAGTTGCATAGGATGAAACAAAAACACGTGCTGACGGCGCACGGTAACTGGAACATGCGGAAGCACTTCACCGTTTGCAAATGGTTCGTACTCCACTCTGTAGTGCGGAAGTTGTATCCGATATTTTTTTGCAAGGATTTTCAAAACACTCGCAGCAGTTTCATGCATTCCTTCGGTCGAGACGATAACGAATGGGCTAGTTTTCATACCCGTATGGTACACGAAGCATCGCCAAAGGGGGAGCGGTAATCGAAGTAAGGGGAATCTATCCCCCACAACAGAATTGTGCAGTGTCAGTGAGGTGGTATCCTGAGAGGCATGGCAATTGATACTACTCCTACCACAGACGCTCCGAAAAAATCTCGCGTTGAAGAACTAATGGAAACAACAAGAGACCGTTCTCGTGAACAGGCGCGCATGAGTGCAAGCATGGACAGCTTACCCGGAAACAATCGATGGACAGAGAGACTAGGGGTTGCAACTCGTGGCCGTCTCTCAGCGTTTCGCACGTGGGCAGGAACGATAAAAGATCGCAATTTTGCTCACTGGCATGCCGGGACCGCAGGTGCACTTGAAGGTAAACTTGGCACTTTAGAACTCGACACAGAAAAACTCGAAAAAAAACTACTCCAAATACAAATGAAGCGAGATACGCTCATGATAAAAAATGAGGGCAGAAATAAGATTTTTCAGTGGTGGACCAATAACGTTACGCTTCCTGGCCTCGCACAGGATGAAAGTGCAACACAAGACTCACTTCAAGTTACTCGCAGCGAAGCCGAAGCGGTAAAACTTCTAATTCAACGAGCCCGAGACAAGGAAAGTAAACACGACCGGAGAATCAACTCGATAGCTGAGAAGCATTCAAAATCTCTCCGCGATCAGCTCGCCATTGTGGAAGTTAAAAAACGCACCTTAGACGCTGAAGCTGAGAAGTACGGAAACATCATCCGAGAGTACGAAGAAGGCATCGCCGCCATGCGTGGAAAAATGCTCCAGGGTCAGGCAGTGTTACTGGGGAGAAAGGACTTTACAGAAGCGCAGCGAACTCAGGCGCGCAATGTTCTAAGAGAATTAAACCGCAAGATTCTTCGCGCCGAAGCATCCCTAGAAACAGAGAAAAAGGCCTACCAATCGTGCGAAGAGCATCGTTCTCGTGTGGCGCGCAGCCACATGCTTCTTTAGAGTGAAATCAGTCGAGTTGTAGGTGGATATGCCCGTGAAGTGGCAAACGCATCAACTATTCCGCACACTGAAGCCGGAAATACTGCGATGGAGGCGCAACGAAGCAGGGCGGGAATGGAGTTTTTTGATCAATTGGCAACTGAAAACAACATCACTGACCCCAACGCGGCACGAAGTCGCCCCGGACAGCAAGGCCCAGACACAGCTCGTCCACGCGCACAAAACGAAACAACCCCTCGACAATCCTCACCGAATCCTCCCGAATGGCAGCTAGGTCCCCAAGAAATATTAAATGGTTCGGACCCAAACAGAGAGGATGGACCACCCGTCGCGGAAGAGAGGATTGAAAGGGTTGTCCCACCCGTACGTCAACGTAAAGAAATACCAACCCGTGTTCCACCACGCAGACAGGAGAGAACCCAAACACGAGCAGACGCGGTGGAAATTCCTGATGCACAGGCGTTAGTACAAAAGGCACGTAGCGACCGCGACAAGGGAATAGGTTCATTTGTTAAAACACTGTTTGGTAAAGGCTGGCTCTGGGGAGAGGGTGCATTTTGGAAAAGGAAACCTGCGCGTACTATAGATGCGCCTCGCCAAGTACCTGCAAATGGCGATGACAATGCCACCAATGCGGTAGCGAACCGGACATCGGATTCGACAAGAGCCGCAGGCACTGAAAGAACGCAAGCTGATTATGGGAAGATCGTAAGTTTCAACAAGGAAGACTTGTCAGTTGAAACTCAAATTTCTCTTATTAACAAGATATTCAATGAATCCTTCAAAGACACGGGAGCATTCATAAGCCATTTCAACCCTAATTTTAAGGCAGAAGAATACACTTTTAACAGTATGAGCGGCAAGGATTTTGCTGATGCACTGAGAGATATGGCTACACAATCAATCAGCACAGCTTATAGTGGGGGAGGGGAAGCGAACTTCTGGAAATATCTGCGAGAAAAGGGAATATCATCATCTGAACTTTCTGACAAATTGGCGAAGGCTTTTTATCAATCCTAAATTCTCATCATGACCACGAACCCCGACATGACAACTAATGAATTGCTCGCTTCTCTCAGCGAGCTTGATTGTGAGATTGATTCTACAGTGACGAAATTCGAGCAAGATACTACTGCTACCCGCTCAACACTGAATGAACGTTTTGCAGACGCAGATAAGGCGTTAGAAGATTTTGTAGAGGAAATTAGCATCACAAGCGATCTAACACCTGTCAGTGAAACAGAGGAAGACCTTACAAAATAAATGCTCGCACGAGGGTCATTACGTAGTGAAAAAGATTGTGATTCATAGATTATCGGGCAAATGGGTTGCGGGGACCGTTACGGACCTCAAAGTGAAGGTGGGGGCCCGTTGAGCGACCGGTGTTGCCTACATAACCAATCACCTGACCCTGTACGACATTTTCACCAACACCAACGACAATTCGCGACTGGTGCGCATAGAGGGTCTGCGAGCCGTTGTCATGCTGGATGACTACGTAGTTGCCATACCCACCATTCCATCCACCTTGGCGCGCAACGATGACTTCACCATCTGCTGAAGCCATAATTGGCGTACCTATCGAATTACCCATGTCAACGCCGTTAAAGCCGTGCAATCCCTGTGTCAGAGTATAGCGTGCAAGCGGCGCCGCATAGTAAGCGTTTTCCGCAAGAGTCCCAATAGGACCTACGTCATGTGGTGTATTTGTTCTCGGTTTCTGGGGCTTTGCGGGGCGCGTTACGACTGGTATCGGCACTTCCGCATCGGGAATGGTAATCACTTTTCCTGGGGTGAGCACCTCGCCAAGCTCGTTGTAATTCACGATTTCATCAGCATCTGCCTTAAATGTCTTTGCAATTGATGCGATGGTATCACCTTTTTTCACCGTGTACGTGATACCTGAAACTGGTAATATAGTGAGTGTATCACCCACCTTGAGCGGCGCCCCCGGCGCAAGGTTATTTGCCCATCGAATCGTATTTACACTGACATCAAAGAGCTTTGCGATTCCTGAAATAGTGTCTCCCTGCTTCACAACGTAGATACTGATTTGTGAGTTGCGCGGTCGTTCGAGATCGGCAACGGTCCCGACCGGACCTTCGTCAGGAACGAGCGCCGAATCGCCCACAATCGTTAAATCACCCCCGCCTTGGGCTGGCGAAGGGTCAATGTTACTTGCAGGGCGCGCAAGAGGCATGGTTTGCACGGTTTCGGTGCGACTTTGCGGCTGATTTTTGAGCCCGAGAGAGGTCAAAATGTCTGAAATCACACCCGCATGAACAGACGCAGGGAGGAAGCTCCCGATGAGAAGAAGGGCAGAGATGAGTGGAGCACTACGCACAGCAGAAGCCTCTCTCGTATGTGCCCTCGAGGAGCGGAATTTCCGCTCTCGAGAGGATGGTTGTATGAGTTGTATAAGCCTCAGTAAATACGGGCACCCGAAACGGTATAAACTGTAATCCTTGGCTTAATAGAAGGCTTTTTTAGTGCTTTCTACTCCAGGACCGAGCGTGTCAGAGGGGTACCAGTAGGTCCACTGTAGCCTTTTTAACGCTTTCGAGTCAATAGAGTATTTATTTCACAATTGTATAACTAATTGTCAATTTTTTGACCCCTCCATGGGGTATACTGCCCCCATGTCAGACCATCTTCAGGCCCTCAACAGCGCCCAAAGGCAAGCGGCTGAACATCTCCACGGCCCCCTCCTTATCGTCGCCGGGGCGGGGGCGGGAAAAACGAAAACCGTCACGCATCGCATAGCAAATCTCATTGCACACGGGGTGCCAGGCCACTCTATACTTGCCCTAACCTTTACGAACAAGGCCGCGGGGGAGATGAAGGAGCGCGTATACAAACTCCTTACTGGTACGGGGGGTGGCGTACCCTTTGTCGCAACATTCCATACTCTCGGGGTACGCCTTTTACGTGAATTCCATGTTGAAGCCCGGGTCCCCAAGCATTTCAGTATCTGGGATCGTGATGACTCGCTCCGTGCCACGAAGCGTATCTTGAAAGAGATGGGGGACGAAAAGAGCGCTCCTCGTACCATTTTTGGCGCACTGTCGAAGGCGAAGGGTCTTGGGAAAACGATTCAAGAATACCGGGACGAGAGCTCGAGCTACTTTCGAGACCAAGTTGTACGAGTATGGGAGAAATACGAAACGACATTACATGAAGAAGGCGCACTTGATTTTGAGGATTTACTTGTTCGCACCCGAAACCTCTTGCGCGACAACACCCATGTGCGCTCCCTCCTCAATCACCGCTGGCAATTTATCACGATCGATGAGTATCAGGATACCAACGCAATCCAGTATGATATTGCTCGTCTTCTGGCCGGAGAAAAGATGAATTTGTGTGTCGTGGGCGACGTGGATCAATGCCTCGTTGAGGGTACACCAGTAACCATGGCAGACCAGACTCTAAAAAATATTGAGGAGATAAAAAGAGGCGACTGGGTCTTATCAAATTACGGACAGGGTTCTTTGCGTCCGGCACAGGTGCTCTCTACTCGAGCGCATACGACAAAAAAAATTGTGCGCATCACGTTTCAGAACGGAGATCACCTTGAAAGTACGCCGGAACATATTCATTTTGCCGGTTATAAACTAGGATTGACTACTCAAACATATTTTACGTATCTCATGCACAAAAGAGGAAAGGGTTTCCGCCTTGGAGTATCCCAGGTATACACTCGGGGACAGAAACAAGCAGTGGTTGGATTTGTGCAACGATGCAACCAGGAGCATGCAGACGGTGTGTGGATTATTGAAACCCACAACAGCATCCAAAAAGCGCGCGTTGCTGAGTATGTGCTGTCGCTCAAATACAAGATTCCTACACTACCTTTTGTTGCACGCAAAGGTGGAAGTACGAATGGATATGTACATGACCAAACCGTTCTTGACGAGGTATTTGAACGCCTCGAAACCGAGAGCGCAGGAGAAGCACTCTTACACGATGCCGGATTATACAAAGAGTTTCCTCATCACGCGCCACGCTCTCGCGCTAGTAGCCGCAGGAATATGGTTATAACATTGTGCGCGAGTTCTCGCGGTAAAACGCCAATGCACACTATTTCGATAGTTGGTAACGATGCACAAGGAAAAAAAGATTTATTGGCACTTGGGTTTTCAGTGCGTCCTGCAAAAAAAGGTTCAGAAAGCTGGCGGTTTGAAACCGCGCACGCGTCTTTTGACGACGTCATGTCTCGAGTCCAAAAAGTACTGTCCTTATGGCCAGATGCTCACATCATTAAAACTGCTCGACTTGGCGGCAAGAAGGACAAACCTAAAGACGGTAATTCACTACCCTTTACTCCCGCATCTTCGGTACGCGCCGGTATGGTGCTCTTTAGAGCTGATGGAGGATATGAAACGGTACAGAGCGTTGAGACGATAGAAGCAAAACGATCGGTGTACGATCTCAACATCACCCCCACACACAACTTTATCGCGCACGGCATCGTGACCCATAACTGTATTTACTCATGGAGAAATGCTGACATTGGGAACCTGCTCTTGTTTGAAAAAACTTTTCCTGGCACCAAAACCGTAACACTTGAGGAAAACTATCGTTCAACACGCACCATTCTTGCCGCAGCAAACGGTGTGATAGAAAAAAATGTGCGACGAGTGCCAAAAAAACTCTTCACCCACAACGATACCGGCGAAGCAATTGTGGTCTACGGGGCAGGGGACGAGACCGGAGAGGCTTTGTTTGTTGCAGGAGAAGCCGCGCGACTGGTGCGAGAGGGTGTGCGTCCGCACTCCATCGCCGTTCTCTACCGTCAAAATTTTCAATCGCGCGCACTTGAAGAAGCCTTTTTACGTCTCAGGCTTCCATATCATGTTCTGGGGACACGCTTCTTCGAACGAGCAGAGGTAAAAGACGTGCTTTCATATCTGCGTGCAGCATTAAATCCCACAAGCGTGAACGATATTTCACGTATTATCTCCTCTCCACCGCGCGGCATCGGTAAGCAAACGCTCGAAAAAATGTTTGCAAAGCAGGAGGCCTCGCTCCCCGCTGCAGCTCGAGGAAAAATCGCTGCATTTCGCGCCTCGCTCGAGAAAGTCCGTCATGCGTGCCTCACGCTACCACCATCAGAAACGGTTCGATTTGCGATAGAGGAGAGCGGTCTTGAAAAGCACTGGAGCGGAGATGACGAAGAATCAAAAGAGCGCCTTGGTAACATGCGCGAACTGGTAAACCTTGCGACCCGCTATGACCATGAGACACCCGAGGAGGGAATCGCGCACCTCTTAGAAGAAGCGGCGCTCCAGAGCGAGCAAGATACGTTGAAAGAAGAGGGCGGCATGATATCGCTTATGACCATTCACGCCTCCAAGGGACTCGAGTTTGATGCAGTATTTGTGACGGGACTCGAACAGGGACTTTTTCCCAATGAGCCGCGCGAGGAAGACATCGATCGCGATGAAGAAGAGGAACGTAGGCTCTTTTATGTCGCACTCACCCGTGCGCGCAAACATGCGTATCTGACATATGCCCGCTCGCGCATGAAATACGGTTCCCGCGAGAGTGCATTCCCTTCAGAATTTATTGCCGATATCGATGAACGCCTTGTGGAGGATCGCACCCCTGTTGAAGTAAAGAAGTTTTCTGGCTTTCGAGGATTTCTTGATGACGACGAGGACATTATTCGCTGATTCCCAATGATTGCAATGTTGCTATTTATTCACGGTCGTGAATAAATAGCAACTTAGTCGAACGCTTCTAGTGTGATACCGTACTGCAGATGGGTGCGCGTTTAGGACAACATTTTCTCACTTCTGAAGGAGCGGCACATTCGTTGGTGAACGCGTTGCCGCTGCAAACGGGGGATACGATTGTTGAAATTGGGCCAGGAAAAGGAGCACTTACCAAAGTACTACTAAAAACGGGGAACCGAGTGGTCGCGATTGAAAAAGACGAGTTGCTTGCCGAGACGCTACACGAAACGTTTCGTGCTGAATGTGCTGCGGCGCAGTTACAGATTGTTACCGGAGATGTGCGTGATTTTGATCCACAGCAACACACAAGGGGTCCTTATGTACTTGCTGCGAATATTCCCTACTACATTACGGGCGAGATACTACGAATGTTTCTCACCGCATCGAAACAGCCGCACGCGATGGCACTTTTAATGCAAAAAGAGGTGGCGGAACGCATTGTGGCACGAGACAAAAAAGAGAGCCTGTTATCGCTTTCGGTGAAAGCGTACGGCACGCCAAAGATTGTGGCAAAAGTGAAACGGGGATCGTTTTCACCGCCGCCAAAAGTCGACTCAGCGATTCTTCTCATTGATACAATTTCTCGTGATTTTTTTACTTCCATTTCTGAGAACGAATTTTTTGAGGTGCTGCATGCGGGTTTTGCCGCAAAGCGGAAGCAACTCGGCGGCGCACTCGAAAAAGTGTTTGGCACAAGAGCGCGAGAGGCACTCGGTCAATGCAGCATATCAGAAAAAGCCCGGGCAGAAGATCTATCTCTTGAGCAGTGGAAAAAACTCACAGAGACTTTATCTTCCTGGGGTCGGTGAGCCGGTGCTTACCCAATCAGAAGCGCTGTCTGTATCGCGTGCCAACGATGAACGAATAAGCGACGAGCCGCGAGGAGGTGTGGAAGCTGGTGTCGCAAACACCGCGGTATCGGTACCCCACGATAGGGCATCGACTATCACACCACTTGAATCACGAAGTATTAGCTGTTCGTTCTGCAACATCGGCTGTGAAAATACGGCGGCAACAACAAGAGAGGGCGTAATCCTCCAATACTGAGCGGTCGCGACTGTCGGTGAAATAACTATGTATGCTCCCGAATTCAATACTGTATTTGCTGCAATAGTCGCCTGAGCACGGCTCGTGGCAATAGTCCAGCGTGATATATCGACAGGTGAGGCGGTTGGATTATAAAGTTCAATCCAGAGATTTTCTGCATCGGTACCGTGTGAAGAGTCCGAGAATGGGTACACCTCACTAACCAGTATATGGTTCACCGCTCCCCCGCTATTTGGAGCCGTAGACGGATTTTCGCCTGATTGCCCACTACACGCGACACCCGCAATCTTGCATGCAAGCTGCGAAGGGTTGAGTGTCACGGGAGGCACACCAGTTCCCGGCGATCCTCCGCCAAAATTAAATCCAGAAGCATAACTCGAACCCATCATAAAAATTGAGTCGGCAGGCCAACTATCCACTGGACTAATCGACACTATACACATGTATGGTACGCCAGAGAGACCCAAAAGCCACTGACCAACTGATTTTGGCGGACCGAATTGATATGTTCTTGTAGAAGGGGTCCATACAAAATCACCGCCGTTTGGTGGACCAAGGCGTGCAAATATTGCCGAGTTGTAACACCCGCGCACTATCGAAGCCTGCCCTCCGAAGGGGTATGCTTGTGCAACAATCGGAACAATCAGCACAACAAGCGCAAGCCATGCTAAACGCATGCAGTTATTCTAGCACCATTCTTGCCGGGCCTAGTCTCGTGGTGAATACTGTGAGTATGTTCTCCACTCAGGCATGGGCGGTTTCGATTGCTGTTATTCTTGCGCTTGGCGCGCTCGTCGTTGCACGCCACCAGCCGAGAGTGGTGGGTGAGGGATCGGTATGGACCACTGAAGCCATTGTCGAACCTTCGCTTGAACGCCGGTTTGCATCGCAACAGATTCAAGGCGAAACACTCACCGCTCAAGACCTTCCCCTTGTCACGTTACGTAGCGCAGAAGTGCCTCCTCTTACGGAGCAATCCGGCGCCGCACAGACAAATCCTGCAAATGTGGCAGGGGAGAGCATTCTCAGCTCAATAGTTGCCGCGCTACCTCATGGCACTCTGACATTAGACTCTCCGCCGCAGGCTGAAAAACGCAGCTCCTACCAGCAAAACCTTTACGACTATGGCAATGCCGCTGGTCGAATTATTGAAGCATATCAGGCCGAATACCAGGCGCGGCAAGTCCCGATTATGCGAGATTTTTATGCAGACAGACAAAACCTTGAGAAGCAGGCGGCGGTGCAAAAAATGGCGAAGGCTCTCGAAGAGGTAGGAGACTCTTTACGCGCACTGGATTCTGTTCCGTCAGGTACGCTCATCACTCACCAAAAACTCGCGCGTGATTATGTGAGTGTCGGTCAAAATCTTGCCACGCTCTCTCGAAGCGCCACCGATCAATCGCTTTTGGAATCAATTTCTACGTACAACACGAGTGTCGAATCGCTTATCAAAGACTATGTCGCGCTTGCCGACATGTTTTCACTTGCACAAGTAACGTTTTCGAACGACGACCCCGGTCGCGTATTTGTCTTCACAAGTGCGTCGCTGTAGTACACACTTTTTTCATACACCTGCCGCTGGGCGCGGTATACTGAAGAGGTGAATTCATTTCGTTCCGCACTCGGTCGTGGGCGCTTTTTGATTAGCGCGGGGTTTTCGCTCTGTCTTGTTCTCGGTACGCTTTTCTATGTTGCACACACCAAGGAAATCGCTCAGCCACATTTCAGTCGAGTTACCGAAGTCGCGACCTCGACTGCATCTGGAGCAGAAAAACCAAAGTGGCAACAATACCTCCTCTCGCAAGCTTCAAGCCCTCCGCGCGCATCGGATGATGTGATTCTCTCGGGCGCAAGCGATGCGCTGACCGAACGCGTTTCGCAGCTGTACACCGTCATGCAGAAAGGGGGACTGTATACGCCCGAAAATCTAAGCCAGGTAGGAGCAACCGTCGCCGATACCATGAAATTGGAACCGACCTTTGACCGAATAACACGCGCCGAGCTTACTATCGACCCTGATTCTTCATACGATCGCATGCTCACGTATCGCGCTGATATGCGCGTTGCGCTCGAGCCGCTTCTTACAAACAAAGAGCCCGAATTTGAGGTGTTTGCTCGATATCTCGAGACCAAAAATGAAATATATCTTGAACAGCTTGCAACTACTGCTGCAAACTACACGCGGGCAGCACGTCAGGCGCGCGCGGTTCCCGTTCCTGTTGACGCAGCTGAGGCACATGTCCGGACGATAAACTCACTCTCACTCTTTGCAACAACACTGACCCACATGAGCAAGCACGGCGCAGACCCCGTTGCTTCTCTCATGCTCTTACGTGCATACAACGATGCTGAACAGGAAGTCTTTTCTGCATTCAACGAACTCGCACTGTATTACCGAAACAAAAAACACGTATGAAGCGCGCCTTTCTCGTTCTTATACTCGTACCCTTTTTTGCATCGGCCCAAAGTACGGGAGGTCCGAGCGCCCTCCTTACCCAGCCAGGCGGGCTTGGGAACTGCAGCCGCACCGGAGCGTACTCGATGAGTGTGGGTGCGTTTTCTGCAATCGGTGGTGTCTATGTGCCCGTAAACGATGCCGCAGTAACTCTCAACACCGGATATTTGGTCTACAAGGAATGTATCTTGCGTCCTGCGGTCAACAAGCAGCGCGAGGCGATAACTGCAGAAATGGTAGGAAAAGCGGCGAAAAGAATCCTAAACGGCAGAGACGGTGGGGCATACTACCTGCAGCGCTTTGATGAAGCAACCAAAATGGCAAACAAAGCGGCAGCAAGAGCGTTTGAAATTATTCAACCTCAGGTAAAGCCTGAGGTTTTGCGCGCATCAGCGAAGCGGTACGTGGATAGCCAAAAGGTAAATCTTGAGTGTCCGAAAAAAGCAACCGCACAATCGTCTGCATGGCAGAGCCTTGCGAATTTGCGAGATGAGCGCTGTGACGAGTACCGCGCCTCGCTAGCAGTTCGCTCGTATGTCGAAACGCAGGTCGCACTTGCCCAAGAGTGTTTTTGGAAGAATTTGCAATACGGCGAAGGCTTCTATCCTGTTACCGAGGAAGACCCCGACTCAGTTTGTGAGAAAATCCTTACACCGGCATCGGTGGTACGTGAAAGTTTCCAAAACATCATAAGCTCTCCTACGCGCCAAGCAGAAGCGGCAAATGATGTGGGGCAACTCATTAGCCCGCTTTTTGCGAACCTCGAATCGCAGGCTATTGGATCTGAAAAAGGCCTTGAGGGTTTACTCCAGGCTGCGGGGGGATTGCCGTCGTATATCGACCGCATGATGAGAGAGTCGGCATCGGGTGCCCGGGTGAGCGCTCTCAATATCGGCATCAGTATCCTTAATGCATACCGACAAATAGAATCAGATTATCTTGCCGCAAAAACATCAATAAAAACTGCGATCGAAAATGCAAAAAACCAGCTCCGCTCAGCTGAAAGCCAGTGCTGGAGCACAATCATCAGCAAAGTCTGCCAGTCAAACGTTACCTCACAAAACACCTGCACTGATGCAACCGGGACTACGCTGCGCATCGCAACCACGACTTCCGCTTCTCAGGCGGTTATTGATTCTCAGATTACTCCAATAGTCGGACAGGTTGACAGCGACATCACCAAATCACGCTCCGCACTCGACAGACTCAACGCAATTGCTGCAGGACTTACGAGCGGAAATTCCACCACCCAAGCACAAGCACTTGCACAACTTGACGCTCTCGCGGCAACAAACAGTATTCATAATCAATATGATCTGCAGCAGGCTCGCCAGCAACGAGACGATGCCACCAATGCCCTGAGTACGTTGGTACAAGACGCTATCAAGGCATGGCAAACATCAACCGATGTAACTACGGGGTGGTGCAATGTCGATAATGCCGCCGTGATTACGCGTTGGAAAAATCAATGGAAATGAGTATGAAAAGATTCATTATTTTGTTTACTTTTGTTCTCATATCGGTCTCTACATCTCTCACTTTTCCTTCACACGCAGATGCAGCCTCATGCCCTGCAGGAACAACTGCTAAACCAAAAATGGAACCTATCACGGGACTAACAATGGTCGACGGCTGCTACAGAGGTGACAAACTGGTAGGCTATGCTGGTTTCAATTCATATGTACAAATTGAACCAATCTCATGCAAGGGTACGTATAACTACTCAAAGAACCTTCCCGATTGTATTTTACGGAGTTTTTCTGTTTGGGCTGGCACTACGCTCATATCAGCTTCTGCTTTTCTGCTCACTATAACTGGTCTTTTATTCAACCTAGTTATCACGAAAACTATAGCGCTCTTTAGCACCACACTTGCCACTACGGGGGCGCAATCGTTTATAAATGTGGCTTGGACGATTTTCCGCGATATTGCAAACATTCTTATCGTCGGCATATTTATCTACCTCGCAATTATGATTATTGCAGGTCAAAACTCGCGTGGCAAAAAACAATACATAGCACATGTGATTGTCGTTGCTACACTCATAAACTTTAGCCTCCTTTTTTCGGTCACCATTGTCAAAGTTGGAAACGCCGTTGCTACCACAATTTATCCCGCTCTTACCGGCGAACCTGTTGCATCACTCCAAAAGGATGGCTGGGGTGGAGGAGTTGGTTTTGGTATAACAACCAACGATCCTCGGGCATTTCCGAGAGATGGTGTCGCTGGCAGTTTCATAAAAATGCTTGGTATTACGGGTCTTTCGGACACAAAAGAGATGCTTGATGAAGTAGCCGAAACAAACGACAGCGCATCTCTTCCTATACTTCACGGTCTCTTTGCTGCAACAGTGCTTCTCTTTGCTAGTGCTGTATTTTTATTCGCGAGCTTGCTTTTAGTAGTCCGTGTTGTCATACTTCTTTTTCTGATGATACTCGGCCCGATTGCTTTTGCCGCTTTTTTGATTCCGAACTATTCAGACAAATTTCTTTTATGGTGGCGCAATCTTATCCAATACTCACTGATTGCCCCGGTATTGTTTCTTCTTCTTTTAGTCACTAAGCAAATGGCAACAGCAGTAACAGCAGGCTCCGGTGGCGGGACGCTTGGGGGAGCGTTGGGCAAACCGGGCGAATACACTAATATTGTTGCATTCCTAAACTATTTCCTTGTCGTCGGCATGCTGGTTCTAACCGTATATCTTACGATCAGGTTTGCGCAGGTGGTCGCGGGAGGAAATTGGGCGGCAGCTCTCACCCTGCTTCCTATCACAGGAACTGCGCTTGGCGCCGCTGCGGTTCTGCGCAATTGGCGCGGTGCAAGAGCATATCGTGAAATCAATCAACGAAATACCGAGATCGAAGCTACAAAGATGGACCGTAGCTTGACGAGTGAAGCGCGGATCGAAAAACTGAGAAGTCTCATGGAAATGCGTGACAAGGCAACGCTCCGCTCAGGAAAGGAATACAACGCAATGAATGCAAAAGTATTTGGTCGCTCAATTGGCGATAGGATCGGCGGTTTGGTGGGAACTGTGCCTAAACCATTGTCAAGAGTTATCACTGGTACAACCGAGGGTGGTGGTTACGCGGGCCGTGTAAAAACCGCTGTCAAAGAAGGTGAGGGCGAGTTCAAGGATCTTGGATACTCAGGCGCAGAACAAGAGAAATTCATCACGAATTTGCAAAAAGAAACAGCACAACAAAAGGAAACCGTTGAGAATAGTCGCAGGGCTGCCAAAGAACTTGCGGACGAGACTCGTGATTCACTGCAAAGCGCTCGAGACGAGGCGAAGACCGCAGCGACTATAGAGATGAATCCGCTAACGAAACGTCAACAAATAGAAGTAAAAAAGCAAGTAGACACCTTGAAAGACAAGCCCGCGGACGAACGAGAAACCGCAATGAGCGGCATGAGAGAAAGGATAAGAAAAGCGGTTCGGGCAAGCCTTAAATATCATGATGCTGAAACTGAACTTAAACTCCATGATCGTGATGTTAATACCTCAATGCGGCGCTTTGATGCAACGAGCGCGCGGCTCGATGCGCAGTTACAAGAACAGCGCCAAGAAGGACTCACTCAACTGCAAGGATACGCTCAGGCGCTGGGTAATCAGATTGCAAGCAAAGTCGGGGACGATGTGGGCAAGGCTATTGCCAAGAACGTCGGGATTAGCGACTCTTTGAAACAGTTCAAAAAAGAGCTTGAGAAGTTGCCGAAGGCAGTTACCTCAGCACAACAGCGCGCCACTCGCTTAGATCGCCGAGCAAGTACGCTTGAAGCCCGAACTGGCCTGCGCTCTCCTGGTCCCACCGACGGCACGTTCCCGCCTCCTCGCGCCTAACACGGTATGAACACTCCTTCATCTCAACAAGATATCGTTGCCCTGCTCCACGAACGCTTTAGTGCGCTACCGCAAGTGGTGCAAGATGCGATTCGGTCCTCGGATATTGAACATCAGTTACAGGGCCTTGCTCGTACACACAAACTGCACCTTGATCAATGGGAGCTCTTGGAAAACGAAGTGTTACTTGCTCTCCTTGGCGTAACCTCGGCGGGAGATCTTCAGAGCGCAATCCAATCAAAAACGGGCATAGATACAGATTCTGCCAAAGCTCTTACCAGTGATATTTCCGCGGCTATTTTTGAACCAATTCGAGCCGAGTTGGAACGCGACCTCGATCACCCGAGCGCAGTAGAAAAACAGGAAACTGCGGTAGAACAAGTGCGCACCGAGCTCCTTGCAGAATCTAAACGTGACGCTTCGGTATTGTTGCCAGCACCAAAAGCACCTGCCGTTGCCCCGACCACGCCACCACCTCCTAAACCCGAAACAAAAGCGGTACGTGAGATAGTGCCGTCGGTAGAAATCTCGTCTCCTAAAAAGATCGCTATAAACGACCCCTACCGCGAACAGGTGTAGAAAACTCGAAAGCCACTTCTTCAAAAGAGCTATACTGTAGAGAATGCAGTTTCAAGTACCGCAATTTATTGAGGTCGAGGATAAGATTTTTGGTCCTCTCACCTTTAAGCAGTTTGTCTACGTCCTCGGTGGACTCGGATGCGCCTATCTTGCGTATCGCATGCTGCCCCTTTACGCTGCTGCGCCGTTTATGCTCTTAGGCGCGGCGGCAGGCGGAGCACTCGCTTTTATGGAATACAATGGGCGGCCTCTCATACTTGCGCTTGAGCATGGTTTTTTCTTTTTGATTCGCTCGAAGCTGTACCTCTGGAACAACACCCGCCAGTTGCCGGTACGCGCTCCGACGAAAGACGCGACACCGCAGCCCCTGCCGTATGTTCCTCGTTTGTCGGAGAGTAGGCTGCATGAACTCTCGTGGAGCCTTGATATAAAAGAGCGCATCAGTGATGGCGTTGCGACCCAAAAAGATCGCACACAGAACACTAATTCTTTGAGCACCATCGTCGCGCCCGTGCGCACTGCGCGAGAAAGTCTGATACGATGACCCTCGTATGCCACCAACTACACGCGCGGCCACCAATGCAACACAGGATTTCGTACCCATACAAGAGGTGCGCGACGGTATCGTAGTCCTCAAGGACGGAAGCTACCGCGCGATTCTCCTTGCCTCGTCAATCAATTTTGCCTTGAAATCAGAAGACGAACAGACCGCATTTATCGTGCAGTTTCAGAGCTTTCTCAACTCCCTTGATTTTTCATGTGAGATTTTCGTCCAGTCGCGCATGCTCGACATTCGCCCCTATCTTGCAACCCTCGAAGCGCAGTACAAAAAGCAGCTCGATGATTTGATGCGCATTCAGATTCGCGAATACATCGGCTTTGTCAAAAGCTTTACCGAAGCGGCAAGTATTATGTCGAAAAACTTTTTTGTCGTCGTCCCATATGCACCGAATGTTATTGAAACAAAAAAAGGCGGGCTCTTTTCTTTTGGCTCGACCTCCGCGTCGGTGACAAAAGATCGTTCATTTGAGGAACACCTCTCGCAGCTCGAACAGCGCATCTCAATCGTACAGCAGGGCCTCGCGCGCACCGGGGTACGCACCGTACAGCTCGGAACGGAAGAGGCGATTGAGTTGTTCTATAAATTATTTAATCCAGGGGAAGACAGTAAGCCAATGTCCTTGACTAACAGGTAGGCGTTACCGTGCCATCGGGGCGGTTTTTTGCGGTATACTTTTTCTAACGTATGGGTCTTTTTGATTTTATTGCGCCAAAAAAAGAAGTCGCATCGGTGCGGCCTGTGCTTCCTGACGACATCTATCAGAGCGGTACTCTCGAGCTGCAAGATGTTATCGCGCCGCACGCGCTCAAAATAAATCCGCGCGAACTGGATTTGGGCGAGCGTATTGCGCGTACTTTTTTCGTGATCTCCTATCCACGCTTTCTCACGACAGGTTGGTTCGCCCCCATCATCAACATGGACAAAGTCATTGACGTGGCGATTTATATACACCCCCTCAATTCGAACGACATGCTGCGTAAGTTTCAAAAAAAAGTAGCAGAAGTTCAGAGTCAAATCTCGCAGCGAGAAGAGAAGGGGATGGTGCGCGATCCGTTACTCGATACCGCATACCAAGACATAGAGCATCTGCGCGACCAGCTGCAGCAGGCACAAGAGCGTATTTTTGATGTTGGCCTCTATATCACCATCTATGGCAATACCCGCGAGGAGCTTGATAAGGTGGAGTCCGAGGTGCGCTCTATTCTTGAATCGCGACTCATTTACATTCGTCCGGCGCTTTTTCAGCAAGAACAAGGCTTTCGTTCCGTATTACCGCTGTGCTCCGACGAGCTTGAGGTCCACACCAAATTGAACTCGCAGCCGCTCTCGTCGATTTTTCCTTTTATCTCGTTTGACCTTACCTCTGATCGCGGTATTCTCTACGGCGTCAATCGCCACAACTCATCACTCATTCTCTTTGACCGTTTCTCGCTCGAAAACTATAACTCCGTTACGTTTGCGAAATCTGGTAGCGGAAAAAGCTATACAACAAAGCTCGAGATACTTCGATCGCTGATGTTTGATGCCGAAGTAATTGTGATTGACCCCGAGCGCGAATATGAATATCTCGCAGAGACCGTGGGTGGTCGCTACTTTAACATCTCGCTCTCCTCGGAGCACCATATCAATCCGTTTGACTTACCAATCCCGCGTGAAGATGAGAATCCCACTGATGTTCTGCGCAATAACATCATTACGCTTGTCGGACTCTTCCGTATCATGCTCGGCGGTCTTACCCCCGAAGAAGATGCAATTATTGATAAAGCAATTACCGAGACGTATGCGCTTAAGGACATTACTCCCGATGCAAACTTTGCACAGGTAGAGCCTCCGCTTCTCTCAGACTTTGAACTCGTGCTCTCAGGCATGGAAGGATCTGATTCTCTCGTGCAGCGTCTTTCAAAATACACGAAAGGCACCTGGTCGGGCTTTATGAATCGACCGACGAACGTCGACATGAACAAAAAGCTCGTTGTTTTTTCCGTACGCGACATGGAAGACGACTTGAAGCCCGTTGCAATGTACATTATTACGCATCATATCTGGACTGTGGTGCGCAAAGAGCTGCGCAAGCGCCTCTTGGTAATTGATGAGGCGTGGTGGATGATGAAGTCGGAAGATACTGCATCCTTCTTGTTCGGTATCATAAAGCGCGGCCGTAAATACTATCTCGGCGTTTCTACGATTACGCAAGACGTGTCTGACTTTTTAAACTCTCCCTACGGAGTACCAATGATTACGAACTCCTCGATTCAGCTGCTCTTGCGTCAGTCGCCGACATCGGTCGACCTCGTGCAACAAACGTTTAAACTTTCAGATGAAGAGAAATACCTGCTTCTCGAGTCTGATGTAGGGGAGGGAATCTTTTTTGCCGGCCTCAAACATGTTGCGATTAAAGTCATCGCGAGCTATACTGAGGACCAAATTATTACCTCTGATCCATCGCAAATTTTGGCAATTAAAAAGGCAAAACAAGATCTTGCGGCACAGCAGGAAGCCAGCGCTCCCGCGGTATGAGATTTTTGATTATTGTGCTTCTCTTGAGCGCGAGCCCTCTCTACGCACAAACGTTCCAAGCCCCGCTTGAGCCGTCATTCTCCCTCAGTCCTTCCATCGTTACCCCCGGTGCTACGGTCCTGATTACTCTTAAAAATGTAGAAAACGCACGGACTACCATGGTGCGCTGGTTTCGAGATGGAGTGCTTGTGGGCAGCGGGATCGGCATGACTGATATGCAAATAACCGCAAGCAATGCAGGCATAACATCAGTCGTCCAGGCGCAGCTTGAGAGTGGTGAGTCCGCAGAAATTCGCATACAACCTACATCGGTCGATCTTCTCTGGAGCGCTGATTCCTATGTTGCCCCCTTTTTTAAGGGAAGAGCACTTGCGGGGGCGGGGAGTGTCCTCCGATTTGAGGCGCTGCCTCACCTCTATCGTGACGGCGCCGCGCTTCCCGTTTCCGATCTCTTTTTTGTGTGGAAGGTAGACGGCGCCACGAAAAAGAATCTCTCGGGACGGGGGCGAAATACGATTGCGCTGCCCGACTCCTCGTTTCGCGTCGATGAAGTATCCGTCACCGTTGAAAATGATGATGGAACGATTCGGGGAACGGCACAGATGCGCATACCCCAGAGAGATACCGTACTCGAACTGTACCAAGAGCATCCCCTCTTTGGCGTACTATTTCATAGTCCCATTCCCGACCAGTTTGTTACCAATAGCCGCGACATCATTGTCTTTGGAGTCCCGTGGTACGCCGGCACGGCGCAGGGAACTCGCGGGATTCAATACGAGTGGAAACTTGGTGAAAAGCAAGCACAGATTGACGAAGCCCATCCGTACCACATGTCAATTAACGCGAGCGCTCCGGTGAGTACTCAGGTCACCCTCTCAATACGCAACACCGCAACGTGGCTTGAAGACACGCGACGTACCTGGACGCTCTTTTTGGGCGAACGCGGTACACTACTGCCATGAACCAGACAGTGCT
Source organism: bacterium (assembly GCA_009924895.1). Taxonomy (GTDB): domain Bacteria; phylum Patescibacteriota; class Minisyncoccia; order Phycocordibacterales; family UBA2100; genus UBA10103. The sequence goes on from RFQR01000003.1 coordinate 48,391, forward strand.
TCGGATTGTTTCCCTTGGTGTCATGGTACTCTGCGTACTCTCACTCGCTCTGTGGTATACCGCCCTCTCGCGACAAAAAGCGACCATCACAACCCGTGATACTGCGCGGGGGTATAAAGCGGAAGAGCCGGTACCACCCATATCCCTCCTTGGCAGTACCTTCGAAAATATCTCGGCAGAAGTGGGAGCCTCGAGAGCAAGCTCCTCAGTAAAGACCCGGTCATCCCGTATTTATCGAGTAAGTCAGGCGCCTGTTGCAGGTATGGGATTCAAAAAAACAAATGAGGGGGTGCGTCTCCTTTTTGTTGAACGAGCGACCGGCCATATATTCTCAGAAAATCCTGAGACGGGTTCGATTGAGCGTATAAGTAATATGCTTATACCTCGTATGTACGAAGCTTTGTGGAACACGAATGGCTTAGTTGCGCTTCGAGGGCTTGATGAAAATCTCGCTATCACCACCTTTGTTGCTTCACCGGAGCGCAGTACCTCAAGTGCGAGCGTACTTACGGGGCAATTTTTGCCACCAAATATCGACTCATTTGTGTGGTCGCCATCAGGAAACGATTTTGCCTATTCACTCCTCACTGATGCCGGCACCGCAATCTATCGCGGCGCCCCCGACAAGAAACCCTCTCTTATAGCAAGTTCGGGTGTGCGGGACTGGGGGCTTTTGTGGAGCGATCGTATTCTCGCACTTCAACGACCTGCAGCGAACACAAACGGCGCACTCTACTCACTCGGCGCGGGGGTATGGGAAAAACTGCTTGAAGCACCGGCGCTCTCGATAACAGCGGAAACAGACGGGCTCGTTATAGCAAGCAGTGTCGTGGGCGGCTCTCCGTCAGCAACAATCTCATCTTCAAGCGCCGTATCACGGCGCGCCACACTGCCTACGGTAGCAGACAAATGTGCATGGGGGTCGCTGCCAAAAACCACTGGTCGTGAAGAAAGAATTGCATACTGTGCTGTCCCCGAGTACGTATCTCGTGAATTTCCTGATTCCTGGTACCGCGGTTCAGAGCATACAACTGATACATGGTGGTCTATTGATGCCGTAACCGGCGATTCAAAAAAAATGCTGACTGACTCAGAGCTGCCGTCGTTTGATGTCATGCGGCCTCTTGTAAGTAGTGATGGTCGGTATCTTGCCTTTATGAATGCGCGTGATTTATCGCTTTGGGTGGTAAAATTAAGCGATTAAGTATGTACCCGCCACCAAACCCTCTGGGAGTACAAGCGGTAAACAATGCAACCGACTTCATAGGAAAGTCTTTCGATTTTGGTAGCGGCTCAATTCCCGATATTCTTCAGGCATTTTTCTATATGGCGCTCTCAGTCGGCGCGATTCTCGCAGTGATTCGCATTTCGTGGGCGGGATATCTCTATGTCACGGGGGACATAAAGCCTGAGAACAAATCAAAAGCAAAAGAGGTACTTCAAGATGCAATACTAGGACTTATTATCTTGCTTTCGGTATGGGCGGTACTCAACACTATAAATCCCGACATCTTAAATAAAGATCCGTTTCGGAGCCTCAAAAGCATGAGCTCGGGTACCGCAGCGCCGTAAAGATGTTAGATGATATATTTGATAACGACTCGTCGATCGCGCCCTTCACCGCGCGATTCTGTTTTAATACCGGGTACGCCTTGCAGGGTGGAGTGAATGATGAGTCGCTCATATGCCGTCATAGGACTGAGTTCCACATCATATTTAAAGGCCTTCGCTCGCTCTGCCATCATGCGAGCCTTATCCTGGAGTTCTTTGATAAGCTCCGCACGATATCCCGCCACATCAATAAGCGCCATGCGCTCCTCTGAGACGCTCCCAAGAGGGGACTGCGCTTCGGCTATTTTCTTTACTACGTGATCAAGGGCGCGAATAGACTCGCCACGCTGTGCTTTCCAGGGAGTTGCGTCCTCAACGTCTATAGTAACAATGGCTTGCCCTGCGATTTCTCCGGTAGTGATGCCTTTATGGGTTACGCCAAGTGACTGAAGGAGGTCCGAAATAATAGGTGTCAAATCTTTCATCGCCTCTGTATATCAGAAAATCGTCTCCCCGACAAATACTCCTGAGCGATCATAAAACAATTTCCGGTTAACCAGTAGAGAGGAGCGGCGGCGGCAACATAGTACGAAAAGACCCCGAAGAGTACGGGAAGGGCGTAGCGCGCCTGGAGATCAAAGCTTGCTGCCATATCCTCGGAAAACGATGATTTTTCGATGATCTGTTTTGTGCGCGGACCCATAGCGAGCCGGGTATAGAGCGCTTGGGAGAGTGCGACCAAGACTGCAAGCACCATGCTCTTGCCGCCCAAATCGATAACTCCGAGAAACTGCATATGAATTGACTCCGGGGCGTGTACAAACGAGTAGAGAAGGGTAGTGTCAACCGTGGGGAGGCCTGCGAGTGCAAAAATCCAATAGAGCGCGAGCAAAATGGGGATCTGGATGAGAAGGAGGAGGAGTCCCGAAAACGGATTAACTCCTTTCTCACGATAGAGCTTAAAAATGGCTTCGTTCTGGGCTTTTAAGTCATCTTTAAACTTCTTTTTTACTTCCTCAATTGCGGGTGCCACCTCTTTCATTTTTTGTTGCGAGGCAATCGCCCGTTTTGAAAGAGGGTAGAGCACCAGGCGCACAACAATAGTAAGTGCAATAATCGCAAAACCCATGTCGTGAAAGGGCATCCAGTCTACGATGCCGATGAGGGCGTTGTAGAGCGGAACATACACGCCGACATGGAATGCATGGGAAATCATGGCTGTAAGTGTCGCATATTTAGGGCATTGAGGCTATTCCAAAGGCCTTCTGAAGTGCGGCATGAAGATTGGCTGTACACTCTTCAAACGTGCGCGGGTGCGTACGAATGTGAACAACGAGAAGAGTTCGCGCGGGGAGCGGTGTCTTGCGCAACGCCTCCCGATACCAGCGCTTCAGGCGGTTACGCGCAACGGCGCTGCGAGCGACCTTTTTGGAGACAACACACGTATACCGCGTCTGCAAACTGGGAGCAATGAGAAGAAGAAGTGCTGGGGTAGAGGAGCGCTGAAATACCGAGACGGGTATCTGCGCGATTACTTCCCGGGAAACCCGAGTCATGGGCTAAGCTGAGAGGCGTGTGCGTCCTTTGCGACGACGACGCACAAGCATCTTACGTCCTCCAACCGTTTTGAGTCGTGCTCGAAAACCATGCGTACGTGCACGCTTGCGTTTTTTAGGTTGGTATCTGCGTTTCATGGGAAAGAGTATAGACTAAAAGCGTCAAAACTTCAATGGTTGGGGTGTGAATTGAGGCTATCCACATCTTATCCCCATAAAAAATGTGTTTGTCTCCGCCTCGCTTTGAAACCTTACCTGCGTATAATGCACTCTACTATGCAAGAAATGAGTAATCGCGAGCTCTGGCAGAATGCACTTGTTCAGATTGAGCTCGGCACCTCGCCTGCAAGCTTTCACACTTGGTTCCGTTCGACCGACATCACCCATCGCGACTCAGGCACCGTACAAGTCGCTGTTCCCTCGAAGATCGTTAAAGAATGGTTATCGCAAAAACACCACAAAACGATTCTTGGCGCACTACGAAACCTCGACAGCTCAATCCGCACTGTGGAATATGTAGTGCATCGGGTATTACCAAAAGAGGAGCGTCGCAAAAAGGCACAGCCACCAACAAACGCCTCCCTCGATCTCCAGGCACTCTATATCGACAAACGCGACAACCTAAACCCTCGATACACCTTCGAAACCTTTATCGTGGGTCCTTTTAATGAGCTCGCACACGCTGCGTCAAAAGCAGTCGTAGAGCGGCCCGGGCTTTCGTATAATCCGCTCTTTATTTATGGCTCGACCGGACACGGAAAAACGCATCTTATCCAAGCAATTGGCAATCACTTCAAAAAAACACATGCGAACAAGAAGGTGTTTTATGTCACTTCTGAGCGCTTTGCTGTCGATTACATCAACTCAGTTCGTGCGGGACGCGCAAACGCCTTTAAAGACCAGTATCGCCAGTATGACGTCCTTATCATGGACGACGTCCAGTTCATCGCAAACACTGAAAAGACTCAGGAGGAGCTTTTCCACCTTTTTAACGCGCTGCGCGACAGCAACAAGCAAATTATTTTTTCATCAGATAAACACCCTGCGCTTCTTCCTGGATTTGAAGATCGTATAAAGGGCCGCTTTAGCGCAGGCCTTATCGCTGAAATCCCTGAGCCTGATGTTGAATCTCGTATTGCCATCATACGCGCAAAGCTCGACCAGCACGGTTTTTCTCTCGGAGAAGACATTATTCAGCACCTTGCAGAGAACGTGCGCGGCAACATTCGCGAACTCGAAGGCATTCTCAATATGATTGTCTGCAAATCACAACTCAAAGGCCGCCCCGTCACCATTCTCGATGTTCGCTCGTTAGTAAAGCACAACGTCAAACCGAGTCGGGGAATTTCGATTGAAGAAGTGATTCGCCGCGTGTCGCAGTACTACGAAGTGCCTGAGAAAAATATTCTCGAAAAAACACGTAAGAAAGAAGTAGTGAAGCCACGACAGGTGATTATGTATCTTTTGCGTGAAGAGTTTAATGTTTCTTTTCCAACGATTGGGGAAAAGCTGGGAGGACGCGATCACACAACCGTTATTCACTCATGCGAAAAAATCAAGACCGACCTCAAAAATTCACCGGCGCTTGAACAAGAACTGGATCATGTTCGTTCACTTCTTCACTCGTGAACAGCATGTGAACAGTACTGAAAAACAGTATGAACAACCACTGCATATGCACTACCAAGTATCTCCATGCACCTCAACTACTCTCATAATCCACACATCTCACCGCGATTATTCCAAAACTATTCACAGAAAAAAATTCTCGGAACATCATATCTTGTTTGATAAAAAACACTTATTCACAGTACTAACAGCACTAATAGTAATAGTAATATGAATTTTATAACTACAAGAGAATACCTTCTCCGAACAATTGCACTCACTGAGCGTGTGGTTGGAAAAAAAGAATCACTCCCGGTTCTCTCATGTTTTTCAATAACAATAGAAAATGAATGCGTTGTGCGAGCAACGAATCTTGAGTCAGGAGTCCAAGTGGTAGTACCGGGCGAGATAAAAGAAAAAGGGGTTATTGCAGTTCCCGCCGCACTTTTTAGCTCAGTAGTCCGTTCGCTCTCCTCTGACCCTATAACACTTCGTAGCGAAGGAGATAATCTTCTTGTGGAAGCTAAAGGAAGTAAAACCCTGGTAAAGTGTGTTCCTCATGAAGAATTTCCCGTGTTTTCAATGGCACAAGGAGAAACTGAAGTGTTGCCCCGTGTCGAACTTATCAAAGCGATACAATCGGTACTGTACGCGGCCTCGCCGTCAATGATACGCCCCGAGCTGGGAAGCGTTCTGGTGCGCTGTGACGAGGGAGAGCTTATCTCCGCAGCAACCGACTCATTTCGTTTAGCTGAGAAGAGAATACGCGGCCTCACAGGTGGTTCTATTGAACTCCTTATTCCACTCAAGCATGCACAAGAGCTGCTGCACATCCTTGAGAAAATATCAGGTGATACGCTCTCGATTGCAATCTCGGACTCTCAGTTGGTGGTGAAGGTTGAAGCGGTTATCTTTTTTTCTCGCATTACCGAAGGTTCGTTTCCTCAGTATACGGAGGTTATTCCAAAGCAGTTTTCTACCGAGGCGATAGTTCTTAAGAGTGACCTATCTGACACACTCAAAAAGGCACGACTCTTCTCGGGTACTGACCACCATATCGGTTTTCATCTCTACCCGAAGCGAAAGATTTTTTCTGCAACGGCGCAGAGTCCGAATGTAGGGGAAATGTCAGAGGTCCTCGAAGGATCAATAACCGGTGAGGATCTTGATATTAACTTTCACTTAGGCTACCTCGGTGACTGTCTCGCAAGCATTCCGTCGGACAGTGTTACCTTGCAATTTGCAGGCGTCGGGCGGCCACTCGTTATGCGCGGAGTTTCCGATACGACTTTTACGTACCTGGTAATGCCACTCAATCGATAGGTTATTGGATACTAAAGACGACGGTATCCTCTTCAGCGCCAAAGTTACTTTCTGCAACAGCGCGCACGGTTGCTTGCCCTGTTGCGTTTGGCATGTAGGAAAGTGAGAACGGTTCGCGGTTTGATGCGCCCAAAAATGTACCGTTGATATAAAAAGCAACGCGAGTCACCGTTTCCGGGTTTGGGTGGCGTACCTGCACGGTGAGTAACTGTCCTCGACTCACCGCAGTGCCGTTTTGCGGGAACGCAATTTTGAAATGAGGTTTTGCTGAAACAGGTGGTGGCACATTGGTCTGTGCACCAGGAATTGCGATGGGGTTTTCGCTTGCCCACAGTGCGACAGGATAGTCCCAACGGGCAAACTGCTCTTCACGCCACGATGCGCCCATACTTCCCGCACGAGGATTGCTTGCATCTACCCAGTAGAGAATCTCGTGCACGCCTTTGCTTGGGTCGGTATTCCAGTTGCCGCGCAAGACCGGTGGTAATTGCGCAACGTCAGGATCGGGTGATGGCGGAGCAAAATCAGTCGGCGGATATTTCTTCATTGCAAACTCAAAAAACTCGTGCCACATCGGAGCGATAATAAAGGCGGCGATTTTTTTCACCATCGGAATGTTGTTGTTATTCCCTGCCCATGCACCCACCGCAAGTTCCGGCGTGTACCCAATAATCCATACGTCGCGGTAGTCGTTCGTGGTTCCGGTTTTGGCCGCGACGTGCAGTCCCGGAAAATAGAGCGGCGAGGTGGCTCCAAATTCTGGCGTGCGCGCCTCGTTGTCGGCAAGAACATCACTAATTTGTCGCGCGACCTCGGTATTAATGACGCGAGTTGGATCGGGTTTGTACTCTTCAAGAGTAGAGCCCGAGCGATCTTTTACCGATATGATTGGCGTTACAGGATTTTTGATACCTTCATTTGCAAAAACGCTGTAAGCACCCACCATATCAAGCAGCGTTACCTCGCCACCACCTAAAACCAGCGTGAGGCCGTATCGAGAGGCGTTGGTAAGCGTCGTAATGCCCATAGTGCTTGCCATAGTGAGTGAGTCTTTGATGCCCGCGAGGAAAAGCGTTTTGACGGCAGGAATGTTTTTTGATTGTGCGAGCGCGTCGCGCATGGACATGGGCCCCGCCCATTTTCCGTCATAGTTTTCTGGGCTATAGCACGGAGGTTCGTCGGAGAAATCGTTCGGAGCGCATAGTGATGAAAACTGCGTCTTCAAGTCAAAGAGCATGGTGTCGGGAGTATATCCCTTTTCAAATGCCGTCGCGTACACAAAGGGTTTAAATGCAGACCCAGGCTGTCGGTATGCAGTTGCGATATTAAATTTTCCGTCAATACCGTCATCAAAGTACCCGCGAGAACCAACCATGGTGAGAATCTGTCCCGTTTTTGGATTAACTGCGACGAGGCCCGCGTTCTCAGCGTTAAAATTCTTCTCATTTTGAAGCGCATTGCGACGCACTACCTCTTCTGCCTCTTTTTGCAAATCATAATCGATTGTTGTGATGACCTGGAGACCGCCGTTTGACACGGCATCAGCGCCATATTTGGTTTCAAGATATTCCCGTACAAAAAATACAAAGTGTGGAGCCTTAATGCCCGAGTCAGACTCCTCATTAAAGGTGACTTTTTCAGCAAGCGCTTTCTCGTACTCGGCGCCGGTGAGAGATCCGAGTTCGCGCATGCGAGAAAGTACAAGATTTTTTCGCTTTTCAAGTTCGTCACGGTGTGATCCGTAGGGGGAGTAACGAGTAGGCGCTTGTGGCAAGGCGGCAAGGTATGCGGACTGTGCGACGGAGAGGTCTTTTGCGGCGATGCCAAAAAAGTATTGGCTCGCCTCTTCTATACCGTAGATAGTACCGCCATACGGAATTTCGTTGAGATACGTTTCTAAAATCTGGTCCTTTGTATACGTTCGTTCAAGCTTAAGCGCGAGAATAATCTCTTTGATTTTGCGGGTTATGTTTTTATCTTGCGTAAGGAGCGTGTTCTTTACTACCTGCTGCGTAATCGTTGAGCCACCCTGGGTGTACCCTCCTGTTGTAAGGTTGACCCATACGGCCCGCAAAAATGCGAGGGGCCGCACCCCCGCATGTTCGTAAAATGTGGCATCCTCTATCGCAATTGAAGCGTGTTTTGCACTCTCTGCAATTTCAGAGAGGGGAACTGCAGTACGTCGCATGGTGCCGTGCACGTCGTATAAAAGAACCGTTCCCGTGCGGTCATAAATCTTGGTCGATTCGGCAACGCGGCGATTTTGGAAGTTATCTATTGACGGAATTGAAATAAACAGTGCCCACGCAGCGGTGATGCCGGCAAAGAACACTATCGAAGCGCCAATACCAAGAAAGAGCGAGCGAATAATGTGGCGGGGGCCGCGGCGAATGTGTCGCGCCACGTGGTGTTTCCCCTGATTAAAAAAATGACGAACCATGGTGTAGAAAACAGGTGGATTGTAACGCTTTTCCAGTGTTTTTTCCACTTACCGCACGGATGCCAAGTGGGTAACAGCAATACCAATTGCGTCGTATTCGTCATCAAGTAGTACTTTTTTGTCGATTTTCAAAAGCGCGTGGAGAAGCCGGGAGACCGCGGTTTTGTCAGAGCCACCCCATCCGGTTACAGCAGCCTTTACCTGCATCGGAGTGTATTCGTAAATAGGAAGCCCTGCCTCATGGGCAACATAGATAAGTGCGCCGCGCACCTCGGCGACGTTCATTGCGGTCTTTTGGTTGTTGCTCACGAAAAGTTTCTCAAGCGCGATTGTGTCGGGTTTAAATTCGGTGATAAGCCGTGAGCATTCGTTCGCAACGCCCGCAAGACGGGCATAGAAATCTAATTTTGAGGATGTTTCAACGCACATTGAATTGATCCACTTCTCTTTGCCATTAACACGATCGACAACCGCAAATCCACATCGGCCAAACCCGGGGTCTATCGCAAGAACGCGCATGACAATAAGTATCAAGCATCAACAGGCAAGCATCAAGGAACTAATCCCTGACCTATCAAAAACACACATGGACTTTTTGAAGAAGCTTTTGCAGGGCATTGCTTGTGAGCGAGTCGATAGTTTTTCCCATCGTTACTTTTTCTGCACTAAACATATTTTGAAGACTGATGTGCGACTCTTTTATCATTTTTTGTCGCGTGAGCTCACTGTTGAGTAGGGGCAATGAGTTCATTGTTTTTTTTCCATACACACCAAGGAGAATCACGTTTTTGTGATGATTGTAGCGATTATTTGAAATGACGACTGCGGGCCTGAGTTTTTTCTCAGATAGATCAGAAAAAGGAAATGCTACGGTGATAATATCGCCCTGCTTCATGAAAAATCAAAAAGACTATCGTGTATGGGGTCAGACCAGTCTCGCATGGTGGCGTCAAGAAGTTGCGCATGTTCTCTGTCAGCGCTTTGTGTGAGAGGCTGAATGAGAACCACGCCGTTTTGTTCGGTAAATTGCACCGCTCGTGCGCCCGCAAATGCCGGAGAGCGCCGAATTGACTGGGGGAGAGTCACTTGCCCTCGCTCAGTGACTTTGCTTATTAGTACATTATTCATATATTCATATAATATGAATATATGAATAATGTCAATCAAGACATTTCCTCACGACTACCGTCGTCGCTTCTCCTCACCCTGCATTCGTGTACACCTCTTCCACATCGTCGTGCTCATCTATTTTTTCAAGAATGCCCATAAGGGTTGCATCGTCCTCGTCTGAGAGTTCGATTGTGGTTTGGGGTACCCAGCCTTCGCGAGTTTTTTCAAACGCCCAGGTCGCAGAGCCGGGCGAGGCAAGAGAGAGCCCTTGTTCAGAGAGGAGGTGCTTTATTTCTTGTGCGGTGCGTTTGTGGTTGTCGGTCAACGTTTCAATAACGATGGCGCATCCGCCAGGGCCATAGGTTTCATACGTGATTGCTTCGAGTGAAGCAGTATCGTGCGCAGCACCCTTTGCGACAGCGCGTTCGATACTATCTTTCGGCATGTTTGACTCCTTTGCCTTTTCAATTGCAGTGCGTAAACCAACTGCATTCATATCCCCCTGCGCAAGTCGCGTCTCGACTGCGATACGTTTCCCTAGTTTGCCAAAGAGCTTGCTGCGCGCGGCATCATTTGCACCTTTTTGTCGCTTAATTTGTGCCCATTTTGAATGACCTGCCATAAGGGTAGAGACTAGTGAATAGCCACTAGGATATAGGAAAAACAGCAAGTCGGGAAGATGCGATACACTTTGAGCCATATAATTCCGTGGATTTTAGGACTTTGCCTTCTTGCGTTTCAGGCGACCGTTTTGTTTCTCAAGGTTCAGCCATCTATTTGTGCATGTGGGTATGTTGCGTTGTAGCACGGTGAAGTACTTTCGAGTTGGAATTCACAGACCTTACCGATTGGTACACGTTTTCTCACGTTATCCACGGCTTTTTGTTCTATCTCTTGTTCTGGTATTTATTCCCAAGACGTAGTGTGTGGCAAAGGCTTCTCATGGCGATGAGTCTTGAAACCGGGTGGGAACTTTTGGAAAACAGCCCCCTCATCATCGATCGCTACCGAGAAACTGCACTCGCGCTTGGCTATTCGGGAGACAGCATCATCAATTCAGTCAGCGACACGCTTGCAATGACGATGGGGTTCTTGGCGACTTCCCGAGTGAGCATGGGATACATTGTCACTCTCGCATTATTTTTTGAGGTATATACCGGCTACATGATTCGCGATAACCTTACACTCAATGTCGTGCAGCTCATTCATCCAAGTGAAGTAATTTCTCGGTGGCAAAGCAGCATCTAGACATCAAGTGAGCCTGTCATGTTTTTGGGATAGTGCACCCCAATGTGTTCGTATCCTTTTTCGGTCACAGCGCGACCGCGGGGCGTGAGATGGGGATGGGGCCCCATCGCAAGACCGGACTGAGCACAGGCGAAGGAGGTTGGGGTCGCACAACTCGCTAGCAAGCGAGTATGCGTGACCGCTCCAATCTTTATAGTAGTTTGGACTGCTTCTCTGTTGGTGGTAACTCGCCAATGTGCTCAAATCCCTTTTTTGTTACCACTCTTCCGCGTGGCGTTCGTTCAAGTAATCCCAATTGCATGAGATAGGGTTCGTTTACTTCTTCTACCGTAGCGTCTTCTTCGGAAAGGGAAGCTGCAATTGTCTTAAGTCCAACAGGACCGCCCCCAAATTTCTCTACTATAACCGTGAGAAGGTCACGATCTGTTTGATTGAGGCCCGCTTCGTCAATCTCAAGAAGTGCAAGCGCCTTTTTTACGGTCTTGATGTCGAGTGAGGTTCCCGACACATCGGCAAAATCGCGGGCACGTTTCAAAAGATAGTTTGCGGTGCGAGGTGTTGCGCGCGAGCGGCGTGCAATTTCCATAAGCGACTCAGTATCTACCTCGATATCGAGAATTTTCGCCGAGCGTCGGATGATTTCTGCAATTTCGTCCACTGTATAGTATTGCAATCGAAACGTGCCGCCCGAAAAGCGCGATCGCAGTGGCGCAGAGAGCATGGAAATGCGCGTTGTTGCCGCAACGAGTGTGAATGCGGGAAGCTCCAGTTGTACGGTGCGCGCTGAAGGACCTTTACCAATAACAATATCGAGCATGCCCGCTTCCATCGCGGGGTAGAGCACCTCCTCAATGGTCTTATTCAATCGGTGTACTTCATCAACAAACAAAACGTCGCCCGGTGAAAGGTTGGTGAGGATGGACGCAAGGTCACCGACGCGCTCAATTGCGGGGCCAGAGGTCGTACGAAGATTTGCGCCGATTTCTCGTGCAATCAGGTGGGCGAGAGTGGTCTTACCGAGACCAGGGGGACCATAGAGAAGCACATGCTCCGGTTGGTGCTTTCGTCCCTTTGCAGCAGTTAAAAGTATACGCAAGTTCTCTTTAATAGGTCCTTGACCCACGTACTGTTCCCACTGCGCAGGGCGCAAGGCCTGGTCGAGAGAGCGGGAATTTCCTTCGCTTTTCTCGAGCTCGGTTGAGGAGGAGGCTTGACTTTTCATAAGGCATGTGATAGTATTATAACAGATTTGCTTTATGCGCCACTACTTTTCCTAAGTCGAATTTGATTGGGAACACTTTGTCATTATATAAGCACGTTTCAGTGCGGGTTTTGTGTGTAAAAAGTAAGAGCGCACAAGTCGGGTACACAATTCTCTCATCGCGTGTGACATCGCCAAGGACGACGGCGGTTCTTGCCTTACGAGGCCTGTTGCGGCCTCCATCCTCAGGTTTCTGTTGCACCTTTTTCAAAAGAGCCGATGAGAGAATTGTACACCTGAAATCAAAACTCAAAATCTGCGAAGACAATAACACTTCAATATCGCCACGCAACATGTTTGTGTGGTGTATTGTTTATGCAATCGTTTCCAAGAGCACCTCGTCACGCAAATCTACAATTCGTCCAAGTTCATCAAGCGAGGTGATGCCTTGTAATACTTTTATCGCACCATCTTGCGCCATGCGGCGAATGTTTTGGTGGCGTGCTGCGTGCCAGATGACACGCTCTGATGCAGAGGTGCGCACCGCCCCTTCAATGTCTTTATCCATGAGAATTACTTCAACAACACCAAGGCGTCCTTTGTATCCAAGTCCGCCACATTTGTCGCAGCCTTTTGCAACCCACATCGTGTCGCGATTTTCGGGAAGTCCTTCGGGGTGGGGAATTGTTGCTAAAAGCGGTGCAAGTGTCTTTGCGTCATCGCCCATAATCGGTTTTGCTTCGCGGCAGTGGGGGCAGAGTTTGCGCACGAGGCGTTGCGCCATCGCGACGGTAACCGCTGCACCCATGATGTCGGCGTTCACCCCCATGTCCAAAAGGCGTGGGAAGGTACCCGCCGCGTCGTTAGTGTGAAGCGTTGAGAATACCAAGTGACCAGTGAGTGCGGCATGCACGGCGGTTGCGGCAACTTCCGCATCGCGAATCTCACCCACCATAATGATGTCGGGATCTTGGCGCAAGGTCGAGCGAAGTCCGGAGGCAAACGTGTAATCGCGTGATACCTGAGTCTGCACGATGCCCGGCAAGTGGTATTCAATCGGGTCTTCAATCGTGATTATTTTGATGCCCGGCTCAGACACCTGGCGCAAAAAAGCGTAGAGTGTCGTTGTTTTACCGCTTCCGGTGGGCCCTGTGTTCAAAATCAAGCCATTTGGCTTCTGAATCTCTTTTTTGAAAATGTCCATGAGATAGGTATCAAAGCCGAGCGCATCCATGGGAAGTGCGATTGTTTTAGGATCCAAAATACGCATGACGATGGTTTCGGCTGCGTTACTCGGCAACACGCTGGTACGAATTTCCATCTCACGTTCATTAACCACAATGGAGAATCGCCCGTCTTGTGCGGCATTTTTAATGTTGAGTTTGAGGCCAGAGAGGAGTTTGAGGCGCGCAGCAATCAGTGAATAGGTAGGATAATCAAACGTAAGAGTTTCGACCAACACGCCATCGAGTCGATATCGCATGCGCACCTGTGTCTCTTCGGGCTCGAGGTGCACGTCGGAGGCTCCGAGGGAAAGCGCACCCGCCATCATAATTTCAAGAATTCGTGAGACGCGGTGTGTGTCTTTGCTGCTCGCATTGTCTACAATCATGTCGCGCAGTTCATTGAGCGTATGCACTTGCTCGAGTGTTTTTTGGATAGTTTCGTTCGAAAGCGTCAGAATACCTGCTTCCGACTCAGTAGCAAACGAGAGGTCCTTGTACCGTTCCCATGCATGCTCAAGCGACGCTTTCGAGGCGATAAAGTGCTTGGTGGTGTACCCAAGCCGCTCAAGTTCCTCGAGAGCCTTCAATGAGTCCGCACGCTCGGGGGAGCGCATTGCGACCATGATGCGCTTGTTTACTTTATGAAACGCCGCAACCTCAGTCATGCGCGCTCGTTCCTCGGGGATGAGGCGCAGCGCATCTGTCTCAATTGATTTACGGGTGAGGTCGACGTATTCAACGTTGTATTTGGCGGCAAGCATTTCTGCAAGCTGTTCTTCTTCTATACGGCGGAGCTCTTCAAGCCGCTCATCGCGCTTTGATTCGTCAAACTGAGTCATAGTGGTTATTGTAGCGTATCGAACGTACAATGAAGTCCATGAATGCACATGATGAGCAGTCTCTCGTACGCGAGGCGTGCAGCTTTGTGAGCGCACTGGTGCCGAGTGAGCATGCGGTTGTCGTGACCCTCTCGGGTGATTTAGGCACGGGTAAGACGACGTTTGTTCGTGCCATGCTTCAAGAACTCGGAGTCCTTGGCGCCGTCATCAGCCCGACATTTGTCCTTGAACGTATCTATTATCCAACGAGAGGTCTGTTCAAAAAGGTGGTGCATATTGATGCGTACCGACTAACCAGCGCTCACGAGCTTGAGGCCCTCGGGTGGCGCGACATCCTTGCCGAGCGCGACACGCTCATTCTTTTGGAATGGCCAGAGATGGTAGCGGACCTCATACCGAAAGAAGCGAAACGAGTTACACTTGCTTTTGTAGAGGATACAAAACGCACGCTTATCTATGGCTGAAAAAACAAAACTCGTTTTGCTGGATTCGCATGCGATTTTACATCGCGCATACCATGCGCTGCCTGATTTTGCCTCCGCAAAAGGAGAGGCAACGGGCGCGCTCTATGGCCTTGCCGCGATGCTTATAAAAATCGCCCAGGAACTTAAGCCTGACTATATTGTTGCCTGCCGCGATCTTCACGGAAAAACACATCGTCATACCGTCTACGCTGACTACAAGGCAACGCGCGCACAAGCAGAAGACGCGCTCATCGAGCAGCTCAAAAAGGCACCAGAAGTATTTGCCGCTTTTGGCATCCCCGTCTTTTCTGCGGCAGGGTACGAGGCGGATGATTGTCTCGGCACCATCGTGCATCAGCTCAAACATAAAAAGAACATCGAGATTATCATCGCAACAGGAGACATGGACACACTGCAGCTCGTCGGCGACAACGTGAAAGTCTTCACGCTGCGCAAAGGGCTCAATGATACGATTATGTACGATAGCGCCGGCGTGCGTGAACGGTACGGTTTTGGGCCAGAGCATGTAACCGACTACAAAGGTTTGCGCGGCGATCCGTCGGATAACATTAAAGGAATAAAAGGGATTGGCGAAAAGACGGCGACTGATTTAATACAGGCGTTCGGTTCGATTGAGGAGCTCTACAAAGTGCTTGAGAAAAGCGAGCAGAAGTTTCTCGATGCTGGCGTAAAGCCGCGTATCATAGAGCTTTTGAAAGCGGGGAAATCCGATGCGGAATTTTCAAAAAAATTAGCGACTATCAGCCACGACGCGCCGATATCCTTTGCGCTCCCAGAGCATGTATGGCGCATGTCTGATTATGCGGAAACTATAGTGAAGATGTGCGACGAACTCGACTTTAAGTCACTCAAAGAGCGCGTAAAAAAACAAATAGAAAAACACGCACCCACGAGCGCCTCGCTCAGCCTCTTTGGCGCAGAACCCGAGCCAGTCAGGCAAGATGTCGATCCTGCTCGGCTCCAAGAAACATCAGTTGCCTGTTGGTTGGTAAGGTCGGATGTCAGTAACCCGTCACTTGAGGACATACTGCGCTACGCCAAAGTTTCTGACTTTGAACAAGCGCGAACTATTATTTTTAGAGACTTAAAACAAACGGGGAAACTGCAGGAAGTGTTTGACACGATTGAGAAACCGCTCATCCCGGTCGTCAATCAGATGAACAAAAATGGTATTAAGATCGATGTTCCTCACATGAAGGGTTTGGTCAAGGAGTATAGCGGCGAACTTAAGAAAATCTCTGTGCGTATTTACAAACATGCTGGACATGAATTTAACATTAATTCGACGCAGCAGCTTGCAACGGTTTTATACGACGAGCTTCGCATCTCGCTTCCCAAACAAAAGAAAACTGCAACCGGCGCACGCACCACGCGCGAAGAAGAGCTACAGAAAATGGCGGACCAACACCCTGTTATTGCCGACGTGCTCGCGTATCGTGAATTGCAGAAGTTAGTCTCAACGTACGTCGAAAAAATACCGAAGCTCGTAGCGGCGGATGGACGTTTATATACGACATTTGTGCAGGCGGGGACAACGACGGGTCGTATGGCGTGCGAAGAACCAAATTTGCAGAACATTCCTATCAAAACCGAATACGGTCGTCGGATTCGCGAGGGTTTTGTAGCACGTAAAGGATTCTCACTTGTTGCGCTCGACTATTCACAAATAGAATTACGCATTGCGGCGGGTATTTCCGGCGATACGCATCTTGTCGATGCGTTTAAAAAAGGCGAGGATATTCACCGTGCTGTTGCGGCACAAGTCTTTAATGTTCCCGCCGAAAAAGTAGATGCAGAAATGCGTCGTAAAGCAAAGGTGATCAACTTTGGCATCCTCTATGGTATGGGGGTGAGTGCCTTGCGCGCAGCGCTCGGCACGGAAACGTCGCGCGAAGAAGCTTCGCGATTTATGGATGAGTACTTTGCAAAATTTCGTGGCCTCGCAAGCTATATCGAACATGCAAAAGTACTCGCAAAACGTCGTGGATTTACCGAAACCATCTTCGGTCGCCGAAGGTACTTGCCCGGGCTTCAATCGCCCCTGCCAAACATCCAGGCACAAGCAGAACGTTTTGCGATTAACGCCCCTATCCAAGGCGCGCAGTCAGACATCGTAAAGCTTGCAATGGTAGAAGCGGATACGCAAATACAAAAGCACGGATGGCAAGATGACGCGTTTCTTGTTTTACAAATTCACGACGAGCTTGTGTATGAAATCCGCACTGAAAAGGCTCAAGAAATTGGCGCGGTGATAAAAAAAGCAATGGAGGGCGTGGCGCCGAGTGACAAACTTTCTGAAGTACCCATCATTACTGAGATGGAAGTGGGGAAGAACTGGGGTGAAATATAATTGATCGCCAAAACGGCTTGGCATGTGCCGGTACTTCGGTCATTACAGACTTTCTTCATTGTTATTTTCTTTTTCGACTCTACCGGAGGATGAGGGCTGATGTCTATTTGCTACACTGGTACCAATGATTCACCTCATATACGGCACGGATAGAGAAAAAGTGCGCGCCACACTACAAAAGTTAATTGCAAAGGAAAAAAATGTTCTTCGTATTACCGATGTGCATACACGTGCTGATATTCAGGTAGCGCTTGGAGGAAGTGGGCTCTTCGGAGAGAAAAAGACAGTGGTCTTGGATGGGGTGTGGGGCAAAGAGGAAATGAGGGTATTTCTCAAAGAGGCACTGCAGCTGCTACCGAAAGAAGAGAATGTCATTCTCGTCGAGGGGGCTCTTGATGCCGCTTCGAAAAAAATACTTGATAAATGTGCTGACATAATCGAGAAATTTGACCTCCCAAAACAAAAAGTAGAGACGACTATTTTTGCACTCGCGAATGCGTTGCAAAAAGGAGATAAGAAAAACCTGTGGATAGGATTGCAGAAGGAATTTGCACGCGGGGCAGTGCCAGAGGCGGTGCACGGTGTTCTCTTTTGGGCGGCAAAACAACAGCATCTCAAGGCTCCGAATGAGCGGAGTGCGAGGCTTGTAGCTACTCTCGCCGAATTGCCACATGAGTCTCGAAGAAGGGGAGTGGAACTGGAATACACACTTGAGCATTTTGCGCTTTCAATTGTGTGATACGATTGTCGCATGCAGAGTTTGGTAGCTCGTTTCATACTTGTACTTTTTCTCGTAAGTACCCCAGTTGTTGTTCTTGCCACCGGACTTGATTCCAACATGGGTTGCATTCCTGCCTTACCAACAAAATGTGGTTGTGGCACTAAAGAGGACTCAAAAGGAAATTGCACCATACCCAATAGATTTGGTTGTGAGTGTATTGATAGGACTGGCACAAGCGTTACGATGGGTATTTGTACA
Source organism: bacterium (assembly GCA_009924895.1). Taxonomy (GTDB): domain Bacteria; phylum Patescibacteriota; class Minisyncoccia; order Phycocordibacterales; family UBA2100; genus UBA10103. The sequence continues at coordinate 66,307 of RFQR01000003.1, forward strand.
GCAACCAAAGTTTGTACCGGCAAATCATCATCTGACCTCAACGGTGGCATGGGCGACCTTAAATCAATTGCTGACCTCTTAAAGACATTGAAAGATCTTTTTGGTGGTGGAAAGGAAGGTGGTGGAAAGGAAGGTGGTGGCAGCGGCGGGGGAGGAGCGGGGACCGGGGGTACAGGCACGGGCGTCACATGCACGACGTACTATCAGGTTACAACACCCTCTTCTGATCCCTGCGCGTACTACGTACCGCCAACAAGTTCAAGTACTACCACGAGTACTGCGAGCACAAGTACATTACCAACCGTCTCGATTCAAATAAACCCGACGTCGGTAGCGTCAGGCGAAAGTGCGTCGCTTGCATGGTCGTCGTCAAATGCAACTACCTGTACTGCCTCAGGTGACTGGTCAGGAACACAGTCTGTTTCTGGATACCGATTGATGGAAAATCTGACGGCAACAAAAACATACACGCTCACCTGTACAAATACCTCCGGTGGAAGTTTTGCTCAGTCGGTAACAGTTACGGTAAACAGTTCAGAAAGTAACACTGCAAATACCAATACCAATACCAATACCAACACCAACACAAATAATCAAAACACGGTAAATAACCCAAACAACACCTCAAACGTAAAACAGACCACGATAAACACAAACACCAACAACACGGTATCGAGATTATCGCCCAGTAATCGAGGCGATGTTGTGCTTGGAAACAATACCGCAACGATTGTTACGAATAACCGAGACACCGATTCAAATACAGAAGTTGCTGGTTTCTATGGAGTTACTAGTCGTCAACAGGGGTCGGCGCGGACTCTCGTGGGCAGAATGTGTCAGTCGCGGCCGTGGGCAACTTCATTTATTTCCTATCTCATCCCTGCATCGTTTTTTGATACGGTTTGTGAGTGGCGCGGCTACTCGACGAAGTCATTTATAACGACGGATGAACCGCCCGCAGCACGCGTCATTCGTACTCCCCAGACGGTTCGCGCAACATCAACTGTGCCGGTGCGCACTGCAACGACGACTGCCGCAACATCAACAAGCACCACCACGGGGCCTGCAGGGAGCGTTGATATTTGGGCGGTACCCGCGTCGGTGCCGGTGGGCTCTCGTACCTCAATTTTTTGGAAATCAAAAAACGTACAGAGCTGTCTCGTGACAAGTCCTGACGGAAGCTTCAAAGAGACTGCGCTCTCGGGCGGCGCTTCTACAGTGCCGCTCTCCGGAGCTACCACGTTCTCAATCTCGTGCATGGGACTCGATGGTAAGCCATCAACTGATTACGTGACGGTAAAAATGGCGCTGTAAGTTTGCAAGACTCACGTGATGAAAGAATCGATTGCTTGCCGTAATATAAGGCGTTTTTCAAGGTCCTGTTTCCAACGACTGTTTGATCTTGAGCCGTTCACCCGCACACCCTCTGAAAATCCTATTTTTTTCTGAAATAGAATTAAGTTCTTTTTTCCCGAAACAACAACCTCATTGGGTTTTTCTATATGCGAAGCAATTCCTTGCTGGTGGAGCAGCGAACGAACGAGCACAAGAATATTTACATCTTTTTGGTATCCACGTATTCTTCGTATTTTTTTCTGGACTCTAAAATCAACGCAGCCCTCATCATTAAAGAACGAACGCAAAAACTCGCACTGCAATTGCGGTGGCAGTTTTTGAATGACCTCTTTTAATTCAAGTGATTTTTGCGTTATAAATGCGGCAAGGGCTACGTTGAAATAGCTAATACGCGTTACTCCCGTAACGGTGTTTGGATATACTCGGGGTTCAAACCGGTATATTTTTTTCATACAGAAACGCACATGCCTTAAAAGTGCCTCGCTGCGATTATTGTACGAACAATGTCCGCGTCGAATTTCACCATCAAAGAGCAAGTGTCCTACTAATGACACGGTCTCTACATCCCAAAATTGAATTTTTTAAAACCACGTTGACTGATTCCGTTGCGCGCAAGAGCGTACATGCGAATATGTCGACCATTCTCCTCTCGAAATTTTTTAATAGTTTTCTCAGGAAGAGGAATATCCTGAATATAATTGTACACACTCGTTTTTGGCCGCTTTGTCTTTCGAGCTATTTCTTGCAAGGTAAGACCTTGTTTCCGCAAATCCACACACGTTCTACCAAATGTGTTCATGTCCGCCCACTTGGATTCGAACCAAGGACCAACGACTTAAAAGGTCGCTGCTCTACCAACTGAGCTATGGGCGGTAGCCTTGTGATTCTAGCAGACGGTGGTACGAGTGTCGACGCTGCGCTATTGTGTGCCTATGAAAACAGCACTCCTTCTACACAGCATTCGCAGCACTCACAACGTGGGCTCGATGTTTCGTAGTGCAGATGGCGCTGGAGTTTCAAAGATATTTCTTTCGGGATATACTCCGCGACCGGTAGATAGATTTGGTCGAGAACAGAAAGATATTGCTAAAACCGCGCTTGGTGCCGAAAAAAGTGTGTCGTGGGAGTATTACTCCTCGCCGGCAGCTGTTATTGAAAAAATGAAAAAAGAGGGGTGGCAGATCGTAGGGATAGAACAAGATGCGCGGTCAGTGGACTATCGCAGAGCGAAACTCGCGGAAAAGGTGCTTTTTGTGCCTGGCAACGAAGTGCGTGGTCTCTCGCCAGAACTCCGGGCACGCTGTGACATGCTTATCGAACTACCCATGCGAGGGTGCAAAGAATCGCTCAATGTTGCGATTGCTACGAGCATCGCACTGTATTCATTTCTCCGCTAGTATTCGTACATGTCAACCACCTGTCCTTCGCTGTCGAGGAGACGAATGGTGTCGTGATCTTTCCACACCGACTGCTGCTCGCTCAAGTAGAGGTTCCATGAGTCGTGGAGAAACGCAGGCCCGTTTGCATACGCAAGAAAACATTCGTTGTATGCCGCCGCCGCTTCTTCTGCGCTGTAGCCAAGAGCGGGGCTCAGCGTATCAGTGCAATCGTTGGTTCGATATGAAATGCCAAACGGTGCTACTCCTGTCACGACCATTACCGTACCTGACGGCTCGAGTGCAATTGGCGCGGGCTGGTTCACCGTCCCAAAGCGAAGTTCGTTTGTTGCACGCGGGAGCACATATCGCGCGCCAGTTGAGACGCTCTGAAGTGACCAACCGCTGAGAGAGACAGGTTCAACTGCCTGGAGCATCACATATTCGCGCTTCGTGTTATCTGAAGGAATTACTTGCATGATACGCGCAACACGCCGTGTGGGTGCACCAAACGTTTTTACCTCTTCAGACAGTTGCTCTTCGAGTGTGGGAGAAGTCTCGGTGATGATGTCATCGCTTGTTGTTGCTATAGGGCCACTAGGAAGTTGTGGTTGCCAGGGAAGCTGAAACCATGTTCCTGCCTCGGGGTTCGAGAACATCCCGATGATTCCACCAGGACTGCCGTCGTTGGTGGTGCTTGCTGCAGGAAGCGGAGTCCCAAAAATCCGTTTCCAGTCCGCGGCCTTTCCTCGTACTTGTGTAATTCCACCTCCGACGAGCCATACAACACCAAAGAGAATAAGAACGCCCCAGAGCATCCACCACAGAATTTTGCGGATCATTTTTTCCGGCTTCATGTGTCTCTATTATTGCGCCTTTTGGAGCTTTCGCAATTCTTCTCGTGTAACTTCTGCGTCGCTCCAAGGCTCTTTGGTACCACCGGGGCCGCAGATGCAGGGATCGGTTCCTTTCCCCGTGATGAGAACTGCGTCTCCTGCATGCGCACGAGAGAGCGCACGTGCGATTGCTTCGCGCCTATCCATGATGATGATGGGCGGACGCTTCATGCCACTTGCAATCATGTCGACAATCGAGCGCGGCTCTTCGTCGTACGGGTCTTCGTTGGTGAGAATAACCTCATCGCACATACGATCGGCAATCTCCCCCATAACAGGGCGTTTCCACGTATCGCGTCCGCCTCCGGTTGAACCAAGAACGCAGATTTTTCTGCGGCTCGCGTGTGCTCCATACAGTGCAGTTAAGGAATCAGGGGTGTGCGCGTAATCAACAACCGCCAAAAAATCTTGCCCTTCGTCGACATGCTGTACCCGACCGGGAATAGTAGTGAGGTTTCCGATACCCATAACGATGCCGCCAAAGTCAGCGCCAAGCGCGCGGGCGCACAGGAGCGCTGCGAGCGCGTTTTTGAGCGAAAACTCGCCGCCAATTCGTACCGCGACACGGGTGTTCTCATGAGTGAAATACCCACCGGACTCGGTCGCCTCCCAAGGAGTTTCGGCGCTCAAGCTAAAGGGAAGCATGATTTCAACGGGAAGGCGCGTATAGCGCGTGCCTTCGGTATCGTCGGCGTTGGTGACCATGATACGCGGGCGTTTTGATGAATGAACGAGCGCGCTCCCCAGTCGGAACTTTGCATTAGCATACGCTTGGTATGAACCGTGAGACTCAATATGCTCAGGTGAGAGATTTAAAAAGATGAGCGCATCGAGTGCGATGAAGCGGTGACGATGCTGCCGCGCCCCCTCCGATGTCATCTCGATAATTGCCGCACGGCATCCGGCATCTACTGCCTGCCGTAAAAACTGCTGCATAAAAAATCTTCCCGGCATCGTCATGCGTTTGAGGTTTGGCTCAGTCTGATCACCCACCTTTATCCGAATTGTTGAAGCAACTGCGGTTTTCCATCCAGCGCCTTCGAGTGCTGCGTTCACAAACTCGACAGTGCTTGATTTGCCTTTTGTGCCAGTTACGGCGATCACGATAATTGACCTTGAGGGAAATCCGTACAGAAATGCAGCGCAGAGAGAAAGTGTAAAGTGGTACGCAGATAAAAGCGGCTCGCGAATTGGGGCGGGCAGGGCGCGCTGGAGGATGTGACGAACCGCCATACTATTTTTTTCCGGCGCGCTTGAGTGCGTAGCGAATACGTTCCTTGGTTTCAGAAATATGCTGCGGAACCGACTTGAGCGCCTCGCGCGCCTCGACTGCTGAGTAGCCAAGCACCTGCATCGCCTCAAGCGCCTCGCCGCCATCATGCGCAGAGGTCGCGGCTGCTCCGACTTTTTCCCGGAGTTCAAGCACGATTTTTTCTGCAGTTTTTTTTCCGATACCCGAAACGTTGGTGAGGTAGGTAGGATTGCCGCCAGCGATTGCGCTTCGGAGCGTCTCAACGGGTGCAAGATCGAGAATGGAGAGTGCTGATTTAGGGCCAATACCTGAAACCGTAAGGAGAAGTTCAAAAAAATGCTGCTCGGTGGGGGTTGTGAATCCGTAAAGGTCGAGCGCGTTTTCGCGTACGGCGAGGTGGGTATAGAACGATGCAGGTGTCTCGTGTATGAGACGGCCCGCAGTTTCTTTTGTGACGGAAATCTTGTATCCAACGCCGTGTACGTTGAGTAAAACACTGTTGTCGTACGTATGATGCACTGTTCCGCTGAGAAACCCAATCATCCCCTCAGTATCGTGTACGGGCGGCAGTGTGGCAAGCATGTCTTGCAGTTATATGCTTTTTCGGGTAGAGTAGCTCGCAATGGCAAAAACAGATTCAGCAAAAAAAGCAAAACGCTCGTCAGACCGCAAGCGTGTCTTTAACCTGCGCCGGAAAACGACGATGAAAGAAGCGGTCAAAGATGCTCGAGCATCAAAATCAGACGCAGACATCAGCACGGCATTTCAGGCAATTGATAAAGCAGTAAAGCGCGGAGTGTTAAAGAAAAACACTGCAGCACGTATGAAATCGAATCTCTCGAAGCTCAGTGTGAAGAAATAACCCATTTTACTGTACCAAATATAGATTTTTTGGTACTGTGGTGTTCACGTCTCGTGTTTTTACGCACGACACGGTGCTATGGGGTCGCGCAGGAGTAGGATGTAAAAAAGCTCTCGTGTTCACTGACGCACGATGTAGCGTATGACCGTAGTCAGAGAAAGCTCTCGTCGTTCACTGCAAAGCATCATATACTTTGCATGACCGTAGTTGGAGCATGAAAATATTGCTCTCGTCGTTCAATGGATAGGACACATCCTTGCGGAGGATGCGATGTAGGTTCGATTCCTGCCGAGAGCACCGAGGAGGGCACCGACGAGGTGCCGAGAGCGCAGTGTGGTAACACTGCGCGTGCAGGAAACGAAAAGTTTTGCGGGGACCCATTCAGTAGAATGGGGAGCAAAACTAGGCCCGAGAAATTTTCTGATGCGACGGCATCAGAAAATGTTCTTGGGAGATTCTGCCAAGGGCACCAAAGTTCTACACAGGAGAGTGTTTTGTATCAGAACATCCTTAGCTCATACTGAGTGCATGCTTTCCTCACAGCGAGGTACTACTATCTTTGCAGCCCTTGCGTTTGTGGGGCTTGTGGGAATGACGTCATTGGTGCTGTCGTCGTTTCAAAACGATGAGGTTGCTTTAAATCGAGCTGCACTCCTTGGTAACACGGCAAGTGCTCGGACAAACCCTTTGGGGCCACAGAAATGTGAGTACGGGAAAGTATTTCATGTAAATGTTGAGAATGGAAAAACAACAGTAACTAAATGTGATAGAGGTGTCTGTAATACCCCCGATATTGCTGGCTGTGAGATTTGTCCAGTCTACTACTGTACGAAGCTTTCTTCAAAAACAGGCTGTGCACCAATTTCAAATTCAACATGTGGGGATGAATCTTTCGATGAGGGGTATGCGCTCGCAACATGTCGGCTCGGTTCGGACCCGAGGAATACAGGTAACGGTAATAGCGGCTGCATTTCACCTGACATAAAAAATGCGCTGTTAAGCGAACGAATACTTACTAAGCTACCAGACGGTGGACCAAACATTGAGGACATACCGAAACTACAACAAGAGTATGATCAATGTAGTGCAAACCTTGCGAATGGGGAAACAGGTGATTGTGACGAAATTGGAACAAGGTTAACCAAGGCACAAAAAAAGAAAGAAGGGGTTGATTCCCTCGACGCGATTTTAAAAGTATCACAAGAAAAACCAGGAAATGACCAGACTCCTCCCCCGCCACCAGGTCCTGGATACACCGGTCCGCGCGACATAAGTGGATTGGATAAATTCGGTGATGGAAGAGGCGGATTAGGAGGCGGCGCTGGAAGGGGTGGATTTGGCGGAGGCAACAATGCCAACACTTTTGGCAACGCCTTCGGCGACTCTTTTAACTGTTCGATCACCGCGTCACCTTCGCAGATAAATTTGCAAACCCAGCAAGGCGGACAACAAACACAACAACAGCCCGTTACGTTGCGTTGGCAGAGCAGTGGTGGCACACAGCAAAACCCGCCGTTCCAAAGTGTTATTTATAGCGTAGGCACTATGGGCCCGAATGGTTCCGCGGTCGTCTATCCACGAGAGACTACTCGCTACACGATGCGCGTTTACGGCTATTATGGCGGTACGGCTGATTGCGAAACTACGGTCACGGTTGCATCGCAAAATCCGTATGGAACGGGCACCGATGGTCGCCCCTGCAATCAGCCACCAAATCAGCCAGATCCTGCTCAGTGTACGTCGGGAACGTGGCGACCAGTTTCGGCAACGGGAAATGGCTGCACGACAGGCTACCAGTGTGTCCCCAACACCACCTCACAGCCTGGCGCCGAATTAACCTGCGAACCCAAGGCAGTTGATGAGGGGATGCCCGTTGGTATCGCATGGGGATGTAGCAATTCTACGTACGCTACTGCGGTAGGATTTTCAGTGATTGATTCAAATAATGCGGTGCGTCTCTCTGGTACGACACAGGTTACGGCAAACGTTGCGACAACCACGTATTCAATTTCGTGCGGATCTTCAATTGCAACGACTACAGCGCAATGCAGTATTGCAGTTGCAAAACCCACCATTGTTTTCGTTTCCGTACCGGATACGGTCACCGTGGGACAGAGTTCGGTTCTTGGCTGGGTGACGAGCACGGACACTATGAAAAAATGTTCACTTTCAAGTCCTGATTTCAGCGATTTTACGCAACAGCGAAAGGACAATACGCCGATAAGCGGTACGGTGCGCACTCCGACGTTTTCAAAAACAGGTTCATTTGATTTTGTGCTCAAATGCGACACCAATAACGGTGGCAGTAAAACTGCAACCACAACAGTGATCGTGCAGTAGCACTAAAAACCAAGCGCCTCAAAGAGTTTGTGCGAGAGCGGCTCGCGCATATACACCTCTTCTGCGTATTCCAAAAAAGCTTTGCGAACAAGCTCGGGTTCTATGTCGACAATGGGAAGAATGATGTGGGGCGAGAGAAAAGAGGTCGTGCTCAAGAGGAGCGTGGGATGACTCATCTCTTCGGTCTCAACCCAAAACGAGGCAATCTGATCCCACCGATGCCATGTTTCTCCTACACGAATACCGCGATCATTTACCATGATGTCGGTAAGTGAGGGAGGATGAGTTGCAACAAGGGCAAGAAGTCCTGCGCCAAGGAGAATGACAAATGCGAATAATATATTCCCAAGCAGAGCACTTACGATACCGAGGGAAAGTGCAACGACACCAAGCGCCCAATACCACTCGCTGCCACGCTCAACGTGTTCGTGCTCGTAGGTACTCCACATCAGGGACTCGATTGCCATGACCGCATTGTACAACGACCGCGCCTTTTGAGAGGCGCGGTCGGTGGAGAAACTACCGCGAACATCTGTTACTAGGTAAACGACATTGCATTATTACAGTCAGCAGTGTGACCGGGAACTGAAGTGGTTTCAAGACAGAAGTAAAACGTGTATGTCTTACCGTCTACCGAAGAGTATTGGTAGCTGTAGGCCGGTGTGTTGGGGTCGGCAGGCATGGCGGCGAGAATGTTTGCGCTTGCAAGCTCGGTCGATACAAAATCGGTGCCATCAAGCGTTGTTGTTGCAAGAACGGGGAGAGATGACGTCGAAGTCTGGTACACCGCAAGCGCTTTCTTGATAGCATCAAGATCTGCCATGCGGCGTGCGTCGCGTGCTTTTGCGCGCGCAGTGCCGAGAGAGGCAAGTACGACCGTCGCGAGTAAACCAATAATCGCAATTACCACCTATAATTCTATTAAGGTAAAACCTTTTGTTTCAGTATTCATGCATTCATGATACTCCCAGGAGAGGCGATGGTTCCAAATGGTGTGAACATCTCGCGAAAGAGGCTTTAATATGGTACAAAAGGCTCCATTGGAGGGATGGCCGAGCGGTCGATGGCGTTAGTCTTGAAAACTAATATACCGAAAGGTATCGAGGGTTCGAATCCCTCTCCCTCCTCAAATGAAAATTACAGGCATTGTTCAAGAGGGAGGAAAAACCGGGCGGACGCTCGGATTTCCGACACTTAATATTCCTCTCGCTCAGAATCTTTCGGGTATTTATGCTGGTACTGTCCTAGTGAAAGGAACCGAATATCATGCAGCTTTATTTGCAGACCCTGCGCGGAAAATCCTTGAAGCGCACGCAATTGGTTTTAAGGACGAAGCCTATGGAGAGAACGTTACGATGACAGTGCTCCAGAAGCTCCGCGACGTAAAAACGTACCCAAACAACGAGGAACTAAAAACAGCGATTGCCAACGATGTTCGTATGGTTGAAAATTATTTTCACCCAGCACGCATCATGGTATTTGGTACGTTCGACGGAGTCCATGAAGGTCATCGAAATTTTTTCGCACAAGCACGCTCGCTATCAGGCAATCCTACCTTGATAGTCTCTGTCGGACGCGATCGTGTCGTTGAGCGGGTGAAGAAAGCTGCCCCACGCCTCTCAGAAGATACTCGCCTCGCCCTGGTAAGGCACGAGCCACTCGTTGACGTGGCGGTTTTGGGCGACAGCGAAGGATATCTCGCACACATTCAAGCGAATAAACCTGACATCCTTGCGCTCGGATATGATCAAGCGGGTGAATTTGTTGACGCACTGGAAGCAGATCTGCGTGATGCGCGTCTCAAAGTTCGTGTTGTTCGCCTCGAGGCACACAAGCCCGAGATGTACAAATCATCAAAACTCAATGCAAAAAAAACAGTTTCACTCGGAGTAGATTTTGGCGCAAAACGCATCGGACTCGCTCTTTCAAATCGAGACGGTACCCTCGCATTTCCGTATGAGACTCTTCCGTACGACGCACACACTATTTCGCGTATCGCTGAAATCGTCGTGAAAGAAGGTGTCGGCGTGGTGGCGGTAGGAGATGGAAGAACTATAAGCGGGGGAGAAAATACGGTCGTGCCAACACTTGAACGATTCTTTACAGCGCTCAAAGAGGCACTGCCGGTCCCACTCGAGCGCGTGCGCGAAGCATTTTCAAGCATCGAGGCGTCACGTTTTGCACCCGAAGGAAAGATGCATGATGACTCTGCGGCGGCGGCTATCATTTTGCAGCGGTATTTAGATATGCGAAAATAACAGCATGAACGATCAAAAATCTGAAATCCAGTACGACGATTTTGCAAAACTCGATATCCGCATCGGCATCATAACCGCTGCCGAGAAAGTTCCTGAAACTGACAAGCTCCTGAAATGCACCGTAGATTTTGGTGCGCTCGGTATCCGGACTATCGTTTCCGGTATCGCCTCGTATCGCACTCCAGAACAACTGATAGGAAAGCGCGTACCGTATGTGGTTAATTTGGCGCCAAAAATTATTCGCGGCGTTGAAAGTCAGGGAATGCTCATGGCGGTAGGAGATGGTGACATTTTTGCGCTCATGCATCCTGATGCTGACATTCCGGCGGGAAGCCGAGTCAGATAGCGCTAAAAACACGGTATACTGTAGTGAATGAAGTTGGTTTCGCGACTCAATTCGTTCTTTGAACGGCATGTGCCGACGCCCCATTTTTTACTGCCGGACGCTTTCGGGGTTGACGTGTCTGACACTTCGGTAAAGTGGATGGCGTTTGAGCGTGCTTTTGAGGGGTTTCGCGTCAAGTCATTCGGCTCAGTCACTATTCCCGATGGAGTAGTTGAGCAGGGAACCATTCGGGACAGTCAAGTGTTTTCTCGCGTCTTGAGTGAAGTGGCGCGGAAAAATCGCATCGCGTACGCACATGTCGCGCTTCCGGAAGAGGCGGCGTTTGTGTTCCGCATGCAAATTCCTGTTGGTACGCCGCGTGATCAGGCGCTCAACATAATTGAATTCGAGCTTGAAGGTCGCGTGCCACTCCCCCCATCCTCAACCGTGTTTGATTACGACATACTGTCGGCGGGCGACGCGGACGGGCACCACGAAATCGGCGTAGTGGTGTTTCCGAGAGAGCTTGCCGAACGCTACGCGACTGCCTTTGCGCATGCTGGCATCACGCTTCTTTCTCTTGAGATTGAAGCGCGCTCGATTGCCCGCGCGGTAACGGGTGAAGAAAGGGAAACCGCTCTGATTGTTGATTACGGACTCTCGCGCACAGGGCTTGCCGTTGTAAAATCAGGCGTCCCGATTTTCACCTCTACCGTCGATGTGGGCGGCGAAGTCATCACCAAACAAGTTATGGAAACACTGAAAGTCGAACGGAAAGAAGCGGGGCGCATCGAAAATGACGAGGGACTCTTCGCGGTACCCGATGGGCACAACATCGCCCCAATCGCAAACACGCACGTGAATGGTCTTGCGGATGCGGTGGCGCGTGCATACCGTTTTTGGGATACGCGCCGCGACAAACACGGTGAAGCAGTCTCGCCGCTCTCCCGAATCATTCTCGTGGGAGGAAGTTCAAACTTGTATGGTCTCGAAGATTATCTTGCGGGTAAAGTGCAGGCGCCTGTCGAGCAGGGCAATGTTTGGAAAAATATCTGTACCTTTGACTCGTATCTTCCACCGATTGATAAACGAACCTCGCTTCAATATGCCACTGCGGTCGGGCTCGCGCTGCGCAATTATCTATGAGCAACGTACTTCCCCCCGAATATCACGCCGACGTGCGAGCAGCAACCCGCTCATCCTTTGCGCTCCTTGTCGCATCCTCGCTCGCGGTGATTCTCGCAGTGGTGCTTATAGTGTCGATGCCGGCATATTTCGCCGCAACCGCACCGCGAATATCCGTTGTTGAAACCGCAACGACAACGCAAGACATTGCAACCATGAAAAAGGAATTGGCGTCTGATCAACAAGTACTTACGCTGTTTTCTGCTCTTCCGCACAATCCTAGTATCGCAATAGCGCTGGGTACGCTTCTTCGCGAGAAACCAAAATCAATCACCATTCTTTCGGTCTCGTATACATCCGCAAGCAACAAGAAAGGGAAAGGGGTGCTGCAAGTGAGCGGTACGGCAAAAAGCCGTGAAGCGCTTGGCGCGTATCGCGCCGCTCTCATAAAAAAGCAAATGTTTGATGCCGTGTCGATACCGATCGGTGCTCTCGTGGGTACGGATGCTAACACGTTTGATCTCTCGGTAACCGGAACTTTTTAATGCTATGAACCGCACTCTTATTCTTGTACTCGTGAGCCTCGGTATAATCAGCATGGTAGGAGCTGAAGGGTATATTGTCTATCGCGTACTGAGCGCCCCTGCACCGCAGGCACTTTCAACAAGTATGTCGCTCGAAACGCAGATTGCACAACTGCATCGCACAACGAGTGCGGGACGCAAAGAACTTCAGAAATATGCAATGGATATCGTTAGTGCGGGAGAGCTTGTGCAGCAAGCAGGCCGAGATGCAGGAGTAACGCTTCATATAGCTGGCGCAGTGACACCGCTCACTCCGACGAGAGACCCTGCCCGCCCGGACACGGCGATTGATTCGACCGTAATTGTGATTGATGCACAGGGAAATCTTTCACGACTGGTTCATCTTATTTCGCTCCTCGAGACGCTCCCTATGCCGTCGATGTTGCAGCAATTTCAGCTCAGTCGTGTTGGTCAGGATAAGAAAGTTACCTGGCGGCTTTCTGCACAACTCAAAATATTTTACTTGCCAGAAACAACAGCGCTATGAAACAAGAATACACCCAGGACAGTTGGTGGTATACAGGCGAACCAGAGCGCATGCGTATTCGAGCGCGTTCAGTGTGGCGCGCGACCATAGCAATTGATGTGTGCACGGTGCTGTGTGTCATCGTTGCCGCTTTTGCATATTACGACGCATCCCAGGAGTTTCCTGTCACAACGAACACGGTAAACAAAGCGACGCTTACAAAACTTTTCGATAAAAATCAGCTTCAAGTCGTACTTGGTGCATTTGCGGCGCGTGCCGAACGGTACCAGGCACTCACGAAAACATATCCAAGTCTCGGAGAGTTTGAGAACTGATTTGGTCCCATGGCGTCTCTCGGATAGGATACAGATACGCTTCGGTTAGTGCCGATGCGCTCTCGTAGCTCAATGGATAGAGCCGCGGACTTCTAAGCCGTTGATGTAGGTTCGATTCCTACCGAGAGCACAAGTTGAAGCAAGAGAAGCGCTTGGACTTTTTGTGCGCCCTGTAGGACTTGAACCTACGGCCTTGATGGTGTAAACATCCTGCTCTACCAACTGAGCTAAGGGCGCGCAGCCACATCGTACTACATTCATGAAAGGTGTGCTACTTGTACTTATGAATAACTAAATTGCAAATAATAACTTTGAGGTCCATAATTGGGACGTGTACAAGAATTTAAAATTGAAAGCCCGGCAGTTAAGGCTGGAAGGCAAATCTATAAGAGAGATTGAACGAGAGTTGCAGGTTGCCCGCTCCAATGTGAGTAACTGGGTGCGAGATGTAGAGTTAACTAAAGTACAACTAGACGAATTGGCTTTAAGATCGCATTCCAAAATAACCATAGAAAAGCGGAGAGAGAGTCGTCTAAAAAACGAAGCTGCGCTGCGCATGCCTTATATATTAGAGGGAAGGAAAGACATTAATCAACTCGAGTCTGTTGACCTTTTTATGCTGTCTCTCGGAATTTTTATGGGAGAAGGAGGTAAAACAAATCGTGGCTCCATACAACTTTCAAATACAGACCCTCGCATTATTCAGATTTTTGTTAAATTTTTACTCAATGACTGTGGTTTTCAGATTCAAAAATTACATGGTCACGTAGGAATACACAGACACCTCAACAGAAAGGCAGCAGAAATGTACTGGTCTAAAATATCCGGCATCCCTCTCTCTCAGTTTATGAAAACGACATATCAACATAGTAAACGTGGAAAGGGTGAACGAGACAAGTTGCCATATGGAACTTTCAGTATCGTAGTACATGACACCAAAAAACGCATAAAGCTAGAAGGGTGGATTCAGGGGGTATATCAGAGACTGTTCCCGCACAACACCGATTTGCACCATGTAACTAAACTCAAGGTGTAATGTATACAGGCGGAGCAAAAAATTGCATGGCAGCGCGCTCTATGATAGAGTGGTCGCCACTATGGCACAGAAAGTAACAATATCCCCGGTTGATGTCGCAAAGCGTGCGTCCCTTGATTTGCGCACCGGCGACACTGTTCGCGTTATGCAGAAAATTCAGGAAGGGAACAAGACCCGTCTTCAGGCATTTGAAGGTCTTCTTCTTGCCCGCAAACACGGTACCGAGGCTGGCGGTAGTTTCACCCTTCGTAAGGTTTCAAACGGCGTTGGGGTTGAGCGTATTTATCCGCTCTACTCTCCGCTCATCGATTCGATAGAGGTCGTGAAGCGCGCCCGTGTTCGCCGCGCAAAGCTCTATAACATCCGCGAAAAAGTTGCTCGTGATGCAAAGCGCGCCCTTCGCCGCCAGAAAATGATGCAAGAAGGTGAAGTTTCGACTGAGGGTAACGAATTAGCTGCGGCAGCAGTTGAGTCAGAAGCAAAAACCGAGTAGTATTGCGCAGTGATGCGCAGGTGGCGAAATTGGTAGACGTACTACCTTGAGGTGGTAGCGCCCTCACGGGCATGGGAGTTCGAGTCTCCCCCTGCGCACTGAGACAAAAGAGACAGGTGCAGGCCTGTCTCTTTTGTCTCAGTGCTGACATTCTAACCATAGAGTACCTGTAGGCGGTTAGCCCGTGTTAGTTTCCTGTACGCAGGTTCAGTAAGTACCTCTTTGGTAATGACGGGGAATAGTGCATTAAATGCGGCTAGTTCGTTTTGAATGCTTTCTTGTGTGGGTGTAATTGGCGTACCCGGTACTTCTTGGGCCAGAGAGGCTGCATGGGGAACAAGACTAGCAACGAGAGCGCCAGCTAACCGTAGCGGTGTTCGAGGCTGCTGCCTTTCAAGTTTTTTTCTAACCATCCCTTCAAGTATATCAATTACTTTCTGATATGATTCGGGCATGGCTCTCTTTACGGGAAAAGGTGATGGCGGAACGACGAAACTTTTTGACTCTCCGCAAGGGGTGCGCGTTTCTAAATCGTCTCCCATTTTTGAAGCGCTCGGCATGCTTGATGAGCTGAACACTATCACGGGGTGGTGCAAAGTTGCCTGTGGTGACAGACAATTTCACGATCAGCGATATGACGTGCTGCTTCGAAACGTACAAGATCATCTCTTTACTGTTCAAGCTGAAGTTGCCGGTGCTCCTAAAAATGTGCCAGCAGAAAGCGCAGCACACCTTTCGGCGCTTATTGACTCAATAGAAAAAGAATTGCCCCCGATCACGACATTTTTAGTACCGGGAGGAACGGAACTCTCGGCACGGCTCGACATTGCGCGGGCAGTGACGCGTCGGGTAGAGCGTCGGATTGTGACCCTGCATGAATCAGGTGATCGAACTGTCTCTGAAACAAGCCGTGCGTATCTCAATCGACTCTCGTCTTTTTTCTACGCCCTCGTCAGGTACACAAACTACGTTTCAGGTGTTAGTGAAAGTCCACCAAACTATCAATAGTATGCCGCGTTTTGTACCGAGGGATACCACGGAACTTATTCGATGGTATGAACGCTACGTGTCGCCTCTTGCACTCGTCGGAGGATTCGTACTCGATTCAATTGTTCTTTTGAAGCGTGTTGATCTCTGGACTACAAACGCACTCCTCGGGGGATACCTGATTATTGTCGCGATTGCATTTTTACTTTTTAATGCGATTGAAGGGGGGCGTCTCCGTCGGGAGTGGGCGCTCACCATCGCACCCTTTCTTCCCGTACTAATTCAGTTCTGTTTTGGTGGTTTGTTCAGCGGTTTTTTGGCGCTCTATGTTCGCTCAGCAACATTTGCTCTGAGCTGGATTTTCATCGCTATAGTTGCTGCGCTTCTTTTGGGTAATGAACGATTTATTCGGTGGTACCGCCGTTTCTCTTTTCAAGTCACGATGCTCTATGTAGCGCTCGTGGCATTTCTATTATTTTTTGTACCGATTATTACGCTCTCTGTGGGCCCCATGACATTTATCGGTACCATGGCACTTGCGCTTTTGTGTATAGCGCTACTCCAGATGATTGCACGGACCTATGCTGTTCATGTGATGCGAGTCGAGTGGGGGAGAGCAGTGCAAGGCGTTCTTACCACGACACTTTTGTTCACAGCACTGTACTTTACTAACGCCATGCCGCCCCTACCGCTTTCGCTGAAAGCCTCCGGTATATATCATTCGATACAGCGTTCAGGAGATCAGTATCGGGTCAACAGCGAGCCGTCAACATGGCAACAGAGATACTTCGGCACAGAAGTCTTTCATCACGTCCCCGGTACTGCCGCGTATGTATACGCGTCAGTTTTTGCTCCAAGCGATCTTCTGCTTGATGTGGTGCATGAGTGGCAATATTACAGCACTACGACCCAGCGCTGGGAGACGAAATCGGTGGTGAAGTTTCCAATCCGAGGCGGACGAGACGGCGGGTACCGGGGCTATTCTTTCAAGGTTAATCCAGAGCCGGGAGCATGGCGAGTGAATGTGACGACCGACTATCACCAAACCATTGGTCGGATCAGCTTTATTGTCGAACGAGCATCGGGTACTCCGGTAGTCACAGAATCAATCTTGTAGCCTTCTCTGAGGTGCTACTTTGAACCAAAGGTCGATTAGTTTCTTTTTTGCCACTGTTCTTATGCAGTCAAATAAGATGCTCCACATGATCGCGTTCGTCCTCCTCGTTGTAGGTGGCTTGAACTGGCTCATGGTCGGCGTGCTTGGCTGGGATATCAGTGCATTTTTGGGAGGCATGGATTCAATGCTTGCCAAGATTATCTATATCGCAGTTGGTCTCTCAGCGGTCTATGAGATCGCGACACACAAGAGTTCGTGCAAGATGTGCAGCGCTCAGATGTAAGTGAAATGTGTAGGTGTGAAGCGCCACCCAGCTCTAATTTTTCTGCATAGAAATTAGAGCTGGGCGGCGTTCGCATTTATTGTTAGTTTTTGTTATAACTACTGCGCATTCAGTCACATGGCGACTATGGTGTAATGGTTAACACTGGAGCTTGTGGAGCTCTCAATTCGAGTTCGATTCTCGATAGTCGCCCAATGAAAATCCATCGTTTTTTTGTTGCTGAAGACGTGTTAGGAAATGACGTTGAGCTTCTTGATGAATCAGTAGTCCACCAAATATCACGAGTGCTTCGCATGAAAGTGGGAGAGAGGGTTGCGCTTTGTGATGGAAGGGGAACTGATGCCGTTAGTGAAATAATCGCGATGGATAAAAAATCCGTGTCAGTGCGAGTACTCGAAAGAATACCCACATGGGTTCCGCAGAAAAAAGTTCATGTCTTTCTTGCCCCAATCCGTAAAGAACGATTTGAGTGGGCCCTCGAAAAGTGCACGGAACTTGGCGTAGCAAGGGTGACACCGCTCATCACCGAACGCAGCGAACGGGGAATCGTAAAGCGTGAGCGCGCTGAAGTGATTATGAAAGAAGCCGCAGAGCAATGTGGCCGCGGAGACGTACCGATTTTTGGCGAGCCAGTGGAACTCGAAACTCTTTCCGGTGAGTATTTTGTGCTCGACATGGGTGGGGTTGTGTTGGAACAGAGTGCCCAAAAAAACAAAGAAATACGGCTTTTAATAGGGCCTGAAGGAGGGTGGACCGAAGCTGAGCGTGAATTTTTCAAGAGTAAAAACTGGCAATCGTTTTCTTTGGGACCCACAACGTTGCGCGCTGAAACTGCAGCAGTTGCCGCTTGTGCTAGAGTGCTATAATTAAAGCACTATTGGTTAATCACTAGTTGCTAGCTTCTATTTTATTTATGCAAACCTTACCTGACGACCACAAAAAACGAATGTGGCTCATTGGTATCTTAATCGTACTCGCACTCATTGCGCTCTATTTTGTAAAAGGAACGTGGGCGAAAATCGCAGTTGGTGCGATGATTGCGCTCCTTCTTGCCGCCTTTGGTATGGAGGCAAGTAAGACCGACTATGACATGGGCAAACTCATTGAAACCGGGTCGTTCGCCGCATCAAAAATTGAACGAGATGCAGGAGGAAACCTTACTCCTGCTGGCATCGATGCCTTCTGTAATGCAAAAGAGAAAGACTATAACTGCAAAGACTTTAAGACCCAGAAAGAGGCGCAGACAGTATACGATCGCTGTAAGACCCTCGGTCAGAATATGGACGTCTATGGTCTCGATGGCGATAAGGACGGCAAGGTGTGTGAAGCGCTTCCTGCGAGAGTCCGGTAAGAAAATACGCACTCACTTCGTCATAGAGGCATACCCATTAACACAACAAGTTTATTGTATGAATGATTCAAAAATTACCATTGCTCCACCAGAGATTATCGTCAAAGCCGGAGCGCTCGCGTTAGGCGTACTCGCGCTCTTTCTCCTTGTTCTCACGGCAAGCGAGTGGAAATCAATGCGCTTTATCGGCTCGGGTGTCACTGCGACGAATACAATTAATGTATCAGGAAAGGGTGAAGTGTTTGCGGTGCCTGATACCGGTGAATTTACGCTTACAGTTCGCGAAACCGCAAAGCAGGTGAAAGATGCACAAGATACAGCAACAAAGAAGGCAAACGGTAGCATCGCGTTTTTGAAAGATGCAGGTGTGGATGAAAAAGACATAAAGACCACCGACTACTCAGTCAATCCGCAGTATGAGTGGCAGCAAGGTGTTTGTCCTGCAAACGCAGGGTACTGCCCTGGCGGTAAGCAGATACTGACCGGCTTTCAGGTGTCGCAGACACTTTCAGTAAAAGTCCGAGACACAAAGAAGGCGGGAGATCTCTTGAGCGGCGTTGGCAGTAAAGGGGTTTCGGAAGTATCGGGACTCACGTTTACTGTTGCTGACGAAGATTCTCTTAAAGCGGAAGCTCGCGAGAAAGCAATCGCTGATGCAAAAGAAAAGGCAGACGTGCTTGCAAAACAGCTCGGGGTATCGGTAGTGCGTATCGTCGGTTTCTCTGAAAATGACGGTGGCTATGTGCAACCAATGTACATGAAGCGCGAAGCATTGATGGCGGCAGATAGTATGGGCGGTGCTGCTCCGCAGGTACCAGTTGGGCAAAACAAGATTCAGTCGAACGTAAGTATTACGTACGAGATTAAGTAAAACTCCGGCGGCAGAGGATGCGTTAACATCCTCTGCCGCCCCTCTTGACTCAAGACATCGTTTCCAGTACGATACTTGACATACAGGCCCCGAAAGGGGTTTTAAAAATGTCTATTTTATGAACGCTTTCACTCAATATCTCAAAGACACGCGAGCAGAGCTTAATCACGTTGCATGGCCGACACAAATGCAGACGATTATCTACACCATACTGGTTGCAGCTATCTCACTCGGTATATCTTTCTACCTTGGTTTTTTTGACTTTCTCTTCACCAGTGGACTTTCGAACGTCGTAAAAAACCTTCCCGCCGCTTCAATAAAGCCACCAATCACCATCGAGCAGCAAGGCACAACCACGACTCCGTCAGTAACCGCAACAACTACCCCCGAGTCGCCACAATTTAATCTGTAATTTTTGTACCTATGAAGCAAACACACGGAACAGAACGCAAATGGTACGCAGTACACACGTATTCAGGATATGAGGACGCTGTTGCGCGTAACTTGAAACAGCGCGTCGAATCGTTCGGTATGCAGGAGAAGATTTTTCAGGTCATTGTGCCGGTTGAGAAGAAAGTGAAGATTAAAAACGGTCGTAAGTCAGAGACTCGTGAAAAGATTTATCCGGGGTACGTGCTCGTCGATATGGTTGCAAGTGACGATGCGTGGTCTGTTGTGCGCAATACTCCGCAAGTCACCGGATTTGTAGGAACTGCAAATCAGGCAGTGCCACTTCTCCCGCACGAAGTCGAACAAATCTTGAAGCGCGCATCAGGTGACACCGTTAAACACGCAATCGATCTTTCAGAAGGAGACGCAGTCATTATCACCGACGGACCGTTCAAAGACCTCGAAGGAAAAGTAGGGGAGATTGACGAAGACCGTGGAAAGGTTAAAGTCTTGGTACCTATGTTCGGTCGTGAGACCCCGGTAGAGCTCGAAGCTGATCAGGTCCAACGAATTTAGGCACTAGCCACTAGAGAATAGCGACTAGAAAAATACAAAATCAAACATTTACTAAGCCCTATACCCTAACCACTAATTACTACTCACTATGGCAAAAGAAGTAACAAAAATCATCAAACTCCAGCTTCCAGCAGGTTCTGCTACTCCTGCTCCACCGGTTGGTACTGCGCTTGGTCCTGCGGGTGTAAACATCGCTCAATTCGTCAAAGAATTTAACGATGCGTCACGTCCTCAGATGGGCAACGTGCTCCCCGTTATCCTCACGGTGTACAAGGATCGTACGTTTAGTTTCATCATGAAGAAGCCACCAGCTTCACGCCTCCTTTTGAAAGCAATGGCGAAAGAATCTGGTTCAGGTAAGCCAAACTCACAAAAAATTGGCAAAATCTCAAAGAGCAAACTCAAAGAACTCGCAGAACTCAAAATGGAAGACATGAACACAGCTTCAGTAGAAGGTGCCATGAAACTTCTCGCAGGTACTGCTCGCTCAATGGGTCTCGAAGTTGAAGCATAATCAATACAACAAAGAGCCGGCTCCTTTTAGGAGCCGGCTCTTTGCCGTACAATGCGCACTATGAAAGCCGAGTTGGTGCAAAAAATACAAAAAACTCTGGAGAAGCTTGGAGTAGCTGCAGGGAATGTTTCTCTTGATGTGCCGGGAAATAATACACACGGTGATTATGCGACTGGTGTTGCTCTTGCGGTTGCAAAACAGGCGGGGATGCCGCCGCGCGCAACGGCAGAAAAAATTGTTGCCGAACTGGGAACGATTAAAGGAGTAGAGAAAATAGAAATTGCTGGACCAGGGTTTATAAACTTTTTCCTCTCCACACAAGCACTTGTTGAGGCTGTCGCTGGCGCACGAACCAATGAGTGGGGAAGAGGAAATTTTCTCAAAGATAAAACCATCTTGTGTGAATACACAGACCCGAATCCGTTTAAGGCATTCCACATTGGTCACTTGATGAGTAATACCATCGGTGAGTCGCTTGCTCGTTTGTGCGAATCGCAAGGCGCGACAGTTGTGCGCGCAAACTATCAAGGCGACTTGGGTGTGCATGTTGCCTGTGCTATCTGGGGAATTAAAAAATTAGGTATTCACCCCGAAAGTGCTGATGAATTTGGTGCAGCCTATGCCGCGGGCGCTACTGCGTACAAAGAAGATGAAACTGCAAAAACTCAAATCGATGCGCTTAATAAAAAATTGTATGACCGCTCTGATGCGGAACTGAATGAACTGTACGACTCCGGACGCAAAGCGTCACTCGATGCGTTTGAAGCCATCTACGCAATTTTGGGAACGAAATTTAATCGTTACTACTTCGAATCTGAAACAGCGCCAGTAGGGAAGGAGATAGTTCTTGCACACCCTGAAATTTTTCCTGAGTCAGATGGTGCACGAGTGTTTAAAGGAGAAGACTATGGTCTCCATACCCGCGTCTTTCTCAACAAGCAAGGTTTGCCAACCTATGAGGCAAAAGAATTAGGGCTCGAAAAGATGAAACAAGATGAATACCCGCATTCAGAGAAGTTCATCATCGTAACTGCAAACGAAATCACTGAATATTTCAAAGTCCTCAAAAAGGCTATGGAGCAAGTACTTCCAAGTGTTGCAGCAAAATTACTGCACGTGCCGCACGGCATGATGAAATTGCAGAGCGGAAAAATGAGTTCACGAACCGGCTCTGTCATCACCGGAGAGTCACTTCTTGGTGAACTAAAAGATGCTGCACTTGAACGTGCAAAAGAAAGTCGTGCAGAGAACCATGAATTGCTAGCACAACAAATCGCGGTAGCTGCTATTAAATTTCAAGTCCTGAAAGGTGGAACGAGTAAAGATATTATTTTTGACCGTGAGCGCTCTCTGTCACTTGAAGGCGATTCTGGGCCCTATCTCCAATATGCTCATGCACGCTGCACGTCACTTCTTGAAAAAGGGAAGAGTGTTGGTATAACGCCAGTTATCGATGCTTTTGGCGTAATGCCTGATTTCGTACGACACCTCGTTCATTTCCCAGAA
Source organism: bacterium (assembly GCA_009924895.1). Taxonomy (GTDB): domain Bacteria; phylum Patescibacteriota; class Minisyncoccia; order Phycocordibacterales; family UBA2100; genus UBA10103. The sequence goes on from RFQR01000003.1 coordinate 88,606, forward strand.
GTGGTAGAGCGCGCTGCAAGCGAATACGAACCGCACCACGTTGCAACGTTTCTTATTGAACTCGCGTCACAATTCAATGCATGGTACGCACAAGAAAAAATCATGGACACACCGGATACCGCGCACAAGCTCGCGCTTGTCGATGCGGTTCGTCAGACACTTCAAAACGGTTTATGGGTACTTGGTATTTCTGCACCAGAGAAGATGTGAGTAACTCTTCTTGACCGAAGTCCTAAATCTCGCTTTGATTGAACAAGTACCAACGTGTCGAAAAAGGATACCGACATGGCTACGTTTAAAACCACTGAGCCGGGACGCATCCACGCTGACATCATGCTGCACTGCATGGGCGATGTGATTCTCATTGAGCGAGAAACAGGACATTCGGTGACAATTCCTGGACATCTCATGGACGATGAGGTGCGTAAGACAATCGTAAGTTTTTGTTCCGGGTGCGAACCGGGAGCAGAAATCACCGTTGTCTCAAGTGATGGTCCCAGTCGCATGCAGTGGCCACCGATTCGTCGATAGAGAAAGGACCGCCCTTAGTGGCGGTCCTGACTTGTAAGGCATATTCTGTTAGGATACGAATTATGGAAAAGTCAGACACAGCAAAGAGGGAAGAAGAGGTGGTGGCGTTTTGGCGCTCCGACAACTCATTTGAAAAGTCGTTACAAAAGCCAGCTCCTAACGGCGAGTTTGTGTTTTATGATGGCCCGCCGTTTGCAACTGGTCTTCCGCACCACGGGTCTCTCCTCTCATCTATCGTTAAAGACGTCGTGCCACGCTACAAGACAATGCGCGGATATCGTGTGCGCCGACGTTGGGGTTGGGATTGTCATGGTCTGCCTATCGAGTCGCTTGTTGAAAAAGAGCTTGGACTCAAAACAAAGAAGGATATTCAGACAATCGGTGTAAAAGCATTTAACGAAAAAGCCAAATCAATGGTGCTTCAGTTTGTGCACGATTGGGAGCGGTATGTTGAGCGTATTGGCCGCTGGGTAGACTTTTCAAATTCGTACAAGACGATGGACAACACGTTCATAGAATCAGTGTGGTGGGGACTCAAACAATTGTGGGACAAGAAACTTTTGTACGAAGGACGTAAAGTCTTGATGTATTGCACTCACTGTGAGACGCCGCTCGCCAAAGCTGAGATAGCGATGGACAACACCTATAAAGACATCACCGAAGAAGCGGTGATGGTGAAGTTTAAAGTGAAAGAACCAGCGAACTATAAGTTACCGGAGAACACGTACATACTTGCCTGGACAACAACACCATGGACTCTGCCGGGGAATGTGGGGCTCGCAGTGGGGAATGATATCGCGTATGTGCTTGTGAATACTCTTAGTGATAAAAAACAAAATCCGAAAGTAGCAATACACGGCTCACAAGGTGAAAATCTTTTTGTTGCAAAAGAACTGCTTTCAAAAGTGTTTTTTGAGCACGAGTACACGGTTGTGAAAGAATATAAGGGGAGTGAATTGGTGGGCCTGGTCTACGAGCCACTTTACACGGTCACTCCAGTTGAAAAGCATGAAGGTAAAAAATATGTCGTTCTCGCTGCCGATTTCGTTTCGGTCGGTGAAGGAACTGGAATCGTCCACACCGCCGTTATGTATGGTGAGGACGATTTTGTGCTCGGACAAAAAGAAGGGCTCCCGATGGTGCAGCTTCTTGCAGCCAACGGCACCTTTACTGACGAAGCTCCTGCGTTTGTTCGCGGCAAATACATCAAAGATGCAGAAAAAGATATTAAGAAAGATTTGGAAACGCGCGGACTTATGTTCGAGCGCAAAAATAATACTCACTCATACCCGCACTGTTATCGCTGTGGGACACCGCTCATCTACAACGCAGTCTCTTCGTGGTTCATCAACATCCAGTCAGTCAAAGCAAAAATGCTTTCTGAAAACCAGAAAGTAAATTGGGTGCCGAGCCACTTAAAAGATGGGCGCTTTGGCAACATTGTTGCCAACGCTCCTGATTGGACCATTTCCCGCAACCGCTTTTGGGCATCACCACTTCCTATCTGGAAAGAGAAAAACGGTCCGCGCGTGATGATTGTTGAGTCGCTTGCAGACATTCGGAGTCGAGTAAAAAAGAGTGGCAATACTTATCTCGCTATGCGCCATGGCGAAGCAGAAAATAATGTTCGTTCGATTTTGAATTCTACAAATGAGCATGCTATGTCGCTTACCGAGGAGGGGAAGAAGCAGGTACGCCTTCAAGCGGAGAAAATGCAAAAACCCGATATTATTATCTCTTCTCCAATAGTGCGCGCCGTCGAAACTGCGGGTATCGTCGCTGATAGGTTAGGTATGCTGCATGAACGTATCATCATCGACGAACGAGTATCGGAAACAAATTTTGGTATGTTTGAAGGAAAATCGCGCGACGAGTATCTTGCCCACTTCTCACAGGTAGGAGAGAGGTTCTCGAAAGCGGTTCCTGGCGGTGAAACATGGGGCGATGTTCGTGCACGTGTAGGATCACTTCTTGCGCACCTAGAGGAGATATACAACAATAAACGTATCTTGATCGTATCGCATGATGCACCGATTCTCCTCATGGAATCGGTGGCTCTGGGCGAAGATGATGTGCAGACGGCAAAGCGTGCGTTTTCTCTTCGAGAGAGTGATGGTCGTTTCTTGCACAACGCAGGCGTGCGCGATATTCCGTACATGCCGTTGCCACGCAACGACCGCGGTGAGATTGATTTGCATCGCCCTTATATCGATTCGATGGTGCTCTTGGATGCCGAAGGGAACGAATATGAACGCGTCAGCGAAGTCGTGGACTGTTGGGTGGAATCGGGTTCTATGCCATTTGCTGAACAGCACTATCCCTTTGAAAACAAGACAGAATTCCTGAAGCGCTCGCCGGGGGACTTTATTGCTGAATACATCGCACAAACGCGAACATGGTTCTACTACATGCATGCACTCGGGGTACTTCTGTTTGACCGCCTCGCGTTTAAGAATGTTGTATCAACTGGCACCATTCTTGCGGCAAACGGGGAGAAGATTTCAAAATCAAAACGTAACTACACGGACCCGCTTGATCTCATTAATCAGTACGGCTCTGACTCAATGCGCTTCTATCTTATGTCTTCTCCAGTCATGCAGTCAGAAGACATCAGATTCCGCGATGAAGATGTTCGCGATGCGCACAACCGTGTTGTGTCGATGCTCTGGAATACGTTCAAATTCTACGAGCTCTATAAATCAGAATATGACGGTATTACAATGGCGGATGATAGTGCGCACGTGCTCGACCGTTGGATGCGTGCTCGCATGAATGAGACGGTTGAAGAGGTAACGCGTGCGATGGATGCGTATGATACACCGCAAGCGTGTCGCGCCCTGCGCGATTGCATTGAAGACTATTCGACGTGGTACATACGTCGCTCGCGCGATCGCATGAAAGGTGAGGGTAAAGATAAGCAATACGCACTTGCAATGCAGCGAGAGTGCCTTCTCCTCCTTGCGCGTCTCATGGCACCGATTACACCGTTTATTGCAGAAAGTATCTCTCGTGGTGTTGGTATGAAAGACAGTATCCATCTTGCACAGTGGCCGGTAGTTCGACAAAAAACATTCTTCTCTCGATTGTTTGGCGAAAAGAAAGACGGCATGATTGATGCGATGAGTGAAGTTCGCGCTCTCGCCTCACGTGCGCTCGAAGCGCGTGATAAAGCAAAGATAAAAGTACGCCAACCGCTCGCGCGCCTCACCGTACCAAAATTGGTTCACGCTCCCGAGAAAAACAGAAAAGAATTACTCGCAGTGATTGCCGATGAAGTAAACGTGAAAGAAGTAATAGAAGGGGAGGAGGTCTTGCTGGATACGTTGCTTACTCCAGCCCTAAAACTTGAAGGTGATGCGCGTGAATTTGTGCGCGCCGTACAAGCGCTTCGCAAGAAAAATAATCTGAAGCCAGGTGAAATGGCGCAATTGACGGTTAGTGAAAATGCAAAAGTGGTTGTAGAAAAAGCGAAAGAAGAACTTGAAGAGGCGCGTGTACAGATTACGTTTGGTCAAGGAAAAGAAGAGATACAACTTTCTTCGGGTTCCGTTTCGATTGCACTTGAATAGGCATGTATCACAAATACAACACTGAAGCACTCGTACTCGGAAGTCGTGAATACGGCGAATCTGACCGCGTGTTTGCACTGTTTACGAAAGATTTTGGGCTCGTGCGTGCGCGAGCGGGAGCCGTGCGTGCCGAGAGTTCAAAAATGCGTTACGCGCTCCAAAGTGGTTCACATATCACGGTGTCTTTGGTCAAAGGAAAGCGTGGATGGCGTGCCGTGGGTGCAGTATCTTTGTGCAAATCCCTCTCGCCACACTCTGTTACGACATTCATGCGCACTGCGCGTTTGGTGTTGCGACTCGTCTTGGGTGAAGAACAAAATCAATACCTTTTTGATACGCTTCTGTCCGAACGACAGGTGCTTGTTACCGCCACAAAAGAAGAATGCTCAGTGATTGAATTACTTTCCGTTGCGCGCGTCCTATATTCTCTTGGATATCTTTCTCCAGGGGCGCTCAATACGGCACTCTTTGCTAACACTTCTTTTGCTGAAGATGATATGGAATCAGCTCGTGTGCAGCGAGAATTATTTTTGTCGCACATTAATACTGCGTTGTCGGAATCACACTTGTAACGTAGAGTACGTACATGCAGATACCGCCAGTAATTTTTACGACTGAAAAAATAGGGGAGGTGACGAGTAAGACCGGAGAAGTGTTTAGTGTTTTTCTCGGACTCTCGCGTGAATGGGCAAATGAACTCAAAAAGAAATCACTCGATGAAAGTGATGTGGAAATTCAAAACAATACCTCTGATCGAGAACGTTTTGGACTTGGTTCGTACGAAGAGTGGTATGCAAAAGACCGAACGCCATTTGCACTTATTTCAAAAAGTGGAGGGCTTGCTGGACTTGCGTGGTTTGGGCCAAAGTCACTCGGGCGAAAATCATTGAAGCATTTAAACGATGATGAACGCGCAGAATTTGAAAAGAAAGATGTAGGTGCAGGAAACTGGCACACAATTGTATACCGTTCGTACCTCCCGTATCGAGGCATGGGGCTTATGAAACCATTTGCACGATTGTGCATGAGTGCGTACCGAGACGCATTTCCCAAAGCTCGTTTTTGGGCTGGTATTCACAATCAAAATCCAACAAGTGAAGGGTTGGCAAAATCCCTTGGCTTTATTGTGGATGAAGAACATTCCGACCGTGCACAGCACCATTTAGTTATGGTAGAGTCTTCTCCATGGCACGAGTAAAAATCTCAGAATGGAAAGCGAAGCAGATTCTGCTAGGAGAAGGATATAACGGTGTGCAAATTCGTTTAGGTAAAAAGCAAGCACTTTCAGCTTCTAAAAAATGGGTAGTAAAAGTTGATCAGGGAATAAAGAAGCGTTTCAAACAAGGGTTGGTAAAAGTGGGCGTGAGTGCAGGAGAGGCAGTTACCGCTACTAAAGAATGGGAGAAGAAGGGTTTCACTCAGTTTATTGCCGAGCCAGTGTTTCAACACGAAAATAATGAAGAGCAGTACCTTTCGCTCGAGCGCGTTCGTGACGGTGTGAGACTTTTGTATACAAAAGATGGTGGAGTAAATATTGAAGAGCATCCAGATAAAGTACAGATGCTCGTACTCTCAACACCAGAGTCCATCCTCTCTGCAGAAACACAGACGGGTCTTCCGCACGGTTTCCTCGTTTCGCTCGTGGAAAAATTTGAAAAAAGTTTTATGACATTTTTGGAAATTAATCCGCTCGTTGTGCGAGAAAACGGAGTGGCACTTCTCGATGCCGCGTGTCTAGTTGATAGTGCAGGAGCGTATTTCACACGCGAGTGGTCCGAAGACGATGTTGTGAAGTCAAAAGCGAAACATGATGTTGAGAAACATGTCGAAGATTTGGCAGCGACAACTCCTGCGTCACTCAAACTTTCCGTCTTAAATCCTGACGGCGCGCTTTTTCTCCTCCTCTCAGGTGGTGGTGGTTCGATTGTGATTGCCGATGAAGCGCAGGCGCTCGGAGCAGGGAAACTCTTGGGTAATTACGGGGAATACAGTGGAGGTCCTACACGCGAAGAAACATATTTATATACGAAGGAAGTTCTTGCGCTCATGCTCGACTCAAAAGCAAAAAAGAAAGCGCTCGTAATTGCGGGAGGTGTTGCAAACTTCACTGACATCAAATCAACCTTTGCAGGTGTTATTGATGCGCTTTCTGAGTCAGCGGAGAAGCTCCGCAAGCAAGGGATCAAAGTCTTTGTACGCCGCGGTGGGCCAAACGAGGCAGCAGGTCTTGCGCACATGCGTACCTTTTTAGAAAAAGAAAATCTTCTTGGCTCTATCTACAGTTCAGTCGACCCTATCACCGCTGCAATGCGCGACGCTATCCACTTCATCAAATAACTATGTCACTCATTGAACAGATTCGAAAAAATAATAACGGCATCGTGGTGGCTGGGAATCATCCAGCAATTCTGCAGTCGATTCTTGATTTTGATTTTCTTTCGGGGGAAACCGAGCCGTCAGTCAAAGTGTGTCTTATTGCCAATCGCAGTACTCTCAAATTATTCTTTGGCACCAAAGAAGTACTGATACCGTGCGTGAAAGACATGGCCGCAGCGCTCATTGTTGCACCAGAAGCACAATGGCTTTTGAACCTGCAGTCAGGTCGTCGTGTTTTTGAAACGACTAATCTTTTCTTCCAATTGTTTCCAAAAGCACTCGGTGCACACGTCTTTGCAGAAAACGTCCCGGAGAAACACGCGACTGATTTGATTGCGCTCTGGGGTGATAAAAAAATAATTGCGGGCCCATCAGGTGTCGGCATTTTGGTCTCAGGAGTTTTGAAGCTTGGGGCATCAGGCGGTGTTGGGCTTGCACAAATTGCGCAAGGCAAACTCACGCAGAAAGGCTCTCTTGCGGTGGTTTCTACTTCTGGCGGCATGACCAACGAACTCATCGTGGCAACGGCGCACAGTGGGAAGGGGACATCATTTTCTCTCTCAATTGGTGGTGACCGTTTCCCGATTACCTCACTTTCGCGCGTCCTTGAACTCGCGCAGGAAGATTCTCAAACAAAAGCAGTTGTGTATTTTGGTGAACTTGGTGGCGTGGATGAATATGAAATCGCTGACCTTGTTCGCACAAAAAAGCTTACGAAGCCCGTCCTTGCGTACGTCGCGGGCACCATTGATGAAGCGTTTGAGGAGCGCATGCAGTTTGGTCATGCAAAAGCACTCGTTGCGCGCAATGATGAAAGCGCGCGTGCGAAGCGTGATGCACTTCATGCTGTTGGTGTAATAGCACCAGAAACATTCCCTGAATTTTTAGAAGCCATGAAATCACTTCCTGGGGAAGTTCTCGAAGACGTTTCTGCATCAATCACACCTCTTATGAATCGCGCAAAAAGCATTCTCTCAACTCGAGAAATTGTTGACCTTGAATCAACACCCGAATATGTCTCAGGCAAAAAGTTGGCAAAATCACAGTCATATGCATTTGCTCGTGCAACACTCTCTGCTCTTTTGGGTCGCGACGTCTCCGACGTTACTGCAGCATTTACGGAAAGTATTTTGACGCAGCTCATCGACCACGGTGGTCATGTCTCTGGCGCAGTAAACACCATGGTAACTGCTCGAGCAGGAAAAGATCTTGTCTCATCGCTTGTCGCAGGGCTACTCACTGTAGGGCCACGCTTTGGTGGTGCGATTAATGAGTCAGCGCGCACGTGGCTTCGCGGTGTTGCTGCGGGAAAGGATGCAAAAACATTTGTCGAAGAAGAAACTCGTGCCGGCAGACTCATCCTTGGTATTGGTCACCGCAAGTATCGCGTCGGTGTTCCTGACCCGCGCGTGGAAGAACTTTCACGCTTTGCCTCACTTCTCAAAAAGCATCCTCATTATGATTTCGCTCGTGCAGTAGAAAAGATAATGACCGGCAAGCAGGGGACACTTATCCTGAATGTTGATGGTGCTATTGCGTCACTCACGCTCGATATTTTGACCGAATGCGAAGGTCTCACGCATCGCGAGCTCACCTCACTCATTGATGCAGAATTCTTTAACGCGCTCTTTGTGATTCCACGTTCTATCGGTTTCATCGCTCACTTCATGGAGCAGAAACAAAACGACGAAGGCCTCTTCCGCCTCCCTGACGAGCTTTTGTTTGTACACTCTGATAAAAAGCAAAAAAAGCGCAAATGATACAATAAGGGCATGGACCCGCTCTCGGACCACGAGAAAGAAAAAATAGAACGATTGCGTCGGACGATGTACAGTCGTTCGCTCTCGCCGCTACTTCACGACCGAGACCGACGCGAGCTCCACCATCAAACACAATTGCCCGAAGAGTGGCGTCGAGATGAATCGGGTGCAGCGACAGGAACATTTGCTCCGCGCACTATCGGCTGGGCACGGACGCTTCTGACGACACTCCTTATTATTTCGGGTATCTTCTTTTTGGGCGCGAGCGCATTCTTTGCCTACTACTTTACGTTCGGTACCGGTAGTTTGCCTGCAGTGCCGGAAAACATTGATATCACGGTGGTGGGGCCAGAGCAGGCAACTGGGGGTGAGCCCGTCTCACTTCAAATCGTCGTCGCGAACCGAAATCGAACAGCTCTTGAGCTTGCTGATCTTGTAATTTCATATCCGCCCGGTACCCGGTCAGTCTCCGATACCTCACTTGATGTCCCTGAACAGCGCATATCGCTCGGCTCTATCGAGCCCGGGGGGCGACGCCAAGGAACCGTCTCCGCTGTTTTGTCTGGTAAGGGCGGTGATCGCGCTGTTATTCCTGTGGAAGTTGAGTATCGACTCGCTGGTTCGAATTCCGTCTTTGTTGCAAAAAAAAAATACGCGATTGCGTTTGTAACATCTCCCCTTGCGGTCGAAGTGCAGGGGAATGCACAGACTGTCTCTGGTCAAACCACAGAAATCGTAGTGACTGTCTCCTCGAATGCTTCTACGGTGCTAAGAGGGGTCTTTGTACGTGCTGAAATGCCATTTGGATTTACTTTGAGCTCAGTTGATCCGGTGCCAGTTAAAGGTGAGGCATCGCTCTGGGACCTCGGCGACTTTCGTCCAGGAGAGAAAAAAATACTAACTGTGCGCGGAGCGGTGCGTGGTGAGAAGGGTGATGCGCGTACGTTCCGTTTTGTTGCAGGGACAAAAAAGAAACCGGCGGACACGTCAATCACCGTCCCGCTCTATGAGCAGCGGTTTGCGACCACAATTACTCAACCATTCATCGACCTTTCAATCGTTACGAATCATGGTACGGGAAGTAATGCTGTTGTCGCGCCCGGAGAAACGGTGGTGGTCACGATCGGATGGCATAACAATCTCAGAGTTCCCATATCAAACGCCGTTATTGCGGCGCGTCTATCGGGGGTTTTGGTTGAAGGAACTGGCGTTAAAACAACGGATGGATTTTACCGCTCCTCTGATAACGTGATTTTATGGGATAAGTCGACTACCAATGGCACGCTTGGCACGCTTGCACCGGATGCCTCGGGTACTGTCAGTTTTTCATTCATTATGCCCTCAAGCGAGGTACTGATGCAGCTGCGTGATCCCCGGCTCATAGTTAGCGTGAATGCCGGCGGCGCGCGGCTCTCAGAATCAGGAGTGCCGGAAAACCTGCAGTCGGCGGCATCAAAGACAGTCAAGATTGCAAGCGACCTGCAACTCGTAGCACAGGGATTGTATTACACTAACCCGTTTGGTTCTGCAGGACCGCTACCTCCTAAAGTCGGCAATGAAACGACGTATGCGCTGGTCTTTACCGTTACAAACACGACAAGCAAGATTGACGATGCGGTTTTGACCGCCGAACTTCCTTCATATGTTCGCTGGACTGGTTTCCACACCCCCTCAAGCGAGAAGATAGAGTTCGATGCAAAAAACAGCCGTATCGTCTGGCGCCTAAACACTATCGAGCCGGGCACAGGCCTCAGCGGAAAAGCGCCACGCCAAGTAGCGATTTCAATCGGCTTCACCCCCTCGGCAAGCCAGATCGGTAGTGCTCCCGTTCTCGTGAAAAATGTAACTCTTATAGGCCAAGATGCCGTGGGTACGGGAGTCCAGCGAACGGCAACTCCCGATGTAACCACAAATCTCCTTAGTGTTTCTCAGGCAGGCGGTGGCACGCGCTATGCGGGGGAGTCAGGTTTTTCCGCGGTAAATGCTACCGTGATAAAATAGCTCGACGTTTTATCGCTTTCCTAGTATTCTCAAGACATGAATGCAACAATGGAGAACATCATCTCGCTCTGTAAGCGGCGTGGCTTTCTTTTTCAAGGATCTGAAATTTATGGAGGTCTCGCAGGCACGTGGGATTATGGCCCCCTGGGAGTATCGCTTAAAAACAACATCAAGAATTTGTGGTGGCGAATGTTTGTCGAAAGCCGTGATGATATGCATGGTATTGATGCGGCGATCATTATGAATCCAAAAGTATGGGAAGCGAGTGGTCATGTGGCAGGATTTTCTGACCCCTTAGTTGAATGCAAAAAGTGTAAAAAACGATTTCGTGCAGATCATGTGGGGGAGAAGTGTCCCGAATGCGGTGGCATTTTCGGCGAGGTACGGCAATTCAACATGATGTTTAAGACTAATATCGGTCCTCTTGAGGATGTGTCTTCTATTTCATATCTTCGCCCAGAAACGGCAGGTGGCATATTCGTCAACTTCAAAAATATCGTTGACACCATGCGCCCAAAGTTACCGTTTGGTGTTGCGCAAATCGGCAAGGCATTTCGCAATGAAATAGCACCCCGTGATTTTATTTTCCGCTCTCGTGAGTTTGAGCAAATGGAAATTGAATATTTTGTAAAGCCAGAGATGTGGAAGGGGCAGTTTGAAAACTTTAGACTCGCTATCCACGATTGGGTAAGAGCAGTTGGAATTGCAACTGAGAGAGTGCATGAGCTTGAGGTGGGAGATGGGGATCGTGCTCACTACTCAAAACGTACTATTGATTTTGAATTCGATTTCCCGTTTGGTCGCAAAGAGCTCTACGGCCTCGCATATCGCACGGACTTTGATCTCACGGCGCACGCTACTGCCTCGGGCCAGGCACTCAGTATGCAAGGTGGAGAGGGGGAGCCCCCGATTATCCCCCACGTAATCGAGCCATCATTTGGAGTGGACCGCACGGTTCTCGCCGTCCTCGCAAGTTCCTATCGCGAAGATACAATGAATGGAGAGTCGCGCACGTACCTTGCCTTTAATAAAGCAGTTGCGCCTGTTAAAGCAGCAGTCTTTCCGCTCTTAAAGAACAAACCCGAACTTGTCGGCAAGGCGCATACGCTCTATTCGACACTTAAAGCAAAAGTTCCACAGATTATGTGGGATGATAACGGCAACATTGGTAAGCGGTACCGCCGTCAAGATGAAATTGGTACGCCGTACTGCATTACGGTCGACTTTGACACGCTCGAAGATGAAACGGCAACAGTGCGTGAGCGAGATACTGGTGAACAGAGGCGCGTGGCTATTACCGAACTTCCCAGTATCATAGGGGTATGAGCCACCACTCAATCACCGTTACTCCTGGTTCGGTCATCACATTTTTGTTGATATGTACGGGGGCGTGGGTGCTGTGGTACCTGCGTGATTTGGTGATGGTTCTATTGACCGCGATTGTTATCGCATCCTCGCTCGAGCCGGGAATTCGGTGGCTCGTTCGCCACCGCACCCCTCGCGTGCTTTCGGTTGTTCTTATTTATTCGGCGCTTCTTGCCCTCCTCTTTGCTATCTTCTTTGTTTTTTTGCCATCGCTTCTTGAGGACGTAGCGCTCCTTATTGTCGCGTTGCCGCACTATCTCGAAACGTTCAATCACTTCAATGCATTTGACCGGTATGCAGATATTCTGGGCCTTGCGCGTCCGTCTGAAATCAGTATGACTGACTTGGTGTCTTCACTGCGTTCGCAGCTCGATTTCGGCGGGACATTCGGTAATGCTTTTTCTGCCGCTACCAGCGTCTTTGGCGGGGTGACCAGCTTCGCACTCATTTTCATATTTTCGTTCTACTTTGCGGTTATTGAGACAAGTGTCGACGATTTTCTTTCTCTCATTACTCCGGCAAAATATCAAACCTACGTACTTGGCTTGTGGAAGCGTGCTCACAAAAAAATTGGTCTTTGGATGCAAGGACAGCTGTTGCTTGGTGTCATTATGTCGATGCTAGTCTACCTTGGTCTCACTATTCTCGATGTACGTCACGCGCTCCTTCTTGCTATTCTTATGGGTATTTTTGAGCTCGTGCCAGTTTTTGGTCCGATTCTCGCAACAGTACCCGCCGTTGCAATTGGGCTCATTGATGGCGGCATCTCACAGGGACTTCTTGTACTTGCGTTCTATCTCATACTGCAACAATTTGAAAGCCACCTCTTATACCCGCTTGTTGTAACGCGCGTCGTGGGTGTGCCACCACTTCTCGTAATCCTTTCTCTTATTATCGGTGGGAAACTCGCGGGTTTTTTGGGGATTCTCCTCGCTGTTCCGATTGCCGCTGCACTTCAAGAGCTTGCGAAAGATTACACTGAATCAAAAGTGGCACGAACGTAGGAAAGAGAGTACGCTAGTCTCATGGGAAAACCATTTTACCTCACGACGACGCTTCCGTATGTGAACGCTGATCCGCATATTGGATTTGCGCTTGAAATTGTGCAGGCAGATGCAATGGCGCGTTACCACGCGCTTCTTGGTGACGAAGTATTTTTTAACACCGGTACCGATGAACACGGACTCAAGATTTGGCGCAAGGCACAAGAAGAGGGAAAAGAGCCCCAAGTGTACGTCGACGAATATGCGGCAAAGTTTAGAAAGCTAAAGGAAAAATTAAATCTCTACGAAGGCCTCCACTTCATTCGTACTACTGACCCGCACCACAAAGCGGCGGCGCAAGAGTTTTGGAAGCGTTGTGAGGCAGCCGGAGACATCTACAAGAAAAACTACCAAGTGAATTATTGTGTCGGCTGCGAACTCGAAAAAACTGATTCGGAATTGGTAGACGGTCGCTGTCCTATCCACCCCAAAATGGATATCGAACACATCAGTGAAGAGAACTACTTTTTCAGATGGTCAAAATACCAACAAAAAATCCTCGACGAGTATATAAAAAACCCCCAATTTGTTGTTCCTGATTTCCGCTTTAACGAAATTAAGGCGTTTGTTGAGCGCGGACTCGAAGACTTTTCTATCTCGCGTCGTAAAGAAAAAATGCCATGGGGAGTCCCCGTGCCGGGTGATGATGAGCATGTCATGTATGTCTGGTTTGATGCACTGATTAACTACATTTCTACACTCGGCTGGCCAGAAGATACTGCTACCTTTGAAAAGTTTTGGGGTACGGTCTCTGCGCCTAACGGTATTCAAGTGGCGGGGAAAGATAACTTGCGCCAGCAATCAGCGATGTGGCAAGCAATGCTTCTTTCTGCAGGCCTTCCGATGTCGAAGCAAATCGTGATTCACGGGTTTATTACGAGTGGCGGACAGAAGATGTCCAAGTCGCTCGGTAATGTTATTGATCCGTATGCAATCGTTGATGAATATGGCACTGATGCGCTGCGTTACTTCCTCTTACGCCACATACACTCATTTGAAGATTCTGATTTCACCATGGAGCGACTTAAAGAGGCATATAATGCGGATTTGGTAAACGGTCTCGGAAATCTTGCCTCTCGTATCCTGAAACTGTCGGAGACACACTTGGCAGGAAGTCCTGTTTCGCCTGATATATCGTTTGAGAACGCAGAGCTTTCAGAAGCTATTGCCGCATACGACTACAATGCATATTTGTCCCATGTACAGATGCGGATTTCTGGACTGAACAACTATATTACTGAGCAAAAACCATTTTCTGTAGTTAAGGAAGATGAAGAGAAAGGGAAAGAGCAGATTACGCACCTCACAACGGAGTTGTTTAAAATTGCAAAGATATTGGAGCCAATCACCCCAACAGTTTCAAAAATAATTTGTGATGCAATTACTACCAACAAAAAGCCAGAAAACCTCTTTCCAAGGAAGGAGTAATTCAATCATCAATATTGTCTTTAAGGCAGCCATAGGTACAATGAAAGTATGAACAACGTGGGAACAACACACCCCATAAAGGCGAATCCTGTACCTGTATGGGACGAAAAGTTAATAGCGCTCGCTCGTGAAGTAGCGGCAGATATAAAACGTGTCCGCGAAACATATGCACGCGCAAACGAAATTACAGTTACCGAAGAATAGCTCAATACTTATCGACACAAATGTGCTGATAGATTCAGCCGAAAGTGTCAAGTTCATTTCTCTGTACGAACAAATGAGAGAGGCAAGTATAGGACTTGTACTCTCTGAAGTTGTAAAGTTGGAGTTTGTACGAGGAACTAATAATCACCAAAAAGCACTAGACTTTCTTGAAAGTATTTTTAAGACAAGTGATGGTGGTATGACTTTACCGCTTGATTCTGAGGTGTACAAAAGAGCATATGAGATAGAGAAGATATATCGCTATCAAGGTGGTAATAAAAAATCTGGCTTTGCTGACCTGCTTTTTGCGGCTCAGGTGGCACGTTATTCAATCCCAAAAAGGCTCACTAATCAATCAGTTCTCGCAACTGAAAATCATAAAGATTTTCTACCTACCCTTTTTGATTTGCTACAGATAATAAATATTAGAGTCGAAAGTGGTTCAATAAAGACAGTGGGGTTTTACATATTTAACACCGATAGATTTGGTGAGCTTCTATGAAATATTTTGATGCTCACACGCACACCAATTTTGTTGCCTATAATGACGACCGTGATGCGGTGATGCAGCGAGCACACGATGCCGGGGTGGGTATGAATATCGTCGGGACTCAGTACGACACATCTCTCTCTGCAGTGGAGCTCGCACGAAAATGGGACAATGCATGGGCGACAATTGGTCTTCATCCAATACATACGAGTAAGTCATATCATGACGAGAAAGAATTGGGCGAGGGCGGAAAAGAGTTTACATCACGGGGTGAGATTTTTGATATTGAAAAATACGTAGCGCTCGGCCAAGACTCAAAGGTTATTGCGGTGGGTGAGTGCGGGCTTGATTACTATCGCCTCGAAAAAGACACTAAGAAGATTCAAACCGAGGCATTCATGGCGCACATTGAAGTCGCAAATCGCTTGAACAAGCCGCTTATGCTCCATATCCGCTCAGCACCAAAAGGTTCAGGTGATGGCGAAGCGTACCGCGACGCACTCCAGATAGTAAAGTCGCATGCAAAAGTATTGGGCGACGTCCATTTCTTTGCTGGTGATTGGTCGATAGCAAAAGAGTGGCTCGATATTGGCTTTACACTCTCATTTACCGGTGTTCTCACCTTTACGCACGATTATGACGAAGTGGTAAAAAATACTCCGCTCGATATGCTTCTGTCTGAGACCGATGCCCCGTACATTACCCCCGCCCCGCACCGCGGCAAACGCAACGAACCATCTTTTGTGCCTGAAACCGTAAAGGCAATTGCACGAATTAAAGGACTCGATGATGAAGAGGTTCGTCAAAAAGTTCTAACGAATACGCGACGACTATTTTCAATATAAAAGTAGAAGGGTCCTATAAGGACCCTTTGAGTGATCGCTCCTGTTCAGCCAAAAACGCAGCAATACCGTCGTTGAGGAGAGATATGTTCCGGAATAGTGTTTGCGCCTCTCGAATCAAGGTAACCAGTTCTGTTGGCAGATGCTGGGTGCCCTCAATCTGTGTTTCCTTGAGGGACACGCGCCGCATCTGTCTCTCAAGATCCTCACGGCGTGTTTCGCCGTCTTTGTAGCCTCGCCATGCGATGCACCATGATGCCGTCTCAAGAAGGCTTGTGGTGAGCCTCATTGAGGCTGTTGCATAGACGAGTTGCGCACGAGGCGACAGTTGCTTGTAAGCGGAGCGACCGCTTCCATCAAGATAGGTTGCGGTTTTTTCGACGAGAAGCATCGTGCTTCGAAACGTCGGATCGAACTGCTTGTTGAGCCTGGCTGCGCCAAGCGACCGTATTTCAGCAGGCATGAGTTTCTCCGTGCTTGCAGGTTCATTGATAGAACCACTTGTCCTATTGAAGCGTAAAGAGCCAGCGTTTGCAACCCTTTTTCGTCTATGCTAGAGTGTCGGGACTTATGGCAACAAAGAAAGCAAAAGTAGCAGCTGAGACCGAAGCGGTTTTGCGCGTGTATGAGGCTGGCTATCATATTGCATCATCGGTAAAAGAGGACGAGCTCGAATCAATCGTTGGCGGTATCCGCTCAATTATTGAGAAGGCGGGGGGCATATTTATCGCAGAGGGCGCGCCTGTTCTTACAAAGCTTGCGTACACTATGTACCAGAGTGAGAAAGGGAAACGTATCGCACATGACCGTGGGTATTTTGGCTGGATAAAATTTGAAAGTCCGACAACTCTTGCCAAAGATCTTTCGGATGCGCTTCAGAAAAACAAAGAAATCATTCGCTCAATGGTCTTTGTCACTCTTCGTGAAGATACTCGTGCTAAATTCCGTGTTGCTCCAGTGCGAGAAGTAAAACGCGGTGAAGCAAAAGCTGTCGCGCGTAGTGAAGAGGAGGCGGTGCCGGTATCCGAGGAAAAGCTCGACAAGGCGCTCGAAACTCTCACTGAGTAATCAGCCTGAACATAGCAAAAACAGCCCCTTCAGAGCAGATAGGGCGGTTTTTGTTTCACCGCACCGCATCATGGTATAAATGAGGGGTAGGAGGCGAGACGAACAATTCATTACTAGTTAAGACCGCCTCTAAAACAGGTATGTATATCAATAAGGCAATTATTTTCGGCAATTTAACCCGCGATCCGGAACTTCGAGCACTTCCTTCCGGTATGAACGTATGTAGTTTTTCGCTCGCGACCAATCGTGTTTTTAAGGATAGAGATGGTAAGAAACAAGAGCAAGTCGATTATCATAATATTTCAGTTTTTGGCAGGCAGGCAGATCTGGTTGCTCAGTATTTAAAGAAAGGAGATAGTGCGTTTGTCGAAGGCCGTATTCAGACCCGATCATGGGAGAAAGACGGTCAAAAGCAGTACCGTACTGAGGTTGTAGCAGATTATGTCCAGTTTGGACCCCGTAAGGGAGGCGCAGTGACGGGCGGCGCTGCACCAGCGCGAGGACAAAAGCAGCAAGACGAGACTCCCGAAGAGATGGTGAACCCTGGCGGCACAGGTATAGCGTACCCGAAAGACGAGATAAATCCGGACGATATTCCGTTTTAGCTTGTTTTTGCCAAGGTGCTATGCTATAAATCTCCAGTCCCTAGTGGCTACCCAACATGTCAAACATTCTCACCCAAAACGATATTCGCTACGTCGACTACAAAGATGTCGAGCTTTTGAAGCAGTTTATGAACCCGCATGGCCGTATCATTGGTAAGAAGCGCTCAGGCCTCACTTCAAAGCAGCAGCGCATGGTAGAAGAAGCAATCAAGCGCGCGAGATTCATGGGACTTTTGCCCTACATTCAGAAATAAATTGGGAGAACAATGTCGAACAAAGTCCGGTCAATACCGGACTTTTTCGTTTACTATTCCTCCACGCGTATGGTAAACGCCGCAGGAATAACCTCTCCACTCACCTTAAACTGTGCCCACACAGTATAGATGCCCGCAGAGGGGAATATGAGGTGCGCTTCAACGTTGGGGCCAAAACGATCAGGGGTACTCATAGTTTTCATACTGTGGAGTACCTTCCCATTTTTTACGGTGATGGGTGCTTGCGGTGTACCAGGAGTATGCACCTCACCGTGGGTATGAATAAACGTCGACAAATCATTTTTTACGACCGAGACGTGCATGCTCGCTGCGAGGTATGGTTCAAGTGTTTTGACCGGCTGCCCGTCTTTTTTCACCGTAAATTGCAGTGTCTCAACTTCGCTAGCAAATCGCGTGCGATTGTCGAGCGATACAGTATATCCGCTGAATGTTCCAGTGTCTTCGTAGGTCACAAGCTCTTTCTGCTGTGGGCGCACTCCGGCAACGTTTACGGTAAAGTGGTGCGAACCAAGCGTGAGCCCGTTTGCGTAATCAACAGCGACGAGATAGGCACCCGCACGTGGAAAAGTGTACTGTACCGTAAATACACCTTTGTCTCGCTCATCTGCAGAAATGGGCCGCAGGTCCTCAGGATGAATGTGTGCAAATGTTTTTTGGTCCTTACTAATAATAACAACGTGGAAAATACGCTCCATATCGATAAAGAGCGGTGCAGGTGATCCGTCGGGGCGACGGAATGAGAAGGTAAGGTTTGTCGGTACGCCTTCGGTGATCCGCTTGGGGTTTACCGCGTACGTGACAGAAGCCGGGGGAAGTGAGCGATAATACTCATATTCGCGGCGATCGGGGAATTGATAGGGGAAAGCGCCCATGCCCCACATGCATCCTTCGCGTGGAGTTTTAGATGTCGGCACGCCTGCCCAGGTCGGTTGCATAAGGTGCCACATGTCGCCGTTTGATTCGCATGCTGTTTTATACGGATTTGCAAAGGATGCGTGCGAGAGGCGCGTGATGCTTGCGCCTCCGATAATAACCACCATCACAAATGTGATGACCATAACAGCAGGCAGTGTTGTACTTGCACGCACGAAATGCGAAGTGATGGTATTTGAAAGATAGAAAAGAATACACGCAAGTACGGCACCAAAGAGACCAAGTGCAGCAAAGACTACGGCAAATGAATCAAAGTATCGTTCGGAACCAGTTGCAAGAAACGTTGCATCGAGAGGAAAGACTGCATGCGCGTCGTAAGAATTATTCTGAGGAAGAGTAATCTCAAGCGCATGGGTACCGGTCGGAATGAGTGCAAGGGGGATAGCATATCCACCGGTAAAGCGTTTCTGTGGCGAGAGTGATACGGAGTCATCCGTGGTGTGAGCCACGAGAAGCGGCTTGTTTTCACTCGAAACAGAAAGTAGTAGTTCTCCATCACGCGATATGCTCCGCGTGAGGGTGATTGTTGCACCATTATCACTTACCGTAAGTGTCCGCGCTCCAGAGGGTAGTGGGGGAGAAGTGATAATGACAATACTCGAGGTGTAGATCACGATGAGTGCAAGTGCCGCCTCGAGACTGATGGTGAAGGGAAAGAGCTTCGAAAACAACTCGGGGCGATAACGGAAGGTGACGGTGTGGTAGATGCGTATGGCAAGTACGAGAATGGCAGCACATGCGAGCGCAAGAAATGCGCTACCCCATCCGGTCGAAAAGAGGTTCTCAAATGATTTCAAATGGAGCCAAATAATGTAGCTCGCAGTTACCGAAATAAGCCCAACAGTGAGCGCAAGGAGAGAAAAGAGAGGTCCTAGGAGTGCGTGGAGAGCGCTTCGCGTTTTCGGTATGAGCATCAGCGCCGCGGTTATCGCCACGATGCCAAACCATATGTCTTTTTCAATGAGGTGGACGACGTTTACTGCG
The DNA here is from genome assembly GCA_009924895.1 of bacterium. Classification (GTDB taxonomy): domain Bacteria; phylum Patescibacteriota; class Minisyncoccia; order Phycocordibacterales; family UBA2100; genus UBA10103. The sequence continues at coordinate 108,080 of RFQR01000003.1, forward strand.
ATTGAGAAGTTGGGGTGGAATGGATTTGCGGTTGCATGGCTAATGACTGCGCGAAGCAGGGCAAAAAGAATCATCAGCCCCGTAAGTGCATAGTCAAAAAATCTAAGACGGATAGACAGTTTGCTGCGCGAGAAATGAAAAACCGAAACGAGTGCCGCTCCTACAGCAATACATACTCTTCCCGCTGTTGAAAGACCTGCTGCTGTCTTGATATATGTGAGCACCGCGCGCGCAAAGGAGGTGTCGCTAATGCCAGCGAGGTCTGATGACTTGAGAAGAATTTGGGATATCCCACCAACAATTGCAAGCAGGGCGCCGCAGAAAAAAGTTCGAAACAGGATTGTTACGACTGTATCGTAGGAAGGAATGTGCGCACGCTTTTTTCGAAGCACAATAAAGAGTACAAGCGCGGCCCAGATGAGCCCGTTGCCGGCAAGTTCAACCGTCATTGCGAGCGCTTCGGGACCCGTGGTGATATGAACTATTTCAACTGATGCTGCCGTTGTGACGCTGCCTGAGCCGAGTGCAAATACATACGTTCCTTTTGTGAAATGACCATCGTCTTGTGATACGGCACTCCATGAGACGGTATAGGCACCGCTTGTGGTTGCAGAAAAGGGGACCGTGAGCGTTCGTCCGCCATTGTGCGCTTGTGGTACCTGCGAAGGAAGGGGGCTGCCATCGGGTGCATGAATGGTGACGGTGCTTGCCTGCGCATCAACATGTTCACTAAATTCAATAAGGATTTCTTTCGGTGCTATTTGTACCACCGAGCTGTTCTCAGGCGAATAGGAAATAGGTGTCGCATGTGCCCACGCAAGAGCAGGAGCGAGCGAGAGAATACCCGTGAGAATGAGAGAGTACAGATTCATAGGGGAGCGTGCCGCCTGCGCCTGTGGCGCAGGCGGCGGCATGAATTACGTTCTTCGAACTATCGCATAAGCACTCAAGGCGAGTGCTCCCAGTGCGAGAAGAAGGGCGAGGGTGCTTTTTGATCCAAGCGAGTTAACCGCGGTTGCGGTCTCATTCAGACTCGATGCTTTTTCGGGGAAGCCGAGTTCAGATTTTGAGGTGGGGCAGGTAAAGCTGCCGCCATACATCATCTGAGTGACTCCGTCAGAGAGTTTTACTGCTTCCATGCTTTCGACTGCCTTTGGGCTGCCTGCCGGTACGCACGTGAATTTCAGGTCAACCGGCGTATTGTTGATTTCACCAATAAGACGGTATGAGAATGTTGAGGGAACCGTAAAGTAAATCGGTGTTGCATATGCACCGGGTCTGCCCCACTGCGGAGTAATCGAGAGCGTTTTTTTGCTTTCGCCTGCACTGAGCTCAACTTTAAGTGTTTTCTCAAGACCGCTAACCGGTGTTCCCGCCGGTCCATCCATGTCACCATCGGCACTCATTTTTGCCTTGCACGAGGCGTTGAAGCACTTGGTGACACTAAGGTCGAGTCCGGATTTGTCATCAACAGATACCGGCTCATTCAGAGAGCCAATCACGATCTGGTAATATCCGTCACCGATTTTGTAGTGAGCGTGTTCGTGTGCTGAGGCAACGAACGGAATAAGGAGAGAAGCGAGCACAAGTGTGCTTGAAGTAGAGATACGCATAGAGAAAAAGTACAGTAAATAAATGCTACGCAAGAAATCTTTGCGTTAGAGAAACTTACGATGATCTGCTATACCGCGAGCAGTATGCCGTTGCATGTGAGTGATGGGTACTACTTCTTGCGCTTTGATTCGCGACAGTGCGCTATACCCTGTAAGTGCAACAATAACCCACAGAACATCGCTTGCTGCAGAAAAAAGGACATACTCGTCGTTGCGCATGACGCTGTGAATTGCGCTCCACTGCGCTTCGGAGCTGTGAGTATGTTCATGAGAAACACTCGCATGGAGTGCTGGTCCTGTAAGAAGGCAGAGTGTCACAGCGCATACGAGCCACAGTGATTTCATAACCTCAACTCTACCACAAATGAGTATCACTAATTAACGGTGTACTGCTGCGACGCTACGGGAGTGCCGTTGCGGCTTACGGTTGCGGTATAGGTACCGGCATTCATGATCATGCGGTTCGGTGCATAGAAGAGTGCGGTGCACATGCCGCCCTCCACGGGACACGACACGCTTCCAAAAGGAAGGGAGGCGCTCGTGCCGTCACCATAGGCGATCGTGTATGAAGCAGTGTCGCTCGAGGTGTTTGTCCCGCTATAGCCAGCAGCATACTGCGCGGTATACGTATACACACGCGGCAAGATCGCCATATTTGATCCCGGTGCCGGGGTTACCGAAAGTGTCATTTGCTGTGAGACTCCAGTCACACACTGCGCAGGCAGCTGGCATCCGTTACCGTCGAGTCCGCCTGGCGCAGGTTGAGTGCCGGAAGGGCAGGCGGGGGGAGCGTAGACAGGACAGCGCGATATCGTTTCAGTACTGCATCGCGGCGAACGAGCACATCCGCTAGCGTCAGTGCCTTGTGAAATCAATGTTCCGTTCGGGCATTGCGGAATAGAGTAAACAGGACATGAGTTACTTCCTGTTGAGCAGCGTTTTGGCAAGTTGCATCCGGCAGCATCAACGCCTTGGGAAATAAGGTACCCACCGCTACAAGGTGGCGTATTGTAGAGTGGACACATTTTTGGACCTTTACAGCTCGCAGCGATGAGTTTTCGGGTCAGGTCATCGAGCACACCATAGCCATTTGATGTTCCGGCAGAGCGAGAAGGGGCAATACCGTTGCGCGATTGCCAGAGACCAAGCGCTCGTTCGGTGATGGCACCAAAATATCCCGTGTTGCTCTCATCTGAAATCATGCGCTCTGACACTAAAAATGCCTGGAGCGAAGAGACGTCAGTTCCACGGTCACCTTTTTTCAGTGTTCGAAAGAGGGAGGGACATATGCTCCCCTGAGCACTCCCAAGTGCAGTGCTACTTACCGTAGTGCTCGCAATCACGCGTTGCGCTTGCTGTTGTGCAAGAGAGCCATAGAGGGTTTGGAGTCTCGCTTGTATCTCTTCTTGGGTAAGCGCAAAAAGTGAAGCAGGAACTAGTAATACAATACTGAGAACAATACTGAAAGCGCGCTTCATGCTCTATTTGTAACAAAAAATAAGGAATCGCAAAGAAGATGCTGTGAACTGTCAGCGATTATTTTCCAAGAAGTATATGATTTTTTCCCGAAGCTCGCTGATAGTGTCGGGGTGCGTGACAAATGCAATGCGCATACCCGCAAAACCCTCTTTACTAAACTCAAGATAGATGCGGTAGCGGCGTCCTGCATAACTTTTGAAGTGACCGATTTCAGCGACGACAACAATGATTTTCGAGAAGACTTTAGCTTCAAAAAAGGATGACACCCCACCATGTCTTCAGAATGTAGCTAGTTCGTCCAGCGTTTCCAACTATGGATTACAGCGGCTGCAATAGCGGGGATTGACGGTTTCTACGATTGTTTCAAATGAAGTGTGTTCGCATAGTCTACATACGTACCACTGCTCGAATACCTGGTCTGTTGGCATGAGGCAGAGCGAGCACGGAGCTCCTCTTTTTTGGTGCGAGCGCGAGAATCCTGGTGTACCGCACAAAGGGCACGTGCGCTTGAGTATCGTGAGAAGATCATTAGTCGCCGCATGAATTGCCTGCATGCGCGTCGGGTTTCTATGGGCGCGCATATCGGTTTCGAGAAAGACGTAACGGCGCCAGGGAAACCGAATGAGCGAGCGCACTACCTCTTCGAGGTGACTGAGTGTCTGAATATCTTTTATGATACGACCACCGTTTTCTTTCGTTCGGACGATGATTCCATGTTCAGGGAAACCAATCTGTCGTGCCCAGGCAGTAGCTTCCTCCGCACTTTGCACCCATGTGCTCGCCATATTCGTGGCGTATGTCTGGTGCTGCCCCACTGCTTCTATGCCATGGTTATCGTCAATAAATAAAATCAGTTCTATGTTTGTTGATGTAAAGGGGATAGAGGGATCGGGGCCAAAACTACCTTCGCTCGCAATTCCGATGTCAGTGTTTGTGCGGAGCATTGCCGCGCGCGCTTTCGCGCGCGCGGCATCTCTCTGGTTTCCCATACGAGCTTTTTCTCGCGTAAAGGTACCAAATACATCAGTATCAAATTCAGGGGGAAGAATGACGTGTATGCCAAGTGCGTGCTCCAAAAGAGGCGCAATAACGCGCTCTTTTCCATGCATAGTAGCAAGAACAGCACTTCGACCTTGAAACTGCTTCATACCGTCTTACAGTACGTATCTTTTGTGGGAAGTAAAGCCATAACTCGTTCTCAGGTACTGTTTTGAGGTGTGTTCACTTCGCCCTGAAACGCTACAGCACCAGCACAATAATAGCTACAAGCATAGGTGTTAGCGTGAGTGCCATGCCGGCGACACGCCACATCGTCTTACCGGTATCGAGCGATGAAAATGAGAACACATATCCATGAATAAGCCGTCCCGCAATAAAAGCAACGGCAGCAAAAGACAAGAGTGCAGTGTGTGCCGTTTGCATCTCTGCGAGCAAAAGCAGAATGAGCATCATCGGGGCGTATTCCGAAAGGTTGGCGTGAGCTCTGAGTACACGAAGCATCGACGGGTCACCACCGTCGCCGAGATTTATTCTTTTTTCACGGCGCATAAGAATAGTTCGTGAAGAAAGGATGATAAACCACAGTCCAAGGACAACCGCGGTAGAGGTAGTGATTGGTAGATACATATTTGGGTTTTTTAACTCTAAACCGTAATAGTACCTGTTTTTACGTCTCCTTCTCGCTTGTAATTCGCGATAAGTAAGAGTGGGGTGAAAATACACGATATTGCAAAAATAAAGTATTGAAGCCATACTGGTGCTAATGTATTCATCTGCATCAGCCTCAGGAAAACTTGCAATTGCCATACTGGTTGTCATTGCATTTACGACCGCCCCCACCCTTCACGGCGTTATTCCACACACACATGAGGAACCGATTCGTACCCATACACCGATACCGGATGGCGTCTATACGGACTCCCATGGGCATGCTCAGAATCAGTCTGATCGAACCGAAAATCCCATATGGACAAGTCTTCACTCCGCTCTCCACCACGAGAAGAAAAAAGTTCTCGACAGTCTCTCAGTGTCCGTATCTCAGACGGCCATCTCTGTTACCGCCTCGCTCTTGTCGAGTTTTGTATTTTACATGCTCCTCACGTTACTGTTTTTCGATACGTTGCGAGCGCGGTATCTGCATCGTGGCATAGCCGCTTATAGAAGGTTTCGGTAACACACGGAGATTTTTCTCTTAGTCGTTAACCTAACCTGACAATGAATATAAGAATGCCCCTTGTTGGGCTACTACTTGCAACACAGCTAATGCTTTTGCCCCAAATTGCGCTCTCCGACCATAGTTCATCCCCGAGCGCGAGCAGGGAAGTTCCTCAGAGCATCAGCACAAATAAAGCCTGCACAATTACGACGAATCTTTCTGTGGGCGACAGAGGCGACTCTGTTACCTGTCTACAAAAACGTCTCCTTGCTGACGGCTTCCTTCAAATTTCAGCACCGACGGGCTACTTCGGTTCTATGACAAAGTCGGCGGTGATGAAATGGCAGAGAATGCATCGAATTGCTGCAACTGGCTACTTCGGACCGCTCTCGATTGCAGCGCTCGATGGCAACGCGCATCCCTACTACCAGCAGCTTGAAGATTCGCATAAAACGATGATGGCGGCATTCATGAGCACATCAAGTGGCGCGATGCATTCAGAGATGGCAGATACTCGTAAAGTTATCGCAGTCGTGCTCTACAACGAGTTCGAGCCACTGGATGCGATTGGGCCACTTGAAGTATTAGGACAGATGCCTGGATACAAAGTCGTGACTGTCGCTAAACAAAAAGGCGAGGTCGCCTCAGCTTTCGGCACCAAGATGATAGCGGATTACAGCTTCGACGAACTCAAGAGTCCGGCAATTATCGTCGTGCCAGGCGGACTGTTTGGTACGATCGCCGCATCGAAAGACCCCACAACGCTTGCGTGGCTTAAAGAAGCCGACAAAAAGACCGAATACACAACGAGTGTATGTACAGGCGCGTGGATACTCGCCGCTGCGGGCCTTCTCGATGGACGCGCGGCTTCGACGCACTGGACGGGAGCGGATTACCTCCAAGACTTTGGCGTGAAATACACCGGCAAGCGATACACAGTCGACGGTAAATACGTTACCGCAGCGGGAGTCTCTGCAGGCATTGATATGAGTTTCAAGCTCATCGAGATGATAGCAGGGCGCGACGCGGCAAAAGTTGCACAACTTGGTCTCGAATATGATCCACAGCCCCCATTCAATGCAGGCTCACCGGGGAAAGCCGATCCGGCCCTCGTGAAAATAATGCGCGGCCAGATGAAAGATCACATGATGGCAGCGAGCATGATGTATGGCACATCGACAACCCCAACTACCATGTCGCATCACGACACACATGTGATGGCAGCTACTACGACTACATCAGAGATGCATATGCATAGCGGAATTGATGTTTCATCGTGGCCAGCAAAACCCACTGTCGCGATTACCATGCATCCGGATTCGATGGGCGGATGGAATCTTGAGATTACGACCACAAACTTCCAGTTCGCACCTCAGAATGTAAACGGCGTGGTTATCCCCAATCAGGGACATGCTCACCTGTATATTGACGGTGTTAAGATCGCGCGCGTCTATGGTAATTGGTACAACGTGCCCGCAAGCATCCTCGCCACGCACGGTACGCATCAAGTGAAAGTCACTCTAAATGCAAACGACCACAGTGAGCTGATGTCTAACGGCACTGTGATCCAAGCGACTGAGACTATATCGAATTAATTCTATGCGCTATAGCACGCGGCTCATCGGTCGCCGCACAATTGCCGTTGATGCGATTGAGATTACCGTTGAAAAACCGCGTGGATATTCGTTCCGCGCGGGACAATACGCGGTTCTTGCAATTCCTGATTACAACGCAGACTCGTACGTGCGGGAGTTCTCAATTGCGAATGCTCCACATGAAAAAACTCTCGAGTTTGCGATGCGACTGCGAGACTCGTCATTCAAACAGGCACTGTATTCCATACCGCTCGGTTCTGAACTGCATTTGAGCAACGCAGAAGGTGTTCTGCGCCATGTTGATGAACCAGTGGTGTGGATTGCAGGCGGTATCGGGATTGTACCAATGAGAAGTATGCTCCGTGATGCACTACAAGGTCAGAAAGCGCTGCCGGTACATCTCTATGTCTCGAATCGAACACTCGAAAGTACGCCGTACGAAAATGAGTTCCGTGCATACGCGAAGGACATTACGAGTTTCAAGTATCTTCCGGTGCTTACACGTACGGCACAAAGTGGAGCAATGAGACGAATCTCGTTGGACTACATTGGCGCAGAAACTCCCGACTACCATACACGAACCTACGTGATTGTCGGCACGCGGCCCTTTGTGGCATCAATGCGCGAGATGCTGCTTAGGGCAGGAATTGCAGATGGCAAAATAATGCACGAACGATTCTGCGGGTATACCACACACGACCTTAATAGCATACGAATACAAAATGAATATCAACGTACCTCGAACGAGTGTTCGACATAACACATTCCAATCTCTTCTTGAATCTCCACATATCGTCCCTTACAGCGGCAATGAACGTTCTTCTCGAACGATCGTAACTACAAAAACATATGTGGATTCATTCCTGCTTCCGGCTCTTTGCGCGGCGGCACTCTCTCATGCGCAGGCGCGCACACGTGCACTGCACAGGCGCCTAGAAAAAGCCAATGCACAGGGAGTTGCGGAAGAAGTAACGGAAGCGTTATTTGATTCTCATTACAGAAAGCAACGTAACTACGGACCATCAAGAGATGCGGTCAGAAAAAAAGTTGAAGCAGCACTTGCATATCGAAGGCCTATTGAACTTATCGGACTCATGTTCACTCGAAAAAATATCTGTCCTTGGAAACGCGGTGCAGGTGACGAATCAGTTGTTGATCTTGCGGAGATGCTGTCTCTCGTTCACCTGAATGCATTCGCCCAATTCATCGCGAACGTGCATCCATACGGTGCTCAGCTAACTATCTTGAGCGAGGGAAAACGCTTTCTAAAATCATTCAGTCTCTGCGAAGCAAAAGTGCGCCTGTATCAGGAGAGGATGCAACAACTAATTGAGCAACTCGATCTGAAAAACCTAACCCTAATTGATTATGAGGATTTTCTCGGCATGCACATAGATCAAGACAAGCTCGGCAAAAGACAGGAGGCATATGAGGAATCACTCAAAACTTACAGAGATCTAATGAATCCTATATTCGACCCATGCGACATGATTTCGACTCTGCAAAAAGCCGTTAGCTGTGATCCTGTTCTCGATAAGTGTAACGACAGAGGAAACTTCGTACCGCTTTGGGATTCGATAAAAAACTCAATTCCTTATCCTGAATTGACTCAAGCAGCACAAAGGCGAGGAATTGAGTACGAGATCTTTTACCGAGAAATTTTTCAGAACATCTTGGCAGTACATTCAGACCCTGAGATAGAAACCCTTCGGTGTGAAGTATTGCGCAAATCGTGGGACGCCGCAATTGAACATAACGCTCAAATCATGGGCGACGTAAAATCCGGAATTGATGTTGCTGCTATGGTTTCTTCCACTGCAATGAGAGTGACGATAAATCCAAAACCAGAATCGCAACACTTGGGTATTTACTCGGTTCGTGAGACGACCAGTCGAGTGCAGCCGTGGCATGGAACTGCGTATCTAGAAGCCAATACAGGTGGGCTCGTACGAAGTACCGTCCTCTCAAAATTAGAATTGGAAGCACGCGGCGCGTTGCCGGTAACAGTCGCAGAAAACCAGGGAGAAACATTCTGTTATGCGGATGCTGAAGCAGCACGCATCTTGCTCTCTGGTGCGCCAATCAGATTTGACGGAAGCACGCGAAAGTAGGCGCATGTCTACCGGACGTTCGACGAGCGTCCGGTAATCCAGGCTCCAACTGAAAGAGAGGTATCGTCATGTTCCTTGATACACTGTCGGTCCGCGTGACCGTGCTCTGCCTTATCCTGTCGCTCTTCGTCACGGCGGCGTATGCGATACGGATTTGGTTCCGCAAAGACGTCCGTTACGACGGCGTTTCGGAATGGGTCGGCCACGGCTTTCACGGCCTGGGCATGACCTACATGTCATACGTGATGCTCGGCGCTCTGCCGCCTTTCATCCCGTCAAACTGGTTGACCATCTTCTTCGCGGCATGCACTGTCGTGTTTGTCGCAAGACTCATCTTCAGGCTGTATTACATCTGGTGGTGGGACGTGCTGCATGTCGTAGGGAGTGCATCAATGGCGTATATGTTCGTAGATCCGGCATCGTGGTCCCCCCTCTGGACACTCGCGTTCATGAGCTATTACGTTGCCATCATTGTGATCTACGTTCATTACGTCCGTGAGCATCTGAAGGTCGTAGCCTGGCGCGCTCGGTTTGCCGGTCTACTTTCTGACGCGGCACATCATGCGATGGCGGTCGCGATGATCTTAATGCTCACCGTAATGCAGTGGCCTGAAGAGACGGCGCGGCTCAGCGGAGTAATCTGGGAACAATCGGCAACCACAGTCCCGCATGTACACAAGCACTAAGAAGACGGATATGAATATTATGCCGCCGGGGCACGAGCGATGGTATGCGTTTGAGGAAATGCTCTCCATTGAATCAGGGGAGCGCAGGAACACACTCGTGTTCCTGCGCAACCAAATGGTAATGGTTCAGGTCCTGCGGTATGTGTCGTTTATTGTTGGACTCTGGACAGCACTTGTCACAAACCTAGCCCTCACGTTGGGTCTTGGTATCTCATGTGACACGGTAGTGATTATGTTTGCGCCGTGGACATCCGCGTTTGGATGCGTGTGGCTTGCATGGACCCTCCATGGAAAACCCGCGTATGTGCAGATGTGCATGATCATCAGCACCGACAGTTCTCTTCTGCCACTCCTCCGGCAGGCGAGCAAAGACGACCCAGTTTTGTTACCGGCACTTGAAATAATCGAGGGCAGGCTGGCAAAATGTGGGTAGTAGACTGCAGGGAGCCACATCGTATGTGCTCCCTGCGTTATCCCCTTATCAGCTTCGGAGTAATACCATGCAACAACATCTAATCGTCAGTGGAATGACCTGTGGCAACTGTGTAGCGGGAGTAAAGCGCAGATTTGAAGCTGTCGCAGGTGTTACCTCGGCAGTAGTCAGTCTCCCCAATACCGCAGTTGTCGAAGTTCAAGAGGGTGCATCTGTTGATATTTCAAGATTCAAGGATGCGCTTTCTGGCACGAAGTTTTCTGTAGAACTCGGACAAGCATCTGCATTCGCATTTCTACAGCCATTTATGCCACTCATCACGATGTTCGGTATCGTGCTCATGTGGGCAACGGTGCTTACGTTCCCGCTAGGACATCATCCACTCCACGACTGGATGCGGCACTTCATGGGTGGATTCTTCTTGCTCTTTGGCGCGCTCAAAGTCGCCAACCTGAAAAACTTCGCCCTAATGTATCGCGGGTATGATCTTCTTGCTGCACGAATTCCAGCATGGGGATATATATATCCGTTTGTCGAGCTCGCACTCGGTATTCTCTACACACTCGATACGTATTCGACACAAACAAACGTTGTGACCGCTGTGGTCATGACGTTTGGCGCAATCGGTATCACCAAGAAACTCCATCGTGGTGGTAACCAGACCTGTGCATGTCTCGGCGGATTCTTCTCGGTACCGCTTACGTGGGTTACGGTAGCCGAAAACATGCTGATGGCTGTCATGGCTGTCTTCATGGCGTTCTTTCACTAGCGGCTACAATTCGCTAGTTCCAACAAATCGAGGGGCGACACACAGTCGCCCCTTTTTAGATAAGACTTTGAGGACTTGGCGTAATGCATTTCGACGGTACCGAGACTCTGCTTTTGTATTGCAATCCTAGATTTTCTATAAGACAAATTTGCCACGGGTGACACAAGAGAAGGGTATGCCCATATTGGATAACGACGCCGGTCGAGAATTCCACCAACAAGACGTGGAACGACCTGCAGGCTCTGCTCGGCAAGGACGACGAGACGCCCAAGGCGGTCGTGATGGTCTACACCATCATCGGCCACTACAAGGCGATCAACGAGCGTCTGTTCGAGAAGGTCTGGGTGCGTTGCTCGGATCTCGACTCGGTCGGCCCCTTCGACGCCAAGGGTCTCCGCGTCGGCGACTGCTGGGACGACTACCGCGACGGCGACCTCGGGTTGGCGTCTGCCCGGAAGTAACCTCGACCTTTGAAGCTTCGTCTTCTTGATTCCTTGAACCTCCGCGCAAAATTTTTGGCGCGGAGGTTCTTTGTTTTTATATATGCTAGGATTTATTTATCTCTCTAATGCAGGTTGGGCTACGGTTCAATCTTGCGGGATGTCTCACCTTTGAGATTCGCCAGAGTGCCGCAGGCTTACGGGTCGCGGCAGAGAGCGATTGAGGATGATGTACTTCTTGTCCGGAGGAAATGGAAATAAGCCCAATTTATTGAAAGTTTTTATTGCATAATATTCATTTTATCAGACCACGATTATTTAAGAAAAAATGGACTTATCCATATTACCTATATTACCTTTCTCTCCGTCAATAAAATAACCACCTAGCGGCGGG
>RFQR01000021.1 GCA_009924895.1 bacterium
GTAGCTGAGGTGAAGTTGATGCCGTTGGTGTTGCCGATGGAGAGGAGGGAGCCGGGGGTTGAAGTACCGATGCCGAGGTTACCAGAAAAATAAGCCGTACCGGTGGTTGTCGAGTTTCCACTTATGGTGAGACCTCCCGTTGCAGTACCATTACCGATTGTTGTTGAGGCGAGTGAAAGAAGACCTGACGAGAATGTGAGGGTGGTTGACGTTGCGGCACTTGGGAAGAGGTAGGAGAAGTTAGCATAGTCAGTCCCCGCAACCGCGGCAACGAGTTGTCCTTGGGAGTTGGTCTTCAAGAGTGTGGAGGTAAGGGATGGAAGTGCGAGGTTAGTTGAGGTGGCGTAGGCAGTGAGAAGGTTTGTGGAAGAAGCGTAGGTGAAGGATGCGAGGGTGGTGGTGGAGTTCTGGAAGGTCTGGAGTCCGGTGAAGGTGTTTGCGGTGTAGGTTTTGGGGATGGTGGTTGAGGAGTTTACGTAGGTGTTGACGCGAGTGTCGGTGTAATACTTGTTATTTGTTCCTTCGAGAAGGGCGTCAGTAGTAGTGGCATACCATGATGCAAGAGAGAGGTATGCACCCAGGTCGCTGAATGTGGGAAGACCGAGAGAAGAAGTTGCCATTTGGAGCCAGGTGTTCCCTGTGCCACCCACAAGAAGTGAGGAGGAAGCGATAGTGGAGAGACCTGTGCCGCCGCGAAGGGCAGCAAGAGTGCCGGTCCAGGCGGGGGTGAAGGTGTGCGTATCTCCCGATGACGTGATAACGAGTTGGATATTGGTATCAGAAGATGTCGCAAACGTTTGTGATGAGCCGGTCTGATTCGGCGAATACTGCGCCTTGAGTGCTGTAATACCACCACCTGCGCCCGCATCAGCACCACAGGTAAATTGCCCGGTCGATGCGTTATACAAAAGCTTGTCGGAAGAAAGCGAACATGCGGAGAGACCTGCGCCAGTAATACTGCTCGCAACATTGAGGCGGGTAGTTGTTGCATTTGTTGTGGTGCTGTTTCCGACAGTGAGCGAGAGCGCCGTTGATGATGCAAAAAACAGGTTTCCATTAGTGAATGTATTGACTGCGTATGATTTCGGAATCGTTGTCGAAGCGTTGAGGTATGAGTTTACGCGAGTGTCGGTGTAATACTTGTTAGTGCTTCCCTCAGTGAGGGCGTCCGTTGTTGTTGAAAACCAATCAGAGAGCGAAAAGTATGATGACAAATTTGCGCCAGAGACCAGGCTTGAAGATGCAACAAGATCGTATCCGCCCGTCGTGTTGCCGATGAGAAGATATCCGTAACTCGGTGCGGTAGAAGTGCCGGTCCCGCCGTTTTGAACTCCGACAACGCCACTCAATGTGTTTACCGCCACCGAAGCGCCCGTTATTGTTCCTCCCGAGATTGTGGGGTTCGTTATTTTTGTATTAGTAAGCTCGTCGATTTTTTGCGAGAGACCGTAAGTGTTTGCATAGGAAGGTACATATCCTCCACCGCCACCCGAGATATACGTTCCTTGCTGTGAAGTAAGACGCGCGTCTATGGTGCGCAGGCTCTGTGCCATTTTTTCATTGAGGAGCGCAACTGCCGAGGCAAGTGCGGAGAGGGATTGCTGAGTCGTATCGCTCATAACTGGTACCCGCTCCTCGATTACCCGTTCAACAACTCGTATGACTTGTGGTGGAGCAGTTGTATTCTGCTGCCTCGCCCCCCATCAGCGCGAGCAGAACTCGCAGCGGTAGTCGATGACGCGATATACGATTGTGGCATTTGTTGTCCCACACGAGGAAACGGCGAGAGTCGCGTGGGTTGTGTTGTGGGAACTGACTCCGCATTATCACATCTGCCAAAACACAGGAGCGACCACATCGATGACGGGAGAGAAAACGAGTCGAGCGCTGATCCTGCGGCAGAGAGTGAACTGCGACCCAGAGACCACGTCACCTCAGGAATACGCGTAAACAAAACGCCGGTACCAATTGCCGCCACAAGACAGAGCGTAGCAATGCGTAATAGCACTGTGCTTACCAAAAACGTGTTGGGACGATGTATTGGTCTTCTCACTACCGGTCGGGGCGCAGAAACAGGTGGCGGCGCAGAAATACGTTCCTCAATAATTAAATGATCTCTCAAAGCTTCTCCCCACCATGGTTCTTGTTTTTCTGGTTGTTGTTGCATGTGCAAAGACGCCCCGCTTGTATTTGGACGTCTTCCCTCTATTTTATCGTCAAAAATATCGTTTTTTGTGTCTACAGAAGCCTCTGTTAACAAGCGTGATACTGTGTGGGAATGAAAAAGACGCATGTTGCAATCGTGGGAGCTGGTCCCTATGGTCTCTCGGTGGGAAACGCACTCTCTCAAGAGGGCACCGAGGTTCTTGTTATCGGCAAACCGCTTCAAACGTGGTACGAAATGCCAGAAGGGTTGTTTCTCCGATCGCGCATTACCAAGGCATTCAACCCGTTTGGCGATGGCAGCTTCCCTCTTTTTTTACACGAGAGAGGACTACCTTTTTCGGATAATCCTCCCCCCATTTCTCGCGCGCTCTTCCTTGAATATGCAGAGTGGTTTCTGTCGGGTACCACATTTCCCCTTCGTACCGAGCGCGTTGTGCAGGTCGATAGTATGGGCGACGCTTTTATACTCACGCTCGGACAGGGAGAGTCAGTCACCGCTCAGGCGGTGGTTATGGCAACCGGCATACAATCGTTTGCCGCTCTTCCAGAAGAATATGCCACCCTTCCGCCCCATATGGTATCGCATACCCGAGATGCATTCGATCTTTCACGATATGCGAACACTCGCGTCGCTGTTCTTGGCGGCAGACAAGCGGGATTTGAGTGGGCAGCCTTGATTGCAGAAGCAGGAGCACAACGCGTGGACATTATCTACAACCACGCAACACCACAGTTTGTCTATCCTGATTGGTCGTGGCTCAAAACTATCATCGAAGGAACTCAGGGTGACCGTGCTTGGTTTCGGCAGCTCAGTCCAGACGAGCAGCGTGCGGTGCGGGACCGACTCTGGACCGAAGGACGGGGAAAAGTAGAACCGTGGGTTCATCCGCGCATTGCAGAGCATAATGTCCACATGCACCCTGCTACTTCTGTCACCTCCGTCCGCACTGAAAACAACGCAGTGGTACTCACTCTCTCTGACACTAAAACGCTCTTTGTTGATGCTATCGTGTGCGCAACCGGCTACCGACCTTCAGTCCACGCAGTACAACCCCTTGCAGAGAGTTCCCTCTTGCCGCGCATACGCACCCACGACGGGCACTATCCTGTGTTAAATGATGTATTTGAATCCAGCGTTCCGAATCTCTTTTTTGTCGGCTATTTAGCAGACACTGATTTTGGCCCCTTGGTGGGACACATGAACCTGTGTGAAGTAAGTGCACGCATTCTTGCGCGACATCTCCAGAGCTTACGGCGTAGTTGAGGCGGTTGAACTCGCAACTGCTGCTGGAGTTACTTGCGTGGTGCTTTGTGACGGGTCGTAGACAAGTACTACTCGCTCAGAGAAACCTTTTACACCCGCCGGGTTTGTTGCTTCATAGCGTACGGTGTGTTCGCCCACTTTTGATGTATCAATAACAACTTCCGACATCGTGACACCATCGACGATGTAGGTAATGTTGATATTCGAATTAATGTTGTCGGTCACGATTGCTCCAAGATCAATATACGGAGTTCCAATCGGGATTCGCGCAGGATTGTTGCCCATAATGGTCAAAACAGGCGCAGGGCCATTTGGCTCTTGTGCAGCTTGAGGAGGGGTGGGCGAACTCGAGGGCGCTGCGGCAGCACTTGCAGTTTGTACTTCGGGACTTACGGGTTGTGGTTGCACCACCGGCATGTACCCGGGCAACTCCTCGGTTGTGTTTGAAATAAACTGACCAACCAGTCCACCGTATTCAGTGGCAACGACTTTTTGAGACACCTGCTTCTTTTCAATCTCTTGTACCTGCTGCAGGTACTGAAGTTCAAAGGCGACAACCTCTCTGAGCTGCTTTGCGGTATAGAGACCCAAATCAGTGTGGTCACCAAGGACTGATTTTGCTACAGTGAGCGTACGTGCTTTTGCCGTATCTCTCCATACCCCGTCAACTAAATCAATGGTGCTGAGCGTATACGAAACATAGTAATTATCATCGTCTTCGTGTACTTGCCCAATCGTGATACCCGGAGAAAACATCGAGAGATCTTTTGAAACAAGATAGGTGTTGTCTATCGATACGGTTTTACTCGTACTGTTGTATACAACGTCAGGATTCATAGCAGCAAAGGTCGCTCCCGAACCAAGAATAATGAGAGAAAACGTTATCGGAACTGCATTATGGTACGAGAGAAACCGCAGTACGTTCATGTCGTCAGTATACAATTCCTTTTTCTATCTTCCCTGTTTTTGTGTATAACCAGGACCCTCGCATGAAGCCCCGTATCGACTGATAGCCGTGCAAAATTCTGTGCGCTCTCTCTCCGTGGAAAAGACGTACGGTGCTCGTTCTGCAAGAAATGCAAAACAGTCAGATCGTGTCGCCCCCTCTGCGCGCATACATACGGCAAACGCCGGCTCGCTATCGGTACGCATTTCCTCGATAACCGCAAGCGCGGAACGGCCAAAACATTCACTGCGCCATGATGCCGGCATATTTTTACAGCCTTCGACAATCGCATCCGCTTTGCCAAGATTCGTTCGTCCGATAAGGGTCACCACGCTCTGATAGCATGCTTCTGACTGATCAGGAGGCATGCCGTCACAAAAGAGCTGCGAGCCGATTCCGCGCTTCAAGTAGGGGCGAAGCAGCGCTGCCGCTTCGCGCCTACATGCGCCATACTCATCGACTTTTGGAAAGTCGGCACAAAATTTCCGGAAGGTATCTTTGGTGGGTACATAGGGAAGATGGGTGAGCAGTTCAAAATCGTCAGGCTCAACTGGCTGATAGACCTGCATAAAGACTCCTTCTTGGCAGACACGCAAATATGCGTCGCGTGGCCCTGCTGCAACCGCCCGACACATAGCAAGCGAGCGATGCATGTCAGCATTTGTTACAAAGGTAAACAGGTGCCCGATCGCGTGGTAGCACATGGCTTTATCAAGCCCGCTGGGCTGCCACGAATCGGTGGGTTCGCATGCACGCTCAAATTGGGGTAGTTCATCGCGAAACTGCTCGTCCGTTATCACTCGATCTCGAAACTTGCCAATGATCACTCCATGAATAAATCCATTTGAGCAGAGGCCATCGTGCGGGTTTTCGTGAAGCGCATCAATCCATTTTTCTGGATCATCGAGAACTCGGAGCGCACCCACTTTGTGGGCCGCGAGGTGGCAAAATTGATAGCGCGGATCAAGAACGCGTATCTGAGCAATAACCTTAAAAATGTAGGCGACGGAACGCGGACCAGAGAGATTTGGTATTTCTCGTTCGTAGCATTTCGAATAGTCGGTTACTGAGCGGCAGGTGGCGACTATAGTGCGTGCATCGCGCACAACCGAGTCGTTCTCGTTGATTTTTGAGTAGCGGAAGAGCCATGCGGCGCTCGCGAAAACCATGCCGACGCCGACAAGAATGAGTACTGAACGGAGAGCTGTTTTATTCATGGTCTACAATATTGAACGAGTTGGTAGCCCATTTTGCACAATGTGATTGATACTTGGGCGCGACACGTGCACATACTTTTTGGGCCTCATCGACAGAAACTTCAAGACCAAGATGATTTGCCCCGACGGCAGCACACCAAAAGACCTCTTCGTCAGTTTTTCCTGCATGAGTACATAATTCGAATATGCGATCGGACTTGAAGCCAGCGGAAGGTGCGCTCGTATTCCCTATGCCCTCAAAACAATCGCGATATACACCATATGTTATTTTTGCTCTGCGGCATAAATCCCCTTGCTGTTTAAATATGCCCTCAGAGGAAGGTGTGCCGAGCACTTGTCCCCACCACTGCGATTGCCAATACAAACAGGCGCGTCGCTCTTCGATTCCCTTTAGGGTATCGCACGGTTCAAATGGTCTCTCCTTTCGGTACGTACGTGGCTGTGCGTCTGATCCCCACATCGTTCGAAGATTATATTCCATAAAGAGTCCTCCATAGCAGCCGCCGATAGGATCGCTCTCCGGAAGCGTTTTGCAGAGCGCAATCGCTTTATCAAGATCCTTTGCTTCGTAGCCAACATACGCTGCGATACCGTGCCCAATGCCATGTTGACACGTCAGGTGGCTTGTTGTCGATAAGCACCCCCTGTTTAACTCAGAAATAACTGAAGGTCCGTGATCGATAATCGCTCGACCGATAAATTCATGGTAGCAGCCATACGAAAACTGTGCGTCACATACTTTGAAACCCGCAAGGCCTTCAGTTGCGTAGAGCGCGGCACCAAAGAGATGAGCCTGTTGGTGGCGGGCATTAAAATCAATCGATGCAACTTGGTCACCAAATTGTTGGTACGCTTGAAGACCTCCCTTACGCCCAATCAGTACTGATAACTGTTCAATGCGCGCCTGCCTCCCCTCAGCAATCGGTTCTGTGTTGTGGATGTAAAAAATGGAAACGACAGCTATCCCTAGGAGCACGATCGCGCCTCCTGCAAAAATACGATTAGCGTTTTTTGACATACCATATGATTGCGCCACCACTCAGAGCGATGACGAGTGCTATACCGTACCACGCATATCCTGACTCCTCTTTCGGAGCAATTGGTATGTCAAATGCCGCCTCCGCGAGCGGTTCACCCGCACGCTCATACCTCACCGCAAGCGTAAGCGGACCATCGCGCGCAGGCAGCCACACCAGCGTCGTGCCACCCACTTTGGCGTGTGCAATTCCCGTCGCGAGTACGGTCTTACTATTCTGTGTCATACGCACCCAGACAGAATCAAACATCGCTCGCGCTCCGTCAGCATTTTTGAATGCGAAGTCAAAGACGATACGATCGTCTACCTGCGGACTCGCAGGATCATACCCAACATCTATCGTGTATGCGCCTACTTTCTTCTCGAGGGAGACGCCGGTTGTATGTGCAAAAATCGGAGTTCCTACACTCAAAAGCAAAAGTACGAGTAGAAAAATGCGCATGATGGTTATATACTATCTCGTGCTGTCGAAAAGCATATCTCTTGAAACTCGACGGGGACATCGGCACATAACTCTTTTGCTCTTCGGAGCCCATAAAAACGTGCGAGGCGACCGCCCGTAGTCTGCCAACACGCTTTTGCTAAATCACCCTGATATGTTCGGCACAGCGTGAACGCAGGCTTGTATTCTTCTTGCGTGCTTCCATGTTCGAAAAGACCCGCGACCACCGATTGGACGCAGCGTTTTTTATACTCCACATCCGTGAGCGCATCACACTGCGCGACAATCTCTGCGTACTCTCCGTCTCCGACGCGGGATTGCATGATACTGTTTACGCCGACACTAAACGCTAGGTAGCGAAGCTCGGTTTCGGGGATGTCCCGGACTATTTTTTGCAATTTCGTGATATTGGACTCGCTCGGTGTATCCAGTTTTTGCGACAATTCGTAATAGCAGGCTTTTTTCCATTCAGGCCGAGTTATGTTTTTGCACACATCAAAGAGACGATTGGGCTTGAGCGTAAAGCCATACTCATTACCTGCCATCCAGTTTACCAATACATTATAGACTCCTTCGCGGCACTCACGCATATCAAAATCACGGGCATTCCTGAGAGAGTCACAGATAAGAAGCGCAGGGCGCGTATACGCTTCTGCCTTTCCCCAGTCGGACTTTCCGTGCTTGAGACCCTCCGCAAGCATAAGACCATGGCCGCTCCCATGAAAGCAGGTCGATACGATACTCGCCATACTGCCCCCAAGGCGCTCGCCAAAATACGCGCACGTATCGCTTATAAATGAAGCAGTGGGATTCTCCTGAACAAGATGCTCGAAAAAACCATGATAAAAACCATACCCGCACGTCGTGGTTTCTTGTGGAAAGCGTAGCTCATCAAATGAGGTGGCACGTTCTCGGTATCGCTCATAGTACTGCATATCACCCACCTTATGAGCATGAATGTGGCAGCCAGTTTCGGCAAAAATCGGTTGTGTATCGTACGTGTATTTGAATACTCGAAATGCTCTTTCTATTTCGTCCTGTTTTATGTAGTCGCGTATAATATCGAACCAACACTGAAAACGATCCTCCTGATCAGAAATAGTCGCACACTCACGAACCGCATATCGCTCACGAGTAACCGATACGACATCAAACACTACTACTGCACAAAGAGTCCCCGCCAAGACCAGCACAGCAACAATTCGCCTCGACCCTATCGAGCGCAATCGCGCTTTCAAGAAAACAAGATATGCCATGGCGCCATACTACCACCGTCCGAACAGGATTTCAGCCCCGCTTGAAGCAACTGCAAATGAAGGCTGTACCGAACTACAGTATTCTGAAAAAATCTCGTATGAAGTGGACGCTTTCGAAAACCACGCAAGTCGCGCGCCAAAACAGGGAAAGACGGCATCGTGGGGCGAAAGATTCATGGCGTCTTGAATTTCATGCATACCAGAGAGCCCGATTTTTGGAGAGTCTGACATGCTTCGCATGGTAAGTACTGCAGCGCGATACTGCCGCACGCGAACTTCGGGTACAAACTGGGTAAGAGCCTCCGAGCTAGATTGCAGTGAGTCGAGTATGCGTATCGTTTCAGCTTTGCCGATATCAAATGGCATACGCGACATAAGTACATCGTTGTAAGCGTTGATACGTTCGACCATCCCCTGTCGCGATGGTGATACCGCAACAATCGCCGATAGAGTACGCATGCGACCTTCAGGGTCCTCGTGCGCAAGGCTCCACGCGAGGAGCAGTGTGCATACGATGCGAGCAAAAAGAATGCATGAAAGGAGAAGCGCACCCCCCCACACAAGAAGCGCAAGTCGGGTAACAAAGGGTGGTGAGACGCTATGATCCTCAACTGAGTGTCGGCGAAGTACGCCAAGGGCCGCTCCAGCGTACACAAGAAAAAACAAGGGAGGTATCATAAAGAGGAGTACGCCAGGAGTTATGAGGCACATGAGTGCCAGTGCACGTGTCTCAACAGTGCGCTCTCCCTGCTTCCACCACAAAAGGAGCGTAGCTATGTACCAGATAACCAGAACCAGAAATAACGGGAGCCCCAGAACAAGCGCGATTCCTTCTACATATGAACGAGGGTTTTCGGGGAGAGTGCGCCACGCTGAAGATGTGCTCCAGGTGCTCGGAGCAAAACGCTCCCACTCACGAGGGAACGAGTTTGGGGCTATACCAAAAAGATGTTCACTCATACTGCGGAAAACGACGAATCGACTATCGCTACTAGAAATCACATGCCCTGAAGTGGTTGCTTGCGTAAACAGACCTATAGTGAGGATAAATCCAAGCATGCTCGCAATGACTACTATTCGTGAAAATGCGCGCACGTGAGTGCTCGAAAGAAAGCCAGGGAGGCTCACAGCAAAAACCACGCTTAGAATACCGAGAATCGTGTCATATTCGCCTCCATCGCCAAAAAATCTATGCCACAGATACATGAGCGGCTGATCATTGACAAGCAGGAAAAAAATGAGAGGCACAACAACAGCGCCTACACGCGCCATGCGCTTCCAATTACGGTTCTCGGCGGTGAGTATGCACCACAGAAGCAGTATACAGAACGTACTAACGAGCCCTCCAGCGGGAGAGAGGGCGAATGCAAAAGGCACGAGGAGGAGCGCAAATGAGATCGGGTACGCGTGGCCCATGTGTATAGTATACTATTCACTATGAAAGCGGTTGCGCTTCTCATTGTGGCTGGATGTACTATCGGATTCTATATACCGTTTTATTCTCTTTTTTTTAATCCATCAAGCACTCCTGGAGTATTAGCCGCGGAGGGCATAATTAAAAGTATCGACATGTCACGTAGGGTTATTCGTGTTGAGACACCTCAGCGCGCTATCGCACCTTCAATCACCAGCGACGTGTACTTTGACAGCGAGACAGCGTGGGTATACATCACACCGTTCCTAAAAAATAGTGTTATTATCGGCTATCATGTTGCAACGAGCTCACCGACGATGGCAGCGCCTGGCATGTATATTGTAACTCGCTCCTATGTTCGAAACAGTAGCACATACGCAGGATCTATAGTTCTTTCACAAGCATTATGAAAATCTCAAATACACAAATACTGAGTATCGTTACGATAAGTATTCTCGCAGTCACTGTTGGCATCTTATTGCATCAACTCAATGATATTTCTTCAACACTACGGACTGAAAAATTTTGTGCTGATGCCAGTAGGATTTCATCAAGAGACGTTCCCTTTAGTTCAGAAGTGCGAGTAGCCGGAGTCGATCTCTATGCTCGCACCATCACTCTCCAAAAAAAAAGCGGATTTGGGGGTGCGCCTATTTTTATTCTCGTTAATGTAACCTCAAGCACGAAACTATTTCGCGCTTCTCCCCAAATGCGAAACGGCGTAGTTACCTCGTATGTACGAACACCCATTGCGGCATCTGAAATCACTGTGCCAAGCGAGGGAATTGCAACGATACGAAACGAGTCTGACGGGACTTTTTTGCTGATTATTCTGACGCTCCCCGACAAGCAGTAAGTAGTGTATTGAAAAAGGGGTGGTGCGCGTGCACCACCCCTCTCTTTCAAAAGAGCGTCAGATCATAGAAGTCAGCGAACTCTCGAGTTCGCTGCTCGCGCCCCAAGGAAAAGCGAACCGTCGCATCCAGGGCCTGTGAGTCGGGCCACATTGGAGATACTGTTCGCACATGGTCGCGATACACACGCTCAACGATTTCATCGAGCGACACTACGCGAACCAACCGCATACCCTTAAACACCGCCTCCGTTTCGGAGTGACCTTCTCGTATGAGCCACGCACGAATCCACTCTTTCACCTCACGCTCAGCGAGAGTAGTCGTTGACCACTGGGCAAAATCCTTGAGCACAGTTACCACTCGTTGCAGTCGGTCGCGAGAATCGCCCGAGAGATCATCGCAGCGCGCAAAAAAACCGACCAAGACTGCCTGCGGCAACTCCTCCGAGCCGGGCGGCGCAAGTACATGCATGCCGGGGACAAAGGATAGGTACGCCGCATGAGGATTCGCAGCATGGGTAGCAGTGAGCCCCCCATCTGCAAGGAGACGATTGACTCGCTCCGCAGTAAAGAACCGCACCGTTGTAAGCTGAACACTCACACCTTTGCGTTCGAGCGCCTCCTCAATAATCCCGGCAGAAAAAGACGGTTGCTGAAAGACAGCAACCTGTTTTCCGTCGAGCGCCTTCC
The DNA here is from genome assembly GCA_009924895.1 of bacterium. Taxonomy (GTDB): domain Bacteria; phylum Patescibacteriota; class Minisyncoccia; order Phycocordibacterales; family UBA2100; genus UBA10103. Next base: position 11,285 of record RFQR01000021.1, read on the forward strand.
ACGTCGGCACTTTTGCAACAATTGCTTGCGAAAAGCGACTCGTGAGCGGCGCCACCATTTTCGAGCACACACGCCTGCTGTTGTGGCCCGGAATCGCTTCCGTCGGAAACGTGTGCGCATCAATTACTTTTTGCACCAAGAGCGTACCCACATCGGTTGTTGCAACCGTTTTAATATCAAGGCGAATGCCCCGTCGTTCAAACCATTGCATGTCACGAGCTATGTAGAGCGTGATCGACTCCCCAGCAGGCGATGTACCAACCGTAAAGACTTCTTGAGCAGCAAGTGGTGTCGTTATAACTGAACAGATTGCTGCAACGCGTAGCGTGTTTCGCATGGAAACCTCCTGTGTTTGCACTACTCTTGTATGAGCCTAGCAAACGATATCGAAAATCTCAAGAGATGTGGTACGCTCGATGTCATGGAAGCGGTGATCAAGGCATTTGAAACGCAGTACATCGGAAAACCATGTACACCCCATCAGTACTACGCGCCATCCCGCTTCACACCCGACGAACACGCGATACTTATTCCACTCGAAGAAGCTGCTGGTCTTCCGCATTACGAAGACCGCCTCAGATCAACAAACGCCCGTGTCGCATTTTCCTTTTTGCCCGTGTGGTGGCAGCTCGACAGTATCGCTTTTATGTCTCACGATAAATTTTCGATACCGCATGCGACCGTCGATCCTCGCCACCTTCCTGTAGCAATTGAAATAGTGCGGCAACTGCAACCAACAATGGTGCTCACGAGTCATGAGCTTGCGCTTACACTTGCAACAAATCTCATTGAGAAAAAAATACCTGTCCCTGCCCATTGGCATATTGTCGAACCCATCACTTCGCACAGACAGACCTCAATCCCCTTTGCAGCTATCGTCTCTACCGAATTTCACCTCGTTCCTGGGGTATCGTTTGCGTACCAATGTCATAACAATTGCGTTCACCCCTCCCCAATCATTCTCGTCGATTCGTGGCACGAGGATACACGCGAGAAGATTACCGAGGTTGTTTCTCGACACTCGTCACCATCGTCATGCCCATGCGGTAATCGAGTGGAATTGTCTTTTACGCACGTATGAAGCGCGCACTTCTTTTTCTCTTACCATGTGCTCTACTCCTTCTATTCGGACTAATGTTTCTCTATCAGTCTTCATCAGGTGCTTTTCTTGGTGCGCTCGCAATTATGAAGTGTGGGCTTTACAGCGATTCTGTTGCTTGTTACCAAAAACAGCTTGAAGCCACTGCGATACGCAAACCATTACCAATAACTCTCGATGAACTTCGATTTCTTAACCGGTACGTACCCGCACTTTCTGATTGTCACAACGTTGCTCACACTGTTGCCGGTGCAGTGGTTCGTCGTGGTGACGCACCATGGTACACACTAATCCCCCAGAGGCCTGAAGATTATTTATGCTCGAACGGGTTTCTCTATGGACTCGTCCTTGCAGCATACGAAAGCGGAGCACTCACGGAAACCATGGTACTCGCACCCGAAGTGCTTCACGCTTGTGACGGTCGCAATTTCTCAGGAGAACATGAGTGCGAACAATCAGACTGTTTCCATGGTATCGGTCAGATGTTTTCAATTGCAACAAAAAACAACCTCATTCAGTCACTCCGCTGGTGTGACACGATGACGAGCACTCTCCCTGACAAAGAAAAAGAGTGGTCCACGCGCACCTGCCAGTTGGGCGTTTTTAAAAACGTCTTTATGTGGGACGAGGCGATACCAAAGCCACCCCGCCCGCTGCCACAATCCGATGTAAAACCATTACGCGAGGCACTGCCAAAGCTTCAATGGCGGGACATGTGCATGCGCAGCTCGTGGCCACTTTTTATTGATGACATGAAAGATGCCAAAGGCGTAGATCGTTTTTGCTCTTATGCGAATACGACGACTGAACGAGAAGCATGTCGCGGACGTGCATATCGGAGCATTGCATTTGTGCGTGGCAATGACGTTAAATCAATACGAACGTATTGTCTCTCACAGCCCGAGCAGTGGAGAGCGTTATGTCTTGAAAGTGCGGCGATTGATCGACAGCAAAAAAATGAACCTGTTCGTGGTATCCGCATTGCGCTTGAGATATGCGGCACCCAGACAGACGCATATGCAACATCATGCTCACAAGCCATTGCTCGTGGAGTTCGTAGTATGTTTTTCGATAATAAAACGCGGCTGACCTACTGCAATTATATCCCTAAAGAGCATCAGCCCCTCTGCGGTAATTTACCGTAAAACACCATGCCCAAAAAAACCCTTGAGCGTGCACTATCGGTGATACTCAATCACGCTCTCCGCGCAGAATCTTCTTTTTATCGAAACCTATTCGCTGCGTGCACCGTTCCCACGCACGTTACCCTCAACGATGTTGAGCGGCTTCCTTTTGTAACAAAAGAGTTACTCGTGGCGGCACCATTTTCGCAGCGATTATTTTTACCACTCACCGAAGCTGACTCAGTCCGTGTCACTTCTGGCACAAGTGGCAAGGGTGTATTGTTGTTCCCTCGCAGCGGTCACGTCAAACGTCCCTGGCTCAGTGAACGCTGTAGCAAAGTATTTTCGTATTACTATCCGTATTCTGGGATGGATAGAAGCGTCCGACAGCACGGAGTCGGGCACATGGGATTTGATCTTGAACATCCTGCCGCAACAGTACGGCTCGCACTGCAGTATGAGCCCGACGGCATTATGGGACCACCAGCCGCCATGGTTGCATTCGGGCAGTATTTGGAAGAAAAAGCACGTGCGCGCATTATCTACATTCAGCTCTTTGGATCGCGCCCCTCGCGCGCGCAGTTTCGTGCGCTCCACACGCTCTACCCTCGCGCACGAATCAGTTGGGATTATGCAAGTACCGAAGGCAATGGTATCAGCGCTCTTCCCTGCGAGACCTTGGAGAAACTCGAACAAAACATGATGCATCCCTGTGATTCGCATTTTCTTGAAATTATTGAACCGAAAACAGGCACTCGCATTACCGAGTTAGATACACCAGGAGAACTGGTTCTCACAACATTGTTTGAGAATAACCCCCTTCCCATGATTCGTTATCGCACCGGAGATTTGGTGCAATGGGTAAAAACTCCGTGTTCATGCGGAGCTGAAGCAACATTCGAAATGCTCGGCCGTGTTGACTTTGACCGCGCCTATCTTCCCAAAGGAATCGTACTTGCCTCAGAGCTTGAGCACACCCTTGAGCGCTTTGAGCATGACATCGCTGATGATTTTGAACTGCACATCTACCACAAAAACAATTCGATATCGCTTGAGCTTTTGGTGCGGCCACAAAGACAGATTGAGTATGCGGCGATTGCAGAACACCTCCTTTCGCTTCGCATTTCACCCACTCTGAGACTGCGCGACCTCTCTGCCGAAGGTTTGCTTAAATCAGTCACGTGTGTTTCAATGCCGAAAGAAAAAGTGCTGGGTCGTCGTGTGACCCGCATCGTACCGCATGAGGAGATATAAATGTACACAAAGTCTCTCATTCCCTATCGGCAAATCCGCCCTACGCACCCGTACCGAGTCGCATTCATGAGCGTCATAACCCTTGGTGCTCTATGGTGGTCACTTACCGCTCTCGGCATAGCATCAAAAATCATGGTGCCGAGCCCTGAGCATGTGCTTAAAACAGCGATAACGCTTGCTGACCCGCCGCAGAACAACGCGTTTGCTTATTACGCGTTTCGAAACGGGAGTACGCTCGCGTCGCACACCTTCGACACCGGCATAAGACTTGCTCTTTCGCTCTTTGTAGGAGGCATCGTCGGGATACTCCTTGGCGCCGTAAGCGCCGTGTTTGTATCACTGCGTGTAGCAACGATTGGATGGCTCTTGTTTTACCTCGGCGGTATACCGCGCCTTATCGAAATACTGTACGTCAATAGTCTCGGTATTATCGGTACGAGTGCGTGCGTCTTGCTTGGAGGGCTTGCAATCATGTGCAGTAGCGCGCTTGCAACCACCATCGCGCTTCATGATAGCGATCTCAAAGATCAGGTTGAACATGCGAAACTTGAGTGCGGGACCATACCCGTAGTCTGTATCATCGCTTTACCGCAAAAATCCTGGAACATCGCTGTTGGGCTCTGGATCGGAGTAACACAAGCGCTCTCTCTTATTCTTTTCACCGAGTATGTGCAATCAACAAGTGGCCTCGGGTTTCTGCTCCAAATCGCTTTTGGCAGCGACGTACGAGTCGCAGAAGCTCTGGTCGTCATGGGTGCGGGCCTTACCGCGCTTTTGGTAGCACAAATGAGTGTCGCACTCTTTGCGCTTCTGTTGCCAACACTTGCAACGCGGAGCCTCACTCTCTTGCAGGCCGTGCGCTAGCGCACGG
>RFQR01000022.1 GCA_009924895.1 bacterium
TTCCCTTAGCATCTTTTTTAATACTTTTAACTGTTACAAGAGTAGTTCCTGAAAAAGTTCCAGGTGTAGCACATACTACTGTCTTGTTAATATAATCAGTAGTAATCGGATTGTTTTTTTCACCACTCTCTACAGACGTAGCTTCGGTGTATTCCTTTGAAATTTTACAGTAGTTGTGTGGATATACTTCATCCTTGTTATGAACTTGGTCTACGCCTTTTGCATCTCTATCAAGTTTTGTTGGTGTAAATGTGGGTGAAAAAGATCCCATCATACTTTTTTTACATGCAACTCGAGAGGTTATTACAATTGGGTCCTTATTCATCCCTGTTACGGAAGTCAACACTGCTGCCTTAGACAATTTACAAGTCTTGCTTTTGTAGGGCATATTCTTTTGACGCACAATAATACCATTTCCATTAACATTTTTACCCACAATAATACCATTTCCATTAGCATCTCTTTCAATATTAGAAACTTTTACAAGAGTAGTTCCTGACAAAGTTCCAGGTGTAGCACATACTACTGTTTTGTTAATAACATCAGATTCAAACTTCTTATTAACTTCAGCACTCTCTACCCAGTCAACAAGAAGATCTTCCTTTGAAACTTTACAGTAGTTGGGTGGATATACTTCATCCTTGCCGTTTACGGTCCCATGAACTTGGACTACGCCCTTTTCATCTTTATCAAGTTTTGTTACTTTAAATGTGGGTGAAAAAGATTTTATCATACTTTTTTTACATACAACTTGAGAGTTTATTTCAATCTTTATCTTATTCATATCTGTTGTTTCTGTCAACTCTTGTGCCTTAGACAATTTACAAGTCTTGCTTTTGTAGGGTGTCCCTTTTATATCCATAACAATACCAGTTCCCTTAGCATCTTTTTTAATACTTTGAACTGTTACAATAGTAGTTCCTGACAAAGTTCCAGGTGTAGCACATACTATTTTTTTACCAGAATCCTTATTAGTAATCTCCTTACCAGCTTCAGCAGTCTCTACCGAATCAACCGTAAGATTTTCCACCCCACACTTTGCAATATCATATTTAGTATTCTTATTATATATACTTGTTGCACTACCATTCTCTGCAATTCGTGAAATAGTAAAAGGGGCTGACAGACTACCGAGAGTATTTTTGCATTGAACTTTTGTTATGCCTGTTATGAATGTCGTACCTTTATACTCTTTATATGGAAGAGTTGATGATGCGGAGCACTTTTTCTTAACAATATCATATGTTTGTCCTGCAACAGAACATTCGCATTTTTTATTTTTATAAACTTCACCTGCATGGCATCCATGCTCATCTGTTTCACTGCAGCTTGGAGGTGATAGTATTTTGTTAAAAATTTGTCCAGTAGGACAGGAAGGAATTTTTTGACAATCATTCAATTTTGTATTCCAATAATATCCAGGTTTCAGGTCACATTGGCTTTTGTTTATCACAGAACATGATTCAATAGGGTATTTATTATTTTGATCTTTGACTATACTTTTTTTATAATTTATTAGTGGTGGTGCATGTTCTGTTTCAAATGAGTCTATCTTAAACTTAGAAGATGAGAAACCCTTTTTACATGTAACTGTGTTACCCTTATTGAAAATTGTCTTTCCAAAAGTGACAAAGTTAGCCTTTGTATTTGTATACAATGCACAATTTTGATATGCATATGAACTGCTTCCATTATAGACGTTTTTTACATTATTCGTTTGTTTCACTGTTGCTTTAAATGGTTTTGTGAGTCCAAACGTACCTTTACATACAACCATTTTGTCTGATAGTTCATCCTTAACCACAGCCGGCTTCGTTGCGATAGAACTTAGTCGTTGACCTTGACCCGTTGTTTTGGATGGTATTAGATTTTGTGTTGCAGGGGCTGCTTTTACTGTCTTCTTCTTTGCACCAAGGCCAAAAAGTCCTCCTTTTTGTTTTGGAGTTTTATTCGGAGATCTCCAAGGCCACCTTGTAGCCATTCTAATAATAGCATGTATAAAAATGCATGCCACTATTAGACAATTCAAAAAGCGACTAAAAGGGTTTTGGGTTACAATCCTCATCGGTAATTTCTGTAAAACTCCATTTTTTGTATATACTACGCAATTCATCTAACTTCCTTTGAAATGTAGCATCAAGCGCATCCTCTTGTTCTTCTGTGTAAGAAAATAGAACCTCTGCCCATTGAGTTTTATCTGTCTCCTTTTCAATCACCAGCACTTGTCGCTTATATTCTCCTTTTTTGGTTTTATAATATTCACATGATAAATCATTCGGTGAAACTATTCGAACTACGCCATCGTCAAACGGATTTCCAGTTCCTTTGGGTGGTTGTAAAGGCTCTGTTGTAATAACTGGTTCTGCCGTAGGCGTATCTCCAAAGACTTCTTCCAATACCTTTGGTGCCGCCGTAGACTCGGGTGTAAGGACCTCCTTGGAAACTGTTTTACTGATTTTACGCTGCACTATATTTGGGTCATTCATTAAATAATATACCAATATTTTTTCCACGAACTTGCTTGTAGTATGGCATGCACTTGTTTCCAATATACTTGTGTCTTTATAGCAGTTGGATATTACTAAACTCTGTAAAAATTCAACGAGGGCGGTTTTCCATGCATGTGTTCCAAATACCTTTTCTAACATTGTAGCCGACAAGTTCAGATCATTTAATATATTTGCCTCTGGCTCTGTAAATATACGATTCCACCAATCGTTACGTACAGTTTCACTCGGATATCGTAGTTTATATACTCCTGTGGATAGTTCAATATCCCGCACATTCTCTATCTCTTTTGCCTGATTCGATGCTACAAATCTATCTATATTGCCTTTGTCTTCTTTTACGAGGGATAAACTTATTACAATCACATTGTTATTCAGTATATAAGATTCTTTTCCAATAAATCTATATGTATCATAGTTGTCAAATATTAAATCCAGTTTATGTATAGCTGGTCTATATGCAAAGCAGCCGGATCCATTATCTAAGACATAGTTTCCAATAGACATATAGTTTGGGTCCTTGCTCGTAGGAACGATCACTTCATTCTCTGTAGCTCCTGAAAAAAGAATACCATTCTTGTCATTCACAGTATATGGGTATACAATATAGGTGGGTTCAAGCATATTCACCAGATATTTAGGATTTTCCTGGTATGTGTGAAACGTATATCCCGCCGCAATATTCCCATTTGTATGCTCTGCAAGCATAAACCATAGGGCGGCGGAATCTTGTTTCATCTTCAAAAAGTGCGACAAAAGAATGCTTGCGTCTTTACTTGGCTGCTCTGTATTGAAAAATGGGGGGCTAAATATTAAAACTGCATCTTTCGCATTTTGATACCCCCTCTTATAAATATAATCAATGCATTTCATATATGTATATATATTTCCATTCACAGATTCAAATACAACGATTGTTTTTGTAGTCTCAGGTAACACACATGTAAATCTATCAAACATAGTAACACCCTCTGTATATCTTTTTTTAGGCGCCTTTTTTGGAATTATTGGATATCGTGGTAATGCTCTACTCGACGATTGCTTTCTTATAGACTTTAAACTCCATAACTTCAGCTTTCGTTTGATATACTCTTTGATGAGCGCACCAAGGTCCGCTGTATGATCAGGAAGAGTCTCTGTCGAGGCCTTTAATATTTGTATCTTAGGAGCTCCACCTGATAGAGGTATTATATCTGCAGAGTTCCCACCCTGTAAAAGCGATTCGCTAGCATTCGTTTCTATAAATCCACCACCACCCATTAAAGGTGTTATAGTAGCGACCCCTCCTTGTAAGAGTGTTTCACTTGGATTATAACCGGGTGGCTGCACATTCATCCTATTTACATGCGTTAAAAAGTGGCCTAAGAGTTTTCCCCATGAATCAACAGACTCCATGGACACGCTAGCAGAACTTCCAGTTGTAACAATGAATCCTGACCCTCAAACACGTAAACGCAAGATACATTGTAAACAGGAACTGATTGTGAATAGCCTTCAACGATTTTATATGGGCCGTGAGGATAAGGAGGATATAATGAAGTTATTGGAGGGGACCTCGGATATATCTCTTCGACTCATTGATTGGTTTGTAACAAACTATGCGAAACAACACAATATATCGTATATAATCAATCATCAAGAGTTTCTCGTATATACAAACTATAAGTCACAACTAAAGGCATATAGTAAAAAACTATTCGATCCCTTTTGTCGGCGTGAACGAATCATGTTCCAGATTGCGGGATACCCCATGTTTCAAACAACGGTTGGAAAGTTGAATTTCTTCCGCTGGGCCCTTGAAAAGGGTGTGCTGGACTATATGAAGATGAATTTAGAAAAGATTGAGACGGCAATGAATGCGAGTTCTAGGGAGCTTCAAAAGATACGCAAGGCAGTGTCCAGTGTATCGACAGAATCGTCGGATACAACTTCTACAAAAAGTTCTACACGCAAACGATTGATATCCACCGTTCCTCCTAATTCAAAACTTATGCAGAAACACACATATACCGTAGAAGTCACGTTTGATTAAAAGAGGACAGGATACTCGTATTAAAATCCACTGGTTTTGCTTTGTATATATCTTCAATATTGTCAACCTTGGGTCGCATGACTTCATAGGCTTCCAAAGAGGCCTTTAGTTCATCTGTCGCACCTTGAGTGATCCAGCGATTCAAATAACCACGCTCGACGATACGCTGGGACTCTACGAGTCCACGGTCTGCTTCTTTCTCTTCATATACGACGGAACGCACTTCTCGAATCATATTTCGAGGATCGCGTGTCGGATCATAACGGTCAAAATAGGGATTCATAGCCAGTGAAGGGCCCGTGGCGACGAAGGGCTGTGCTTGGCGATAATCTTGTTTATCATTCCGGGACATCAAGGGTGTCATATCATAATACACAGGTTTCATATGTGTAGGATCATCATCTATCGTTCCACCTTGCACAATCGGCGTGGCATTTTGCCATGCTTCAAACTGCCTTGCGTTAATAGTGTCATATGTATTCGCTTCTTTACGAACACGAAGTTGCATTTTAGGAGGAGGGATTCGAACAGGTCCTGCATAGGAGAAGGGGTGAAACATCTGTCACTGTCTAAAGAAGTATGAGAACATCCCTTTAAAGGATGCATCTCCTCCCCTTTATCCGAATCACGGAAAAAGCTCCAGGGCTTGATCAGTTTTGGCTGTTTCTTGAGAGAAACGGAACACATCTTATAGAGATTGATTCGGCGGTGGAAAATGGAATAGAATATGCAAAGGAGTTTTCAGCTACGAATGGTATTCCCTTGGCAAAGGAGCCCGTGTGTATAGAGAATATTGTATATTGCGAAGTGACTCCAGATGCGGCGAGTCTATCTAGCTTTTATACCTGGAAGGAAACTCCTGTAGGAACGACCCCTACACGTGAACTGTGGCGGCCATTTCTATGGGCCGTATCTCCTGAAGGGGGTGATCCATGGGGTGTGAACTCTCTCATGAGTTCCATATCCTTGTCGGAATCTCATTCTGTCTATTCCGTTCTTTCTCATACCGTGAAGTATCAAAATTAATAGCATTGCCCGAAGAGGTGGGATGGTATATCATGAAGCGTTTGTATACTTTAAGACTATCTGCTATATATATGTAGAATGTCATCTTCACGAAATAGAACTATTCGTAAAGCAGTTCATGATATAAGTGGCGAGGCGATTGATTTTTCAACCAATGATTCATTAGAAAAGTTAATTGCGGCGGAGGCAGGAAACGCCTATAAGCGTCCTTGGCATCGACTTGAACGGGGTCTTCGCCTAAATCGTCTACGCATTTTTGCAGAGGATCTTGCAACAAAGCGGGGACTGAAGGAGGGGGAAACGCAGGCGCTGTTGACTCTCCTTACCAAATCGCTGGACAAAAAGCTTTTAAACTCCAAAAGCTCGGTGGAATATAGCCCGGAAGAGGAAAGAATCAAAGAGATTAAGCCACTTGTGATGCATCAATCGGCGACAGGAGAAGTCTTGTTTCAGTTGTTAGAAAAGCGGAATGCCGTTACATTCCGGAGACGGGCTACAGAACAGCCTACAGAAACAACCTAAGATGCGAGCTCATATATAGAATAGGAGTATGGAAACGCCGGGTGATAAGTTTGAAGGGGGGGCGGGCCTACCCTCCTGTATGTTCTCATCCGCTGCAGAGATGATTTCTCTTCAAGATCTGGAAACTCCCGCACCATCGTATATGAACTTATATGCGAACTGGAAACATACGGTGGAGGACAACATTTCGGAAATATTGGAAGTAGAGGATATTGAAATGAATACGAAAGAAGACTACAGTTTCTCTATCGGAAAACAACTGACATTTCGGGCATTGGAGAAGTTTATAGAGCGAGCCAAAGTGGGTTGGTCCATGCAGGATGTCAATACTCGAAAGGCGGCAATCGAAGAGATTCTGGCGCGACCGCAAATTCCTCAAAGGACCCAGGAATGGTATGCGCAGGGAAAGTGTGTGCTCACCGCATCCGAGTTTTCGAAACTCTTCGGCACACCGAGATGTGTGAATGAACTTGCCATGAGCAAGATTCCGTCCGATAAAGTATACTCTACAAATCGTCTCGCATGTATGACATGTGAGATGGGTCCCTTTGATTGGGGGGTGAGGTTTGAGCCGGTTGTGAAACAGGTATTGGAGGCGAAATGGAATGCGAAGATCATTGATACGGGTCGTATTCTGCACCCGCACGATACTCATGTAGCCGCAAGCCCGGATGGTATAGTTTTAGAGGCGGCGGATACACGGCAGGTGGGGCGTTTAGTGGAAATAAAGTGTCCTATTACGCGCAAAATAGGACAGGGGGTTCCATTCGACTATTGGTGTCAAATGCAGGTTCAGATGGAAGTCACAGGTATAGGGGAATGCGAGTATGTGGAAGTGAAAATAGACTCTATACAGGGTGTGTCGACGGATCTCTCGGGTGTTGTAGATGGCCATCTATGGCTATTACAGCATCCGTTAACATGCGAACTATCCTATGTATATAACGAAAATGATATTCGGGAGGGTTGGGATATTTTGGAGAAGATTCCTTGGCGAGTGAATGATATATATACAGTTACCGTTACAAGGGATAAGGCGTGGTATGAGAGCACCCATGAGATACGGAAGCAGTTTTGGGAGACTGTGAATACATTGCAAACTATGGCGCAAGGAGCAGGGCGGCCGAAAGTGGTTGTAACAAAAGAGCCCGCATGTATGATTATGGACTAGCTCATTCCAGAAAGGGCTGAATACAGCCAGTTTGCGGTATGGGATCGACCTTATAAAATGCTAGTGTCATCTGTTGGATGGGGGCCGAGCAAGAATCGGGGTCGCCGCGTTTGTAGTTATTTGTGAGCTGTCGGAAGTTCCCTGTGCGTTCAAGCCGCGGCTGAAAGTCGACATCACGACAACGCTTGGCATCGGGGTATAACGGTTTCTCTAGAGGGCTCAGCCAGCCCTGGAGAAGATGATACGGTTGTGCGGGTTTAGACAGTAGAGGATCTCCTGCGGAAACCGGCATCTCGGAATCTTCTATTTTTGCAGTTTGAAAGGCTTCGACGACCTCTTGGGAATGCCGCAAAATGGGATTCGGGCCATAATAGTTGCGCGCCTGTGTATAAAATACGAGAAGAATCATTATAAAAATCCAAGCGAGTATAACTCCCCAAATGGTTCGTAACGCATCTTTCATGGGTCTACCTAATGATGCCCCCTATTTTCATCGGGTATTGCGTATTGAAGAGTCCAGATCAACGCCTGTTCTTCATATGCTGCCCGATCCTGCTTGTAGAGATTTGCAATATCTGGGACGAAGGGATCATCTGGATTGGGATCGGACAAAAGGCTTGAAATACTAAGTAATAGCTTGGAGATAGTAAGGGCGGGAGACCACTTATCTTTCAGAATATCTAGACAAATGAGCCCCGACGAGTTTATATTCGGGTGATAAATCTTAGTTAAGAATCTTACATGGGGTGCACGAAATGGATAATCTACCGGGAATTCAATCGATAATGTAAACACACCACCGTGATAGGGTGTGTCTTCGGGTCCAACAATACATGCTTCCCACTTGAATACATCATCCCCCTTTGGTCCAGCACTACAGTTAGTTGGAGGGTCGCGCTGCAAATCTTTTAGTTCTGCCCCTATACGTTTGTGCGCCATATTGCTAGATATAAAAGTATTAAAACCTTAAACCGGTATAGAATGATGGATGCCGTTGCTTTATTGGCGGAGTTTCTTGGAACATTTCTACTAACCCTGTCCGTATTCGCTTCCGGCGGTAATGCGTATGTAATTGGCGCAACTCTTGCAGTGACTATTTTGTTAACAGGGAAACTTTCAGGAGGTCAACATAATCCTGCTATTTCTGCCGCAATGTATGCCAAGGGCGCATTAAGTCTGAAGGAGTTTCTCGCGATGTCAATCAGTCAAATAGCAGGGGGCGTGGCATCTTTATATACATACCGTGTATTTGCATAAATGCCGGTGACTTGTCCAATACCCCCCTAAAGAATATACACGATACAAGAATAGTATGTTCAGTCCACAGTCTGTTATTGCTACACTCGCCACGGGTCCAGCAATAAAAGATCTTCGCGTATTCCTACAGTCTCTTTCCATATTCAATGTGAATCCACCCATAGTCTATTTATTTTGTGATAGTGTTATTGCGGATTTGTTGCATACGTTTGAATATAATGGGCGGTTGATTCACAAGGTTTGTTTAGATAGTTATACGAAACTGTCGCGGGTTGAAATGGAGCGGTTGCCTGGTTCTCGATTCAAGAGTCTCTGGTTCGATTTCATGACAGAGAAGATTCATCTATTGCGGTGGGTCTTTGCGACGGAACCTATGGCGGCGAAAGTGGGTGTCATGTTTTGCGATGCAGATATTTGTTTTACGAGCCCATTACCTGTGATTCCTGTGGGGGCGGTAGTTGCGTTGAGTCCGCATGATATCCGACCAGAAGATGAACTGAAATATGGCAGATATAATGGGGGGTTTCTGTGGATGTCAAGCGCGCATATAGCGGATATGTGGTTGAGTGATTGTTCAGGTGCGCGCTTTTACGAGCAGTCGGCATTAGAAGATGTGGCGAAGAAACTACGAGAGGAAAACCCGGAGTTTGTGTATGAGTTTCCTACTACGGAGAACTATGGGTGGTGGCGACTGTGGCAAGGGGTGGAGAAAGCAGAGACGCGGATGGCCGCGTGGGGAATACATCGGAAACGGGGAGGCGCGGGGATTACACTTGACGGAAGATGTCTCGGTTCAGTGCATACACATTTTTATGAAACAAAGGATGGTGCTGTCATGGCGTTTAATACGTTTGTTGTGAAGTTTTTGCAAAAACTGGCGCCCTACCATCCTCCTGCGAAACGCCTCTTGGCTGCGCTTCAATAAAATTTATAGTATATTGATTTACAGGGTTCTTATACAGATGGCAGGTTTATTTCCGGGCCTTCAACGCCTAGCACGGGTTGAAGATCCATCCTTCGAATATATATCATGTAAGGATGAATCGTCTGAAATATCCACCCCGTCGTTGGCCCCTACAGAATGTGTTACGTGCGGAGTTCAGAGGGAAGATTGGATGTTTGATGATATGAGTGTTTGCACGAAATGCGGGGATGTTATGGAGCGCCCAATCGATTCGGGGGCTGAATATCGGTTCTTTGGGATTGAAGACAGGGGGGGAGGGGATCCGTGTCGCGTAGGTGCACCGATGGATACGCGATTTCCCACGTCGGGCTTGGGAACAATGATTCTCTCCAATCGTCGAGGAGGGAACTGTTCAACCCGGATGGCGATGGCACGTGTGAAACGATATCATACGTGGAATCTTCTTCCATATAGGGAACGCTCCCTTCTTCAAGTCTTTGAACAGATTGCATTGACGGCTACCAACTATGGATTTGATCAACGCACCATGGATATTGCAAAAGATATGTATGTAAAACTGGTGGAACATTGTGATAGACGTGGCATGTCGCGCACGTCCGTCGTAGCGTCTTCCATCTATTCCGCACTGAAACAGGTGGGGCAGCCGAGAAAGCCGAAGGAGATTGCGGATATGTTTCATTTGAGCACGGCACAGTTTACAAAGTCATTAAAGTATTTCCAAGAAATACTTTGTATGGCACATCAGCGGGGGTTATTGGTGGGAGGAAACGCGGACCCAGCGGCAATGCCATCCACGCGCGCATCCAACTATATATCAAATCCGCTTAGTAAACTTCCTATTAGTCGCGGGCTCTTTCATGTTCTGCGGGAAAAGGCGATAGCAATTGCAAATGAAGTAGAGGAGAAGGAGATTTGTCCTGAGAATATGCCACCATCCCTTGCTGCAGGAGTGATTGCTCTCTTGTTAGAGAAAGAGAATCCCGATACAATATCCTATGATGTAATCGCGAATGTCTGTGGCGTAAGTGAAGGAACATTGCAGAAGTGTTTGAAAAAGCTTGAAACAGCTGTGCATGCGGGTTTCATTACATCCTTAAAACCAATATACAAATAGAGGAGATGGGGTCGGTATTTTCAACCGCATTTAGTTATGAACCAACAACTGCAGAGATAAAAACAATGCTCAATACAATCATGCGGGAAATGTTCAGGCGTTCAGATATGATTGATTTATATTCGCTTGCAGATCCACAGCGTTGTAGTAAATATGTTATTTTAGGGGCGAAAGGGCTCGAAAAACTGTTTAGTTCTATTAACTTAATCCCGTCGTTGGGCAAAGATGGTCGTGTATTTTTTCAAAAAATAAGTGCGATTCAATCGGCGAGCCCCATGAAAGAGAATCAAGAAAAGACGTGTAAAGTGCTCGCATTCTTTTTTGTTCGTATTTTTAGGATTTATGCCGCGCTGACACTGAGTATTAAAGATTCCGAGTTACCTGCATCAGACCCCGTAGAGAAGGTAACATCCGACCATCAGCGCAAAGGCGTCGTCGTTATGAAGCCAGGGTATTTAGAGGGGTTCCGAAAGCCGACAAGTATGTGGGATGGAATATTTCGAGGAGGGGGGCTTGATACTCAGTCCCCATTTTATCTAGATCCAGAGATAGCAAGGGTTTATAAGATTTTGAATCAATATCTGCATGCTCCAAGGGACGAGGATGGCGCAATGTATTTTGCGTCTGTCGATGAACTAACCATTGAACAAAATGAACTATATACGTTTGCGGATGACGGAACAAGACGCGTAAAGGATGATTTATATAGGGATGGATGTCATATTGCATATTCCTTTCGTATAAATGATATAGATAAAATTATGATTGGAAGGATGACGCTTGAACAAACGAATAATATTCGGGTGAAACTACGGAATATTGCGTTATGGTTAGGCGAGACGAACAAGACTTCTTCAGATACCGAAACAATTGAGCTATTCGGAACAGATAATCCAAAAACGGCGGATGGTAGAACGCTGCCTCAGGCTATAAGGAAACTCTTTCAAAGAGCCTTTTTAAAAATAGAGCCAGTCGCCTTTTCACCCATACATTTTTTGCAAAAGTTTCGTATTCTTTCTTCCCTGGATGGAAATGTTCGCATGAAAGACTCCAGCGTTTTTATTCAAAATCCTAAACACTACATTGAACGAAGCTCATTTCCTGTGGTATATATCAACAAACTAGATTTGGGTAGAAGGGAAATAAAAATCCGTATAGATGCCGACATACAAATTACAAAAGAAGAGAAAATGTCATCTGAACATATCTATAAAGTATATATCGATATGGATGATATAGAAGTCACACCCAGCGAACTGAAATCATATATAAAGAAGCATGCGCTACGAAATAGCACATTTTCTACAGGAATCGATGATTCATCTACTCCAAGGAATAAAAATGGTATATCTATTCCCGAATATTTACAAAAAGTCTTCAAGAACCTATTTAGCGAGAGTATAGATACAAAAGATAATATGTCATATGACACGCAAAATCGCGCTATCCCATATGACTCGGAGAATATTCCAGCAGATTTTAAAGTAAAAGAACTATGGAAATCACTTGCGCAGGACCCCCCTATAAAACCACACTGTATTGCACGTGCCATACAGCTATTAAACGTTTCGGCCATTCGAGACCCTACTACAACTCATGCGTTTAGTAGCATATGTCGTGTGAAGTTTCCCTATATAGTAGACGGGTCTTTGCCAAAACCAGGCCAGACTATATTAACAGAAGATGGGATTAATGCACTTGCAATGTTATATATTGATGGATTCGCGGATAATAAAATATTTCCAACAAACACGGAAGAGTTTGCCGCATTTCGTGTGCGGATGAAAGAGTTATTTGAACGATATCCAAGTATGGAAAGTATTGAGGAAGTTCCAAAGACATTTCGTGATATCAAAGAGAAACAACTTCCTATATGCGATGAACAGAACAAAAAACTATATGTAACGGGTGCACTGACCAACAGTTTACGGGCAAAAGTCTCGGATCTTTTATATCAGCAGAAGAAGCATATTGCGAAAGTGATGGAACTCATGTTTAAACTCTTTAAAAAGGAATCGATTAAGCAAGGAACACTTGAGATGAGTGATTATGTTATAGCCGATGGCATGGATGCGCTGAATCAGTTGGCAGAAGAAGCACGAGGGGTGTTAATCGAATATTATAGTAACTGTGAAAGCACCTATAAAGATGGTCTTATGGACATCCTACAGAATCAAGAACTAGCAGAGTTTGAATCGGCATAAAATTGCGCGGTGTCCTCGCGATATATTGCATATGCCAAAACAATTGTGTGCCCATGAAAGTTGCAGTGTAAAACTCGCACTTACATCGATTCAATGTAAGTGCGAGAAGAAATTTTGCTCGACGCACCGGTATCCCGAAGATCATATGTGTACCTATGATTATAAGGAGGGTGCGAGGAAAGAACTTTTAAAGTGTATGAGCACAGCGATTGTTCACTCAAAAGTGGAGATAATTTGACGCGGGTGAAAAAATTGCCGATGCAAGGAGGCCCTGTAGAAGGTAGTCCCCCCAAATGAGTAACATTATTCTTAGCATATATCTTACTCGCAAGAATCATGAGAACGATAGGTCGATGGATGATAGAGTGTATGTGAGGCATATAAGTGGCATGTTGCAGATTGAGTATACAGATAAGACAGAAGGAAAAGAATATACGATTCAGATACATCCTACAAGGCTCGGAACGTATATTCGAGATTTCTGCAATCTGTATATACATGATAAGGAGCCTTATTCAGACATTCAGTTTAACTTTAACGGCTACCCTACCTTTATGACATCGCATGAAACCTTAAAAAACACGAAGCGCATGAAGTCCATCTTAGAAAGTGTTGCAGATACATTGGGACACTCGGTTCTTATGAAAGATTCTACCGTGAGCTATTAAGGCTATGAATATCCATTCAAATGAGAAAAGTGTTTGAGATACATATTGAGAAGAGTGGGTGACCAACGCCCCATCATTTTTGTTTCATCTCCGTTGAACCAAGCAATTGCATCTTTTTCGCGCTTATCGGATCGGAGCTGTCGAAACGCATCGGGGTGTTCCTTAAACCATGTAAACTCATCAAACGCGTTCGTGAGTTGCGTGGGATGAGCATAGCCTGAAAAAATGTGATATTGAAAATGCGTGTTAGGGGGGAAATCGGGCTCAATACTCTGTAAAACAAGCCCCGTGTGAGTGAGTTCGCGAACGAATGTGATTTTGGCTTCTTCTGCGACCTCTCGTCGAATATTTTCGCGTAAAAGGGCCATGATACTTTTCTGGGATTTTTCCCCGTCTTTTGCTTCCATTTGCCCTTTTGGAGGTTCCCAAGAGGCTTTTTCAGGAGCTGCGTCCGTGCGTTTTACAACAAGAAACTTTTGGGGTTGAAAGGGTTTATAGAGTTCATGAATAAAACAGGCGGAACGGAGATATACGCGCCAACCTTCTGTAGGATGTTCGACGTAGAAATACCTCTTTTTCGGGGCATACGGAAGGCGTTCGGAACCACGTATAAGACCAGACTGAAACACATCAAATATTTTGTGCTTGTCTGTAATAATATGAGCCATATGCTCTATAAGAAGAGGGCATACTCTTTAGCCCTAGTTGAACGCGGGCTACCGCTTTTTTCTACACGTTTTTCCACGAATCGAAATGCTACACCCGCTTCGATTTTCACGGAGTTCCTTACAAAGAGAATCGTATGTTGTTCGATTTAAGAGATCCAGATGCTTTTCCATATGGCGTCGGATAGACCAGAGATATTTGATACAATCCGTGCGGCATTGGGGTGGGCCGAGTTCTTTCAGTGCTTCCTTCCATATGTGCCTCCATTCTGGAAACGGGAGAATGTCAGGAAGAAGTTCCCAAAAGCGATTGTAAAAGGGCATGCGTTCTTCCGGGGTCATAACATTCCAACGATTCCGTTCAAGGGGGGTTGTGATATCTTCTATGGGTGGATGGCCTTGAATAGGTGTGCTAGACTTTGTTGCGCGACTGAAGGGGTGTGCTTCGGCGACTGAAAACAGAAACTCCCATCCTTCAAAGGATGTGCGACTACATCCTGCTGCGAGGCGTTCTAGATATATTGTTTCTACTATTGGAAAACTAGGGTCCGGCTCCACATGTAAACGTTGTTTGCGCAGTTTTTCATTTACATCATTATGAATACGCCATAACCATTTTGGCAAATTCTTTTTATTACATTCAACCGGATCCTTTATCATATATTCCGAGAGACTTTTACGACAGTGTTTACAGGGGAGAATATAGGGGAGTGTATTCATAAAATCACATACATGTTGGTCTACGGAAATTCTAAAACTTATAAGATGAAGTAATCTCCATGCAGAAGGACCCCAATAACGAGTATCCATGACTCTTATTAAATCATTGGCTTTTTTATACCGTATAATATTTCGTGATGTGCTTAAGGTAAGAACACCCTCTGGGGGTTCTTGCATTTGGCACTTGCCGATATGTCTAGATGGTTAACCGTGGCCAAATCCAGGGACGCCGAGGGGCGCTAAGAAGGGTCGCACCGGGGATGTATTGGCTTCTTCTGCGCGGCATTTCACAGTTGTTTGAGGGCATACGGCTCGTGGGCAGGGAGGAGGTGCCGGGCAGACAGTGGGGGGCGGGCATTTGACTTCGGGGCAACGAGGGCGAGGGCAGGGTGGACATTCGCCACATTTGGATTCGTTATTTGCACTTGTGTCAACAATGATAGGCTGTTGTTTAGGTATAGAGGTCTTCAATACATATTGAGACAGATC
>RFQR01000023.1 GCA_009924895.1 bacterium
TATGAAACGAGGCTAGTGAAATTCGGCGCATAAGCGACGCATGAACCTCGATGTATTGAAAAAAAGAAAGGCAAGTAAATGAGTAAAACCGCAACCGCAACCGCAATCGAAACCCTCCCGTCACCGGAGGAACTGGCGAAAATCGGGTTTGAGGCCATATCCTCCAAACCCACGATCCTGAAACTTCGTGAGTTACCCGTGAACGGGGTTATTGACGGCGTTCTCAAGGAGATTCGTCCGTCAACGAATCCCGAGGCAATCCGCCAACCCCTCCTGACCATGGAACTGACCAAGGACAAATCCACCGTTCTTGTTCCCTGCCAAGGTGGGATTGCCGTCAAGATATTCCAGAACGACGAGGAAAAGGCGCAGTTGAAATCCCGGTTCCTCGGCAAACGAATCCTGATTGCCAAGACCGGATTCAAACGCTCGAAACTGTACAAGGACGACTCCGGGCAGGGCCGGGAGTTTGCAACCTACGAAGTTATCGAATACAAGGGGAAATAACCATGTTTCCCCTCTCCGACAAAACCTCGATTGAGTTCAATCTTGACTTCTCAAACAAGCAAGTCGTTTTGATCCAAAAGGGGGAGTTGGGAGTTGAAATGGGCCGGATTATCATTCCCATGGAAGATTTGAAAAAGTGGGGAGGAAAATTCAAGGGGTTGGCCGGGTTAATTCCGGGCTTGACACCTAAATAACTAGGCTTCATATTCAAAAGCGACGAAGGGGCTTATTCTTTCACCCCTTTCCGCCGAACATAGCCTCGGAGTCCCCCGGGTGGAGCAATCCCCCGGGGGATTTCTTTTTCAGACATTTTCCGGGTATTTTTATGTTGCTTTCGGTTTTTGTCTCGGTATCTTTCCGACCATGCCGAAGGCTAAAACACCGCAAGGTTCCCGGTCGAAAGTTTTGAAGCGGTACGAACCCACAACCCAAATCAATCAGAATTTCCCCAAGCCACCACGCTATTATATGGGCGTTTTGTTCTCTGGTAAGGATAGAATCTTATTTAATGATGCTTTGTTCTATCATCTCGACAAATACTCGGTAAGAATTGTCAATCGTGACCCCAAGAAACCGTTTGATGGTGAATGTGACCTTGAAAAAATAAGTTATAGTGGTCTGCGTGACGGCGATGAAATTGAGATTGACGAAATTCAGTACGCAATTGGGATCGTCACTTCCGACACGACCTATGTGTACCGCCTTTTCAACCATGAGTGTGACAGACCCGCTATTTTGAAACTCGACGATGAGGACAATCTTATTTTGAAAGCCGAACTCGAACTTGACTCCTCGAAGGAGATTATGGGCGTCAAATCACCTTACCCCGTCACGCAGTTCATAAACTAAAGGAGACACCACCATGCCCCGAGACATTGAAACCGAAGAAGAAATAGACCTGACACCCAAACGGGGACGCCCCAAGAAGCTCGACGAAGATGTGATCTTCGGCCACGACATCGACTCGGACGAGGAGAAACGCCTCCGGGAAGAAAACGAAATTTCCACCATCCTCGAACGGGAGGACGCCACCACCTCGACGATCATCGTCAACCGCCGGATGACCCGCACCGAACGGTACGCTCATCTCGCCGAAATCGGCCTCAAGGACTACAACCGAGAGGAGATCGCCCGCCAATATGGGGGCGGTGAGTACCGTTGCCGGATTCGCCGATCCGACGGAACCTTCGGCCCGACTTGGTATTTCAGCGTGGATAAAACCCGGAAGGCGGAAATCGAATCGGAAATCACCGGGACAGCCGGGGGTTATGATGCCGTTCGGCTGGTGGAAACGGTTGCCTCCAAACTTTCCGAAAAACAGAACGGGCCCGACATGAACTCGATCGTCAACATGATGTCGGACAAATCGGACAAAATGATGCAGATGATGATAATGAACCAACAGGAAAGCACGAAGATGATGGTCGGGATGATGTCGGCGATGGCGTCGGCGATGGCAGGGCGTCCGCAACCCACGAACGATTCCGCCCTCACAAGCATTTCGACCATGCTTTTGAAACATTCCCTCGAATCCTCAAAAACCTCGATGGACGATATGCTCGGGACCATCATCAAACTGAAGAAACTTGCCGGGGAGGACGAGGAGGACGCCGAACCCGAAAAAGGCTCGTTCGTTCAGGACATCGTGAGTGCGATTCCCCAACTGATGCGGACCATGTTCCCGGGGGGTCAACAGGCGCAACCTCTCCCCGAACAGGCTCCCGTGCAGGCACAATCCCCGCAAACCCAACCGCCCGCCCCGAAAGAATTGACTCCGCAGGAAAAGATGGAGTCAATTATTCCGGCCCTGATCCAGTTTGCGGAACAAAAAGCCGATCCCGTCGAGGTTCACGACATCTACCAGCAACTCATCACGGACGAGGAGTACGAGGCGGTCGCCACCTACCTTGAAAATCCCGAATGGTGGGAAAACATCTCCAAACCAATCCCGCAAATGCTCCCGCACAAAGAATGGTTCACGGCGTTGCGGGGCGTGATCCTAGAGGAGCCCCCGGAGGAAACCACGGCGCAACCCGTCATCGGCGTTGCCCCCCGGGTTGCCCCCAAGGAGGCGAAGGTCAAGGTTCCGAAAAACGGCAAGCATTGACTTTTAAGAGTTTCCCCTAGACACCTTGGGGGATGCTTTTCGAGTTCATCGACCGCCTTTTCGACAAAAAGCCCCTTCGCATCTCGGAGGAGAACGGCGTTGTCCGTTACCGGGTCGGTTACGGGGCGACGGATGCGGAACAGATCATCTCGGTTTTGTCCCGGCTGATCGCCGAATACGGGATCGACCCCCGGGTGCGTAGGTTCACGACATCGCTTTTCGGGGAAACGGTTGGGAACGACGACCGATCCGGGCAGGTCCGGGCTGTCACAAACTTCATGGAAGATTCCGTCCGTTATGTCCGGGACCCGCTTGGGCTTGAATATGTCAGATCACCGATTGCCATGATTGGCGAATACGAAAAGTTCGGCATGGCAAACGGGGATTGTGACGATCAGGTTTTGCTTTCCGGGTCCATGCTCCACTCCATCGGGTTTGCGGTACGCCCGGTCGGTGTCCACCTTTACGATTCCGAGTATCACGATCATGTCGCCTTGCAGATTCAAGGTGACAAAGGGATCGTGAACTACGATCCCTGCAACCCAAACGATCATTTCGGAGAACCCAAGGGGGACATCCTTCTTGGCGACTTCGCCCCCGACCATGCCTGAAATTTCCTACTCAACCATTCCATCCACATCTTACACAATCCCGGATTTTACAGCGTTTAATTTCACGGCTCCCAGCATATCGCTTCCTTCGATTCCTTCATTCACTCCGATTGTCATACCTTCCCTTCCGACATTCTACACACTTCAAGAATTGATAGGAGTTTCCGATTCCAGTTCGGTTTATGTTCCGTATGTTCCCCCGGCAGTTTCGACTTTTGACCCAAAACTTTCCCAACTACGCAATCAGGCGATCACCTTGCAACAGGAACTTGGTGATGCCTTGGCTGATTTGGCATTGGGATACGAAGGAGCGCAAGCGAACAAAGACACCCTGACAGCGTATAATACCCAACTATCGAATCTGACCAACTCGCTCAATACCCAAAAAACCAACCTGACCAACCTTCAAACGACTCTCAACAAAAACACCACCGACCTGAACAATACCAGTCGAAAGTGACGGCATTGAACAACGACGCCAAAAACCTCGCCACCGCCCAAACCAGCCTCAACACGGCTATATCCGCCTACAACACGCAGTTGGCGACATTTAACTCGCAAAAAATCACCCTTTCCGATTTGACATCGCAGATCGCCACCGCAACCACCTCCCGGGACAGCTTGCTTGCCCAAAAGAATCAACTCAACCTCGATCTTGCGGTTTCACAGGGACAACTGGACACCGCCAAGTCGAATCTTGCAAAAGCTCAAAACGACTTGGCTTCCGTCACGGCAAACATCGGAACAAGCACGACCCAATACAACTCGCTTGCTTCGCAAGTTGCGACCGCACAAAACAATCTGAACTCGGTCAATAGCCAGCTTTCCACCGCCTCGTCAAACCTTTCAAACACGCAAGCTCAATACAATTCCCTGACCCGTCAGGTTTCCATGGCACAATCTGATCTTGCAACGGCGCAATCCGCCCTTTCCACGGCAAGGGCCAGCACCACGGCGACTCAATCACAACTTGACACCCTTTCGTCTCAGGTCAATTCGGCGCAATCAAATCTTTCAAATCTTCAAAACGAAATCTCCTTGGTTCAATCCTCGCTTCAAACCGCAACGGCGCAGTACGATTCCATTTCATCACAAGTTGCGTCGGCCAAGGCCGATCTTGCAACCGCCCAAGCCCAACTCGCATCCACCCAATCAAATGTCGTTGTAACGCAAGGTCAATTTAATGAACTTCTTTCGATGACGGAATTTGCCCGGGGCGACTTGGCAACCGCACAAGCCTCTTATGATGCCTTGCAAACGGAAAATTCTGCTCTTTCTCTGAATATCCAATTTTCAACCGACCAGCTTTCCGGGTTGCATGACCAATATGACTCCCTTTCTTCCGACATAGCAAAATCTCAATCCACCCTTTCCAATCTCCAAAACCAGATTCAAACCGCCGAACAAACCATCGCCAACTCGCAGGGGAACATGGGGACTCTGACCAATCAAATTTCCGAATACGAGTCAAACATAGCAACCCTGACCTCGGCGCAAACCAATTTGCAGGGTCAGGTTGCGACCCTCCAAGATCAGTACCTAGCGGATTCTGCCAACCTAATTAGGCTTCAAGAGGCGACATCGAAACTTTCGGATCAATACAACTTGGGTGTGTCCGAACTTGAGAACCTGAACAGCCAACTTTCCGTTCTTCAAAGCGACCTTGCGGGCGCAAGTGAGAGATACGCCACCGCCCAACAAAACATCCTTTCCGCATCGCAACAGTTGGATGAGATTCAGTCCCGGATCGCCACCGGGCAAACCGACCTTACCGGGCTTGAATCCGCCATCGGGATGAGCCAAGCCGAACTATCCGGCCTACAAAATCAAATTGAGGCCGGGAGGCAGGCACAGGCAAAACTTTCGCAAAATGTTTCCGCCACTCAATCCGAGTACGCTGAATTGCAGGCACAAGTTTCATTAGGCAATCAGGCTTTGTCCACCCTACAAACGGCAATCTCTACCGCCCAAGCCTCCTATGCACTTCTACAACAACAGATTGGAGGGGTTGGTACGGGTGGAAGTGATCTCGCAACTCAATATGCCGGGTTCGCTTCAAATCAAATCGTGACTCCCGAACTTCAAGCTATGGCATCTTCCTTAAAGCAATCCTTGGATGAAGCGACGGCAAGCTCGAATGAGTGGCTGAAAATCCTCAAAAATATGTTGGCGGTTTTGAAATCCGCACTTGCCGGGTTTTTGGGGGGGCGCAATTTCAAACCTTGGCCGGAGTCGGGCTACTCCGTCTATTCGCCCAACCCGTCCCGGTGTAGTTTTGCCTCCGCCCGGTAGCCAAACTTATTATGCCGGGTTCCCCCCGATCCCCGGGGCCCCCGGTTGGGTGAACTACTCCGGCTATGGCTTGGCTTTTCTGGCACTTCTTCTGATGGGTGCAAAACTCGTCAAGGACGAATCGAAAAAAAATAAGTTGCAACCCAAACGAAAAAGAATACAGAGGTGAATATATGAACACACTAGGCGAATGGTACAACCCCTTTACTTGGTTCGATGATTCGACCCCCGAAATCTCAACGGGCGGTTCGGTTCCCCCGGCCATTTCCGACGATCCTTTCGGTTGGAACAATCTTTTCGGCGGGGGCGGTAGCGCAACCGACATTTTTGCGGGGGTAAGCGACTCGCAGTTGAACGATTGGAACACCTATTGGTCCTCGGGCGGTGTCATGGGGGCTGATCTTTCCAACCAACCTTCGACCAATCTTGGGACAAACGGCTCGGATTTTCTTTCCGGGATAAACGATTTCCTCAAGGGCATAACGGGCGTCGCACAAACCGGGCTTGGGATTTGGCAGGGGGTTCAAACCATCATCAACCAGCAAAACCCTGCCGACGAACTTGTTCGCATCCCCGGGTCAAGCACACCACTTATCAAACGCACCGTTGACGGTAAGATTCAATACTACCCGATCACCCAGCTTTACCCCAGCCTTGCTCCTCAAGTCCAGCAGGCCCAGCAAAACTCTTGGATCGGACCCGCATTGATCGTCGGGGTTGTTGGACTTGGGCTTATTCTGATACTGAAAAAAGACTGAATTTGCACGAACATACGATTCTATCATGGCCGAAGAAACCATACTAACCAACGATCCTACCAAGGAAATCACCTTTAGCCTTGGTTCCAACGGAACGGCTTTCACCATCGGTCTAGTTGCCGGGGCGATTGCCGGGGTCGTTGCCGTCATCGCCATACTCAATTACGCCAAAAAGTAGAAACTGATTATGGCTCTGGATATAGTTGGGGAAGGCCCAGAGGAGACATTTGCTAGTGAGTGGCAAGGATGCGATTTTTTAGGCGAACCTAAAAATGTTGGTGAAGTGTATGCAAAATTTTTCGACCATGACTGGTATCATCATCCATTCCAGTCCGATCAAAATCTTTTTTTATATGGCATACCCGGAAAACCTTGGGAATGGGTTGAACCCCCAATAAATGGCAAGAGAGGTAAGAGTTGGCCTTGCGGTGCTATCGTATATAATTGGGATGGTGGATATGCGGAAAAAAGACGGACAGAAGCAGTAGGGGATTCATGGAGTGATGTTCTAAAGTCTGGTGGAATGGTATTTGGTGTTGCAGGTCAAGTTCTTGGTTTAGCATCCAAATTGGTTTCTGAATTTGCCAAAAACGATTACAGGAAGGACATGACCGGGGCGAGAGATAAATTCGTGGATTCACAAAATTCCCTCGATTCCGCCGGACAACAACTTAATGGTAATGCGAAAGGCATTGATGCGATCACCGCAAGGATGAAAGGTAGCGCTGACAATCTTGCGTCCATCAAACCGATACTGGATTTGAAATTGCCGGAACTGAAATCAATGGAATCTGATTTGAACACACTAAAAAGTATCTTGGCAAATTCATACACATCGCTTGATTCGGCACAACGGAAATTAGATTACGCAAGCAATCGTTCAAATTTTCCGCCGGGGATGCAGGGTTCGATAGCGCAAAGAAATGCAATTAAACAAGCAAACGCCGAGATTGCAAATATATCAAAAATGATCGAGGATTACAAAGAAAGAATCTATGATTCAAGCGTCGAATTGAAGAATCAATCTGACGAATACAACAAATTGGGGGAACAGGCGGAATCCGAAAGAATAAACTATCAGACGGCAACCGGACAACTCGACAATGCCTTGAGTGAACGGAAAAGCATTTTGGACAGGACAGGAAGCGCACTTGAGAAAAGAAGTGAATCCATGGCCGATGTTCAAACAGCCCAAAAAAAATTCGCCGATAAAATGCGATCTTCCGTAGATTTGGCTTCGGCTTCTATCGGTGCTACCGGGGCATCCGATGCGATAGGCTACATCAGAACAGGTGAATACTTCAATGCCGGAGGTGCGATTCTTTCGTCCGGTGCAAATATATTCAAGAACTATTATCCGCAATTAACTCCGTATCAGGTTTTCATTCAAAGCGCAATCATTGATGGGATGTACACCCTTCAAACAGATTCAAGTCCTGAAATTTTTGTAAGAAAGTTTGCTGAATCGACTTTGATGCTGGAAAGTGCCTCTCGCCTTGCCGAATCCTTTGCCATTTCGTTTGAGGCGATGGATAGTGACCCGTACTTTGCATTTCAAAATTTGGCAGTCGATACTCATGCCGGAGTCGGGATCATCGGTCGATGGCTTGCCGTTGCGTCTCCATTCCTTCCGGGCGGAATCGTTGTCAGTCCCTTGCTTCCAATAGCAACACCAGTTGTGCAAGGGGTCTCCTCCGGGGCTTTTGCAACGGCGGTTGAGACTGGCAAAAAAATCGCTGATGATAAATGGAGTGCAAAAATAGGAAGCGGGGAAACTTCCGTTCTTACGACGGCTATTTCAGGGATTTTTCTTACCCTTACCTCCCCATTCAAAAGTATTTTTGGTGGAGATAACCCGGCCTTTGAAATTCACAAAATGGCGCAAATGGGTGCGCCCGTGCTGGTTTCGCAATCGGGTTTATCTTCCAATGGGCAACCCATGATGAGATTCAGCGTTAATTTGCGACCGATTGGACCGCCATCGTGGACGCCTTGGCCGGGACAATGGTGGATTGAGGGGGGAAATTTGGGAGGGCCAGAGTTGGGAGGGCCAGAGGAATGATTTCATATCCTTCGATTCCGGCTCTGAAAGAATGTAAAAAATCTTTCGACTTTATAGACAAGACTGGCGATGATCCATTCCTAAACGGAGGATACTGCGCCCAATGTTCGGAGGAAAACAATCATGGAAAATGATTTACAGGTTTTTGAAATATCAAATCCCAGCGCCTCGCAAGTTCTTCTGGACGATATAACAAAATCATCGGAAAATTTGCTTTCGGGTGTGATTCAAAGGTATCTAATGGCCTCCCTCGATGGAGCGTACATGGCGGAAACCATAATAAAATTCAAACAGGCCGTATTCAATGCAAACGCTTTTGTGAAATCCTTCAAGTTTAAAAAATTCACTCCTCCCAACATCCCCCCCAAGCCAGCAGGGAGATCGTAAATCATGCCTTCCTATTTAGGCCGGATTGATGGTGAACTTGGGCATGGCGATTTATACGCCGATGGATGCGGTTTAATCATTGAGAGCGATTGTGGCGGTGAAAAACGGATTGACCTTTCCCAACTGAATGAAAACACCGTCATGCCGGAAAAATCCGCCCAAGTGAATATAAATTCCATCCCGTCGGATCAGGTTCCGATAGCCGATGAATATAGTGAAATTCCCGAAGAACCCCCGATTGAATTGGAATACGGACCATATGCTTCAAGACTTGCGTTGACGGTGATCCCGGTTGCCGATGTCCCGGTACAATTCATCATGCCGGATGCAATCAGGAGAGTTCTGTCCATCGCCCAAAAATATCCCGGTCTCAAAATAGCAAGTTACGACGACAATACCATTTACTTCGTTGACGACCCGATAGCATACCCCAATTATTACGAAGATTATTTGTTGGAAATTTCCAATGCCATCAATTCAAACTATGAACTTCTTTTCATCCTTGGAATTTCCGTAACTCCCATAAGCAAAGAGGATTTTGAAGCGTACTATGGCGCATCCCCGATCCAAAACGACCAAGGGGAATCCACCATGCAAGTTGACCTGAAAAATTCTTTTTTGGAATACTTCATCCCGGAAGGGTATGTGGAGCCTCCCACCTCGTCCGGGCCAGTCCCGGTTGTCCAGCCTTGGCAGGAAAACCCCGATGATTACTACTTTCAGGATGGCGAATACAGACTCCAAAGTGAAATTGAAGCCAACCCTTTTTATCAGGATTGCGCCGATGGTTCGACGCAACAATCCATGCGAAACGATTTGATATGGGCCGGTGATCGCTGGGAATTGCAGGAACCTTGCTGGGATCATGGCGGTTCGCTTCAAGCCATGATTGATGCGGAAGGCAGAATTTCCTATGAACAGTCGCCTTCATACGGTGAAGCACCGCCAATGACTGAATATCAAAAGTCTTATCACTTTGGCAAGATCAATTCTTATTACTGGTTGCGAAAACAAGGCTATGACGATTCCACCGCCAATGCCATACTGCTTAGTAGCGGGTATGTGTAAGAATTAAAATTTGAAGTTGACTTTCCCCACGATTCAAACGACATAACCAACCATGAACCCACTTTCCTGTTGCTCCTCTTGTTCCGGCGATTCCGGCACAGGATTGAACAAACTTTTTGCCATGTCCAATTATGTCCCGGCAACTCCGGGATACGATCAAACCTATTCCATGCCGGATTTCAAGCCAATGGGAGTGGCCGGACCGCTGATGGGCCAGAATGTCGCCCGCCCGTATCCCGGAGCCCCGGGTCCGGTGTTTGCGGATCAGGGCAACCCAAACTTTCCCCGGAGCGACGGAAACGCACAACCTTTTTATCAGCTTTCCAAGGTGATGCCCGCCGTCAACCCGCTAGGGCGTCAGGTTGAAACGGGTTATCCCGACCGTGTGAACCCGATGGGTTCGTATATGAGTTCGGGCAATCCCAACATCTTCAATCCTCTGGGCGCATATTCCGACACGGGCAACCCGAACATCTTCAATCCTCTTGGTGCGTATCCCTCAACCTCCCGGCCCACGGGGATCACCCCTGTCGGCGAGAATCTTCCCGCCCATATCGGACACCCCGAGAGAGAATCGGCGATGGGATCGGAAGTTCGGTTCAGTCCCTCGGATTCATGGTTTGACATAAACATCCCAACCCCTAAAGGAGAACACCTATGGATTGGCTCACACAAAATTGGCAGACCCTCACCGCCGGGGTCGGGGCCGTTGTCATGTTGGCTAGGATCATCGTCAAGCTGACCCCCACGCCCGCCGATGACACGATACTTGCGAAAGTCGTCGATGTCTTGAAGTCCCTCGGGCTTCATCTCGATTGATGTCCCTGCGGGACGAACTTTCCCGCCTTCTCGAAAAAAACTCCGTCACCGAAATCACCAAGGAGCTTTCAGTCCTTTGTTCGCAGAAAGCGAACTTGGCGATGGAGCATGGGGACGACATCTACGCCGAACGGTTGGAACAAACCTCGAACGCTCTTTGGATGATCGACTACGGCGTATGATCGTGACACAAAACAGCTTCAACCAGAAACAACCGCCCTCCCTGAAACCCACCGACATACCCGGGAGGATCGTGACTTACGCCGAGGCGACCGAGATGTGCGCCCGGATGGATTTGTATTTCATGCGGAAACGGCATGGCTGGCTCACGGGCCGAAATGCCTTTATGATGAACAGCCGAAAGAAAACCCTTGACAAAAAAACCCTTTCGCAAGACAGAGGCGGAAAGTGAAACAACTGCTTTTGGAAAATCCTTATCGTCGCCGTCGCCACCGTATCCGCCGGAACGGTGGAACCCTGAACTACGGGATGCGTACTCCCGTATCCCCGCTTTATCCCAACGGATATTATAGCTCCTCCTCGGAGTTCGAAAAACTTTTCAGAAACAAACGCAAAACCCGCAAGGGTCGCAAGCGGAAATCTTCAACCAAACGCCGGACGCATCGCAAGCACGGGGCGAAGCGGACTCGGAAATACACAACCCGCCGTCATCACAAACGGCACACTTCCCGGCATCACAAACGGAGAATACACATGAAAATCAGAAAAAATCGCAGTCGTCGTGGAATGGCCGGAGTCAAGGGATTCGCAGGTCAATTCGTGAAGCGTGAAAATCTTTCCTTGGCGGGCGGAGTCCTCTTGGCCCCCATCGCAACCGGGTTCGTCCGCAAGACGATCACTCTCCCCACACTAGGCTCCGCACAGGTGTCGAATGTCATCTATAACCTCCTGATCCCCGGACTCGGTGCGCTCCTGACCCGTCGGTTGAGCCCCGCCTTGGCGAACGGAATGATTATCGGCGGAATTGCAAACGCAGTTTCCGGCCTCATCCCGCAGATCACCGGGCAGACCGCAACCGCACAGCGTTACCTTGGTGAATACCTCGATCCCCGCCGTGGCATGGGAGCCTACATCGCTCCCCGGCAGAACATGGGGGCATCAATTCCCAATGCCTTTAACGCTTGGGCGAAATAATTAACCAACACAAGGAGACACGAAAATGGCCGAAACAAATTCACAGGCGATTGTTGGCAAACTGCAATCCCGCTACGGCACTTACGCCCGTGGGCAGTTGCAGAGCCAACGCAAACAGTTCTGGTCCTACATCCCGTATTTGAACAGTTCCAATACGGCGCAGAACACCTACACCTTCTTCGGGAGTGCTTTAGGCGACCAGCAAACCCCTAACTTGCAGAGGACCAACATCCCGGTTCAGGGATCGTTTGGAACTTCGGCGTTTCTGCTGAAGTCCATCCAATGCTCCTTCTACATCCCTTCAAACGCAACCTTTGGAGTGGATTACGCCGTGGCGACGACCACCTATGCGACCGACGCAACCTCCGGCCTTTGGGCTGATTTGGTTTCCGGGTTCGCACAGGCGGGAATCCTGCAATTCTCGGTCGGTGCGAAAAACTTCGTCACCGTCCCGAAACCATTCCTCTATGCGCCTCCAGCCGACGGTCGTTCCGACCTGACGGTGAACAGGATCGCAACCTCCGCCACCCCGACCTACTCGGTCGGTGCGCCGGAGGCCGAACTTCACCGTTTGGCGGAGGAACAGTATTTGGTTGACCCGGAACTCTATATCGACTTCCAAGAGAATTTCCGGGTTCAGATCACCTACCCCGCCGGATCAATCCCGCAGATCGGGACGACATCGCTCCCCGCCACCCAAGGCAACCTCTATATCGGGGTTATCTTGGACGGCGTTGAGTTCCGCCCGGTCCAGTAATTCACAACAAGGAGAACACGAAAATGGCAACAGAATCCCAGCAGATCACGCAAATGATCGCCTCCCGATACGGGACGGCGAACTACGGGAACCTCCAAGTCCTCAAATGGCAGTATTACGATTATGTTCGTATGACTCCCTCGACGGGCGTGGTATCCCAAAAACTAAACTTCTTCTCGATCCCGCAGGGATCGGTTGATCCGAACTCTCAAACCGCAAAAACGCTTGAGGAAACCAACTTGGACCGGAACGGCCAATTCACCTATGACTATGTGATTACGGCAATCCGCACCCATCTGTATGTCCTCCCCAAGTCCCGGCAGAACACCACCGGGGCCGTCAACACCTCGACAACCTTCACGGTTGGCGGTGTGAGTGGCGGTGCGTCCGGCACAGGCTCGCTCGGTGCGCCCGCCGGAACGATGAACTTCCTCGAACAGCTTTCTGGTCGTGGAAACCTCATCGTCAACTTCGGGCAGAAACGCTACTTCGAGATCAATCAGCCTTTCAAAAAGGCCCCGATTGGTGCGGGTGTCACGGTCAAGTCGTACGGCGGAGGATCGCTCTCCGCAGTTGGCACGGCGACCAACTACTGGTACTCCCAGTCAGCCGACACCCGGGATCGGTACTTGGTCACTCCTCCGCTTTTCGTGGAGCGTGACTCGATCATCGACGCCTCGATCCAGTTCCTCGACACCGATTACAGCACAACGAACTACACCCTGCCGAATCTGAACGGCACAAGCGGTTCGTTTGCCTTCGTGAATGTCGGGCTTTGTTTCGACGGCTTCGCCATCGTCCCGACTCAGTAAGTAGGTTCAAAAATGACCTCCCCCTCCCGGTTCCCTTTCTTTCCGGGAGGGGGTTGGTCGATATAAGGAGAAAATTTTATGGCAGACATGGTTGTTTCGAGCAGGGAAGTTCTTCCCTTCATCTACACGGTTGACATTTCACTTTCCGCAAGCGGAACCGGGACCAAGACCCTTGTGCTTGGATCGGATTCCGAGTTTGAGCTTTACGGGTTCGAGGCACGGACAAGCGCAGACAATAGCAATCAGACGGGCGCAGTTCTCGCCACTTCATCTTCCGGGAGCATTACTGCGAATAATGTGAACAATGTGGTTCAGGCCCCGGACAACTTCAAGATTCTCATTAAGGATATTTCCACGGGCCGGGACTTGTTCACCTCGTCCATCAATCGTTCCCTGATTTGCGGTAACACCTCGAACTACTTTGTGCCGGAAGGTTATCGGATTCGGTGGCCCCGGCAGAATCAGTTGCAGTTTGATTTCACCTGCTTGTATTCGACCCTGCCCACCAACCTTACCGCACTTGACATCACTTTCGCCCTGCGAGGATATAAAATCTTCGGTCGGATGGCGTAAATCGTAAGGGAGGAGGCGAATGAGCTTCACCCTTACCGTCGGGGCTGACGGGCTTTGTCAAACGGCACAAGTCGTTTGGTCGGTTGACGGCAAGACCTATCGGTTCAGGTCGGACAATAATTTCATAGCATGGATTTCCACGATCTTCACCGTGGCCGATGTCGTGGCTGGGGGAGGTGGATCGGAATTGGTTACATCCA
Source organism: bacterium (assembly GCA_009924895.1). Taxonomy (GTDB): domain Bacteria; phylum Patescibacteriota; class Minisyncoccia; order Phycocordibacterales; family UBA2100; genus UBA10103. The sequence goes on from RFQR01000023.1 coordinate 14,109, forward strand.
ATCAGCTTCCACCGGTGCAAGGTGGGGTCGGAAACTTGTGGGCAGAGTATGGTACATCAACTTCGGTTGTTGGTAATGCCCGGGGAGTGGGGGCGGTGGATTGGCAACAGAATCGTAATTTAGCAACTCAAGTTGCATCAAGTAACTATTCAACGATTGGGGGTGGACAAAACAACACCGCATCGGGTGAGTACGCAACCGTGGGAGGTGGAAAAAACAACACCGTATCGAATTTCTACGCAACCGTGGGAGGTGGAAAAAACAACACCGCATCGGGTTACTATGCGACGGTAGGGGGTGGGCAAGGCAACACCGCATCTGTTTATTTCGCAACGGTGGGTGGTGGGCAAGGCAACACCGCATCGGGTTCATACGCAAAGGTGGGAGGCGGAGCTACCAACACCGCATCGGCTACCTACGCAACGGTGTGTGGAGGGGATAACAACACCGCATCAAGTGAGTATGCGACGGTAGGGGG
>RFQR01000024.1 GCA_009924895.1 bacterium
TGTACTTGTACAAGTACAGGGGCCTGTACAAAGATTCAATACCGGTATTAATCAAAATTTTAATCCACGATTGCATCGATTCCAGAGAGGACAAGTCCAACAACCTGTACCTGTACCTGTACCTGTACCAGTCCAACCAAGATATGATCCCGAAACTACTGTATGGGGACCTAGTATGTGGATTGTTCTCCATACTCTGGCTGAATTTAGTACTCGTCTCGATTTATGGAATACTATTTTGACTCGTCTCACTACTGATATTCCTTGTGTCATCTGCAGAGAACATTTTACTGCCTATTTACAATCTCATCCTATGGATACTACCAATCCTGTTTCTATTGTCAATTGGTTCTTTATTTTACATAATGACGTTAATCAACGAATAAATAAACAGATTCTAACATCTATTCCCTCCTTTGACTCTTATCGTCCGTCTCTCAAACAAACAATTCAAGGATTATCTGTTTCCTTTCCACCCGAAGTCCTTGATCTTCTTCTTCAATCGGCCCAGTCCATTGTATAAATTCGGGTTCTATAGTAATGCAAGAACTTGTTCAGTCTTCTCGGTTTAAAATATTTTCTTTGTCTATCGACAGCCGATTTGCTGACCAGAATTATGGTAATCCTCCTGATACTAGTGATTTCATGATTCGTCTTCCGGAACCTATTAAAAATGTTATGAGAATACGTCTTTCTAGTATCGAAATTCCTCCCGTAGAATATACCTTTTCTTTAGAAAAAGGTAATTGTACATGTACTCTTATAGATACTGGTACTTACAGTGTCACCATTCCTGAAGGTAATTATTCGGCCGATTCTTTGGTGGCTAAGCTAATCTCCTTATTCAATACAGTTAGTTCCGGATATACTGGTTCTGTTGATCCAATCTCTGGTAAACTTACAATCAACAGTAATAAAGACTTTACTTTGTTGTTTGGGGCCAATGATATTAATGTCTGTTCCAGAAAGACACATTGGGGACTCGGATATTTTCTCGGTTTCAGAGTTCCTTTTTCGGATGATGTAACAGTTCAATCCATGAGACAGATTGTCTCTTCCAATAAGTCTATTACTGCTTATGCTTCTCCTCTCGTGACCCAAAATACATATTATCTTATGCAATTACAATGTCCTGACCTTCTTGATAATATTCGTCATAGAGTCTCGGGTAATGCATCTATTTCAGCATTTGCCAAAATTATTCTTAAGAATAATGGATTCAATATTGACTATGATGATAATTCTAATGATGTCTGGAAAGAATATACTTTTCTTGCTCCGACTAATATTAGTCAACTTAGAATCAAACTGTTAGATCCATTTGGTGTTCCTGTACGTCTAACAACGGTTGATTGGTCCATGACTTTTGAACTTACCGAAGTAGTTAATTCTCATACTTATGAGACTCTTAATAAGACATATTCTATGTAGACTGTGACTTTATAATACTATTGTTATAGAATTGATTCTATAACAATATTATGATTATGATTATGATTATGATTTAATGTCTACGACTCTGTCTCTGTCTACGGCTCTGTCTCTGTCTACGGCTCTGCCTCTGCTTACGGCTCTGCTTCTGCTTACGACTTCTATTCTTCCTGCGAGAGCCACCCTCCATAACTCCGGAACTAGAAGTTAAAGAAGTTAGACCAGCCATTTCTACTAGATCCGTAGATTATTTTAACGCAGACATGGGTCAAAAAGTTAAAAGGTGAACCCGGGGTGTGAGTTCACAAGTGTGATAATGACTCTTGATACAATGTCCTTGATTTGTGCCGGAGGTAGTTTTACTTTGCCTAAGACTACTCTTACCCGTAATGAAATGCGGTCCTATATTCTTACAGAGCTTCGTAATTGGCTATGTGGATCCAAAATGACTGTCACTGTAGACCATCTCATTGCTGAAGATATTGATATTTCCTCTTTGACACCGTGCACCGGAAGTATTCGTATGTATAAGATTGTACGGCAATTTGTTGGTTTTTCTGATGGATTCTGGGGAGCCCGGGATATTGCACAAGTCTGTTACGGTATTTGTGCTAATCATCTTCAGAATCTATCTTGTCCCTTTAATGACGAAACCAAAAATATGGTTTTGGGATTTCTGGATGAGCCACTTTCCAATGGTCTCACTGTAAGAACCTTGTGGGATCATAGTCCATTTGAGGCTCTTCGCAGTGCAGATCCTTTACCGGAGGATGAAGATGACATTGAGGTTCCTGTTAGTTCTATTGAAGACAACATAGAGTTTGTTACAAAGTGTGTCAACCTCTATGGTCTCATTGTTGGAGCTCTTGTTGTTGCTTATTGCAGTGTTGTGGTTCTAATGTAACTGGTGGAACACGGGGGGCTCATTGTAGAATGGCTGGGGCCATTGCCCTTGAGGCCATTGCCCTTGAGGCCATTGCCCTTGAGGCCCTTGCTGAGGCTGAGGCTGAGGATAAGGCTGGGGCCATTGCCCTTGAGGCCATTGCTGAGGATAAGGCTGGACCTGAACCTTTGGTGGCTTTGGCTTAGACGCTTGTTTGGCCTGACGTACAGCCTCCTTCTGCAACTTGGCCATCGTCTTGGCATAGACCGCGTCATATGCCTTCTGAGCCTCCTGGCGAGCGTATGACTCCATGTAATCCATTCTGGTATCTGTTGTCTTCAACGGAATTCCACCAACCTTAGGGTGGCCCCCACCATTTCACCTTTTCACCGGCACCAAAAAGTGTTTTTGTTTTTGGGTTTTTGTGATTTGTGATTTGTGTTTGTGTTTGTGTGTTTAGTCCTGTTCCTCGTACCTCGGAGATTCCACTGAAAGAGCAAAGGCCGGCGGGGCTATGTCATGCCAGCTCTCTGTGTACTGACAGGTCCAGGTTATGGCCTGGCGCACGTAGTCTACGTCTCCGTCCCGCTGGAGTTTGTTACGGATACGACGGAAAGACCGATTCCGGTAGCGTTCCATGAACTGCTTCATCTTGAGGTCATGGATGTCCGATTTCTCTTCCAGAACTGTGTACGAGTACTCCTGAAACGTCTCTGCCCTCTCCGCCTCTTCCAGCTCCTTCTCCGCCTTCTCCAACTCCTTTTCAGCACGGATCTGGGCAGGGGTGCCCTGTTTCTTGGCCTCTGCTATGATAGAGGCCAGAGTCTTACGCCGAGACTCATAGTTGGTCTGGGCATCCTTACGGGCCTGAGTAGCTACCGCCAAGATGTGTCCCTTCTCCTCCAACGTCCTCTCGGCCCGGTGCAGAGCCAAGTCAAATCCAGTTGATTCCGTGTTCCGCCAGTAATCCAGTGACCATCTGCTTTGGCGGTCTCGCAGAATCATCTTCAGCACCTCGTTATCCAAAGAGCAGGGCTCGGTGTCCTTAATGCCGTACATGGTGAACTGTTCTTACAGCCCTCCTCTGATTGTGGGGTACACGACGTCTTAGCCGTCACCTTTTTTACCACACGGTGTAGGCCCAACGGCGACCACAGCGCTTGGCAGCGCCGTGGATATTGATCAAGTGACCGAATTTTTCCAAGTAATCCCGCTTGGTGAGCATGAGAAAGTCCTCTACGGTCTTGCCTGTCCGCATGGCCAGATACTTGAGAGCATCCTCGTAGATGAGATGACGACCAGACATTTCCCGTGCAAGGACCTGTGGGATAGGTGAAGGCCAGTAGTGGTGGTTGTAGTGTGGACGGGGTTTCTTGGCCTTTGCCTTTGCCTTTGCATTTGCAGCGGACACAATGACCTGCAGATCCTCGTCAGATGTTGCACTGAAGGGTCCTAAGGCACCTCCTACAGGTCCTGCAAGTAAAGGTGTGGGAGGAGGTGAAGGTGGTGGTGAAGGTGGCAATCTCTGTTGAACCTGGAGGATGCTATTCAGTCCCTCCTCCAGATGCTCCATTAGTGCATACATCTCCGGACCCATCTCCATTGCCGACCCCTCGTCACCGGTAACCGCCTGAATTGCGCTCCAAAGCTTATAAAGCTCGGTCATTTTGGTCTAATTACTGTTCTTACAGCAACCCCTGCCATGAATGCCGGTGCCAGGGCATTTTCAACTTTTACTGGCACATAAAAGATGTCTGAAAAGCCCTCTTCTGCATTACTCAAGAGACGATCCGCCGGGCGCCGGGCCATGTCCATGATTGAGTCTGGCTTCCTTTGGGGGCTTACAGAAGGTGAAGGAGGAGAATGTATTGGGAGCAAAGGCTCCACGACTATAAACATGTGATTGTCTTCAATCTCAAGTCCCAATACATCATGGGTGACCGCCCGACCCATCATGTTTTAATGAAAAGTTGAAGGTGATAGGCCACCTTAAGATAAGTGGGGTCGTTGAAGACAACGATTCAAGAATGACCTGGCCTACTAACATGGATAAGTTCAAGCTGGCTATGAGCAAGGCCTCTCCAGACGAGCAACTGGCACTGAAGAGGCTTCTCAAGGAGGTCCGGAAGGCCATGGATTACCAGATGCAGTTGAACTATGCTGTCTGGCGCTGGCATGTTGACCAAGACAAGGACTACGTGGAAACAGAGTGGCCATGTGACCTGGGCTCTCTGAGGGCTGTCATGGCAGATGGTGAGCACGACCACCTGAATTCCCTCTACATTCTGGCTATTGAGGGCGTGCCGTCGAAGGTGGCCTTGGACAAGATGGTAGCTGGCCTAACCGGCGAAGCCCTAACGGGTGAAGCCCTAACGGGTGAAGCCCTAACCGGTGAAGCCCTAACCGGTGAAGCCCTAACCGGTGAAGCCCTAGCAGGTGAAGTCGACACCGGTAATGTGACCGCAGAGGAGGTAGAGGCGTTAGGCCAGAGACCACCAAACAATAGGCGATACTCCATGTTTGCCCTCCAGCGTATTCTTGGGCTCAAACCAAAAGATTAGAGTTCCTCCTGTAACGTGTTAATGTGTCAATTTTTTTTGACAGGGTCCGTATTCAGAGCCAAAAAGAGCGGGTGCTCTTCCAACCGGCCGTTTGGTTGTTCGCTATGCCCCTACGGGGTAATGACCCCTCCTCGCACAGCCGGGCTTCCCATTTAAGGGTTGGATTAACAAACCCGCCCACGTCGTGTCCTCCAACTCTCCGCGAGTCTAATGACCTTCCCCAGCTAAGCCTAGGCTTAACCTCGTCCAACACGTCCGCACGCTTCGTCCGCTTTGGATCTCTCGCGCTGTCGTTGCCCAATGTCCACAGAGCCTCCCCTAGCTCCTTTCCACTCATGCTGATGCCTAGGCACCAGCCGAGATGTGTGCACCAACCATTCGCACACACCCGTCGTGCTCAACCGCTCTGCTCACACACACTCCTTAAACCCTGGGGGCGGAATGTCATGTCAGAACTTCATTTCACCGTGCACGCACGGCTACTGACTCTGCACGTCCGATACATCTAGCCAACCACCTGGGAACGAACCCAGGGTCTGTGGCCCTTCCTCCATCACCCGAAGACCCCCTTGGATCTCAAGTCCAGAAATGAAAGATTTGACCGGCGCCCCTACCTCGCGCCGACCTGTCATGCTCTCAAGCACGTCCACCGTCCAGAGCAAACAACTCTGGGCCGAAGAAGCGTAAGCCCACATGTACTTATCCGAGACAGGAGCTCCGGCGCTCCTTAGATGCCAATGGCATTTTGTCCCTGTCCTTCCAGCACTGGTGCCCCGTCTCGCACCGTCAGCGTCATGCCCTCCACTTTGCCTATGTTTCAGGCGTTGGCACGTCCGTATTTATATAAATGTCCTTCCACCTGCGCCCCTACCTCGCGCCGGTTCGTCGTGTCCGTCCTTTTCTGCCTCCCTGGCGGGAGAGGCTCTCCTGCCGGCTGGCAGGCGACACGTCCGTTTAAAAGCCGTCTATAACCGTTGATGTAGGGGGAGGGTTGCCTGTTCCCTTGATCCCCCGATGAGCGCCCCTACCTCTGCGCGCCCACCAGTCGTCAGCTCCGGAATCCCAGTCTCTATAACGCTCCCTCGGTTGAGGGTGCGCCTAGTTGTCTGAGCGATTAAGGACACGGCCCGAAGGATATGCCCAAACAAGACCTCTGTTTGAAGAGTTCCGCTCCCGATGTCACCCTCACGTGGCGTCTGACGTCCTTACCACAGTGGCACCGCCACTGTGGTTCAGAGTTGTGGCGGCCGCCACCCTCCTATGCATCCCCAAAGTCGGCCCGGATGGCGGACTCCCAGTGGTTCAGCAATGTCCTTGGGTCTTTACCCCCCAGGACTGGCTCTTCGCGATATTCCAATTGGCGCGGGCATGACCCAGAGAGGTGACGTCAGACGTCAGAGTCCTCTCCGGGCCATACAGCCTGGCGTTTCGCGACAGGTTCCACGGACCCTTCTGGGGCATCCTCGGCAGTCATTCCCCCTCTCATGGCACCCTGCAATGCCGACCGCTACCTACACTACTCTGTGTCACGGGTTGTCAACTTTTTTTCGGGGTGCCGTCCCAACCAGGGCCTAGGGCCCCTAGGGACCCTAGGGACCCAAACAGATAACCAAAAATGTTTTTTGTTTTTGGTTTTTTGTCTTTTTGTTTTTGTTTTTGTCTTTTTAGTGCCAGCCCCCTGGAGCCTTGGTGGTGATGCCAAGTCCTCTGGGGCTAGTCCTCGCGTGCTCCACGCCACAGCGCCCGTGGCACACCTCCCGTGTGCAGAAGAAACAGCACTGGCAGAGACATCCTAGCGGGCACTTCAGCTTCTGGACGGCGGGCTCCTTGGTCACCCTGGGTGGACCCAGCGGAACCCCTGGCAGGATGACCTTCCGGCAGGAATTGCCGTGGCAACAGATGGCAGGCTCCATGATCTCAGGGACAATAGGGACCACAGGTAGCGACTGCAGTAGGGGGAGCTCTGGCATGGACAGAGGGGCCCTCCGGATCACCAGGTCCGCGCTCCACGTCTCGCCAGGGTGCATGCGGATGCAGGACGCCCTCTTGGGGCCAGAGCACTTCTCAGCGAACCGGCAGGGCTCATTGATCCGGGAAATGGTGTTCCCGTGCACGTACTGGCACCCCTCTGCCGGCTGGCCCGCCGGGCACTTGACGCAGAACCGCTGGACGCCCACCGGTGGAGGGGGCTTGGTGTTGACCCAGATGCGTCCAGGCGGGAGGTCTGCCCAGACGGCATACACTTTCTGCCGGTGCCCGTGAGCCACTGCGTCAAACCCGTTGGCGTACAGGTAGCGCATAAAGGTGGCATAGTCGTGCTCTGGCATGGCCGAGCAGTCATAGCCTCCATTGTAATGGCAGTCCAGGAAGCGGGCACAGGGCAGATCCCACAGACCGTCCTCTAGGGCGTTGCCCCGTGCCCAGGTAGCCTCCGAGCGCTCGATCTCCGCCATGCGGGCGAGGAGATGCATGCTCTTGAGGGAACCTACGTCGTCGTCCTGCCGGGGCTTGGTCTCCGCTGAGATGCGGGCCATGAGAGCCCGCGTCTCGGCGCGGGCCCTCTCTGCCTCGGAGGCCTTCTCTGCAAGATATGCCGTCCGCTGGGCGGGGGACAGCGAGTCCACGCTCCGGGCCAGGTGGTCCAGGCGGGCCAGCTCGTCCGGCCAGATGGCATCTGCAAAGGAAAAGTTCAGGGTCTCTACAGTGTTGTCAGTTCCATAAGAGTTGAATGATGAATGTTGAATGGGTTGGGTTGGCTGTTCTGCAATGTCTTTACAATTCATTCCCCTGCCGTGGCTCATCAGACCGTTAACAGGGGGGGAAACTCTTCGGTTGGGCCGTTCTAGGTACCCACCGGGCGCAAGAGTCCGCGTCGTCCAATTTGTTCAGCTCTGGCCCCCTTGCGGGGACCAGAGCCAGTGGGGAGGAATCGTCCCACTGTTGGTATCGTAAGGAATAACCCGCGCACTGCACGGATCCCTGCGTCGTCCACGGCACGGCTGTGCTGTAGATTCAGAGGCGTATCGGACTTCTGGCCCAGAATACGTTCACATAGATACCCCCGCCGGCGCATAGTTAGGAGCTTGAGGTCTTTTAATCCTACTGAGCAACTCTTCTACGCCGGCTTAGCCACCGTGGCCCCCATGGCAACCGGTAGTTCTGAATACCCCAAACCTGGCCATCTATGCGTCAACTTTTTTTTACACTTGACCACCCCCCGTCTTAGGTTTGGGTATGAGCGTAGGCCTGCAACTTGACCGTCTTGGCCGTCTTGACCGACCGGTGGCCGACCAGTACTTGACCATCTGTCTGATTGGGTCCGGTGTGGTCAACCATAAAAAAAAGTTGACAAGAGGGACGGCCAAGTTTTCGGTAGTGTGGGGGGTTGCTGTAAGAACAGTAACTTCATCAGCGTCTACAGTCTTCAGAATGTCTAGTGCAACACAGACCCGCATTGCAGAGGTGGAGGCCCAGGTAAAGGCGATCCGGCAGGAGATGGCTCCCATGACGGCCATGGAGGCCCTCCAGCAGGAGGTGATCCGCCTGAAGGAGCAGATAGCCGGCCAGGCGGAGCAGTTGGCCAAGAAGGGCCCCGGCCGGCCCAAGAAGGAGAAGGCTCCTGAGGGCGAGGACAAGGGCGAGGTCAAGAAGGAGAAGAAGGCGAAGCCGGCAAAGGCTGAGGTGGAGCCCCAGGGCGAGGCTCCGGATCTGGATATCTACAAGCTCCAGGTCCCCATCAATCCGGATCTGTGCATGGCCCGTCTCATTGCCGACCCGGACGCCCGCTGGACCAAGGCCGTGTACCACGAGAAGCAGTGCTCCAAGAAGCCCGTGGATGATGAGCCGTTCTGTGCACTCTGTGCCGGGCGTCTCGTCAAGTATCTCGACAAGCCCGACTGGAAATCCGGCTGGAATGGGCGCATTGACGAGGACCCCGCCGACGACGAGAGCCTCACCAAGAGCGTCCACATGCCCGGCACGGCGTGGTTCGCCGACGTCACCTGGACCGGCACGTCCAAGTCCAAGTCCAAGAGCGCCTCTCCAGAGGCCCAGGCTGAGAAGGCTGAGAAGAAGGCTCTGAAGGAGGCTGAGAAGGAGGCCAAGAAGGCTCTGAAGGAGGCTGAGAAGGAGGCCAAGAAGGAGGCCAAGGAGGCTGAGAAGGCTACCAAGAAGCCCAAGGAGCCCAAGGAGGCCAAGAAGCCCAAGGAGGCTAAGGAGGTCAAGGCCACGGGTGGAGCTCTGCCAGCAATAGCAGAGACCGCAGAGCCCGTGGACGGTGGCTATCTCATGTGCCTCATTGACGGTGAGCTCCGTGTCCACAAGAACGGCAACGTCTACGAGCTCAACGAGGTCACCCAGGAGCCCGGCGACTATCTGGGCCGTCTGACCGGCACCATTGAGAATCCTGGCCTGGACTGCGACGCTGACGAGGTCCTGGAGACCGAGGTCCTGGAGTAAATTTCCTTAAACTTGTAAAACAAAAATCAGAAAAACAAAGAAAAGAAACAAAAAAAGAAAAAGAAAAAAACCTTTTTGGTAAGTTCTTAGTGACGCCAGTGAAACTGGCAGGTCAACTAAGAACGACTCTCCTACGGACTCTCCTAAGTTCTTAGTGACGGTAAACCGTCAACAGAGTACGGACTCTTAAAGGGCCGTCTGGTTCTAACATAGCTGTCTCCTCCTGTCTCGACGTGAAAAAAAGTTGACAAGACAGACGGCCCCATTTTCGGTAGTGTGGGGGGTTGCTGTAAGAACAGTAACTTCATCAGCGTCTATAGCCTTTCAGAATGCCGGCACACAATACGCACACGCAGGAGAAGAAGAGCAAGGGGCCGGCGCAAAAGGCGGGGGGCAAGAACATGAGCAAGAAGGACAAGCGGGCCACTGAGAACAACTGGGACAATGCAGAGGAGTATCTCCAGCTCCTCCGCCACAGGATCCTCGTGGATGGCCTCACTCTGGTCCGCTGTATGCGTCCTCTGGGCGAGGGCCGGTGGGAGGTCCAGCACATGATGGGTGAGATTGGCCGGTATCCCATCGCCGGCTGTATCACCATCAACAGCAGTCACAAGACCCACATCGAGGCCTGTATCACTGCTGGGTCCTATGCTGTCGTCAACGGGGGGATGATCACGGCCTCCCTCTGTGCTGGCCACCTGGCCCGCGCCCAGAATCTGTTGCTGGCCGTCCAGAAGCTTGGGATTGACCCGGCCCCCACCGCCCGGATCTCCTCTGAGTTCGCCAGCAGAATCATCAAGGAGGGGCGTGTCACCTTCAAGCCCACCTTCTTCAAGGAAGAGGAACACGACGATGGGTTTGTGTTTGAGGGGGAGGCAGAGGCCGCTGCAGAGGCAGAGGCAAAGGCCTTGGGTGGGGATTTAGTGGGGCGGGCAAAGGCAGAGTTAAAGGCTCAGCTGGAGGCAGAGGCTGAGGCAGAGGCCGTGTCCAAGTTCCTCGCAGAGGAGGGAGAGATAGAGGTGAACTTGGACGACCTCTAGGCCAACAAAGACAAAGACAAAAAACAAAAAACAAAAAGACAAAGACAAAAAACCTTTTTGGTTAAGTACTCTGTGACGGTAAACCGTCAACAGAGTACGGACTCTCCTAAGTTCTTAGTGACGCCAGTGAAACTGGCAGGTCAACTAAGAACGACACAGAGACGTTCCGTCTCTGAATACGGACTCTCCGTAGGAGAGTAATGGTCTTCTCGGATCTAACATAGGTCACTTGATCTTAGTGACGCCAGTGAAACTGGCAGGTCAACTAAGATCAGCCCCAGGTCGGCCTTGATCAGGCCATGAAAAAGTTGAACCGGCAGTATTTGGTTTTTTGTTTACCAGGCGGTTGCTGACGACAGTAATTCCTATAGCCATGACCACGATCATTGACATTGAGTCCTATCACCCCCGTGACATCGACATGAGTCCGCAGGCATGCAAGGCCCGCAGGACTTCTGATGAGCATGTCAACCGGCATTTCCAGCCCTTCATCTATTCCGCCTTCCAGTGTGCCGGCTTTGCTGTTGTTGAAGGCAATGGTCTGTGTGCCACCTGTTGTCGCCGTGAATGGAAGGAGTCCGATTGGCATGGACGTGTGGATGAGTCTCTGGATCTCATGCCTGAATCCTCCCACATTGTCGGCGGGCCCTGGTTTACCAAGAGGTTACTCGCGGGAAGTTTCAAGTTCTTCTCTGATGGCCGTCCCATGACGGCTAAACAGGAGGGACATCTGCCCAAGGCCCCAATTGTTCCCAAGTCTGAGCTCATGCGTTTCGCCAGAGGTGAGTGTGATCTCGACATTGAGACTCTGTCTCAGCGTCGCCAGATTTCCAAGGATGGTCTTTTCTCCATTCTGGAGGTCATTGCCCCCGACGAATCCGTAAAGATCACCTCCAGGGATGTTGAGACCAAGGCATCTCTCTGTGTCACCATTCGTCGGATTACACGTGGTCCGGTACAAATCTTCAATCCTGAGGAGGAAGAGGAAGTGGAAGTGGTTGGGCCACAAAGGGCAAGCCCCCGCAAGTACATTGCTGACTGGAGTCTCGTTCCTCTTAATGCCCCTCTTCGGTGGACTACCAAGATTGGGGACAGCCTTCTCACGGCCAATGGGATGTATTCTGGCAATGTCTGTAGCATGGACGGGCGGACCTGGAAGAACGTCAATGCATGGCTCGCTCATGAGTTTGCTGAGTTCCAACGCGATGGTCGCATTCCAGCTGACAAGAAGCCTCCCAATCCTTGGAAGTCCGTTGAGTTTGCCAGGGACGGGGTTTGGACCAAGCTTAACACCATCAGGTCTATTGTCTAAAGACTACACGTAAAATCAAAAATCAAAAATCAAATAAGACACAAAAAGACACAAAGAAAACAGATTTTTGGTTGTAGGGATCTGCGGGGGTCTAACATATCGTCCCCTAGGTCCCTTTTTTAGTTCAAAGTAAGGGTGAAAAGTTGAAATTGATAGGGGCCCGCCCCCCGGTCCTTTATCCTGTGTAAAGAATCACTGGATGTCTTTCGCTTTGGCTTCGGCTTTGGCCTCCGCTTCGGCTTTGGCCCGTAAAGTCCTCGATGAAATTCTGGCTGAGGCCGTTCGGGGGGTCGGTGTTCGCAAGACCGTCTCGGATATGACAGAAAAAATGGTGACAGAGGCCGTTTTTACGTCTCCTAAAGAGGTGAGTAAGGAGGGTCCCTTAGGCCCGACCCCCGGACTGAAGCCCCCCCGCGCAGGTATTTCCTATCTGCCTCATCAAGAGGCTGGAATCCGATGGATGTTAGACCGTGAAGACTTGCAAGCCTCCGCTTGTAGAGGTGGTATCTTGGCTGATGATATGGGTCTCGGCAAGACTTTCCAGACTATTGGACTCATCCAAAATTCTCCTTTCTCTTACAAGACCTTGATTATTTGTCCTCCTGCACTTCTCGAGGGATGGACTCAAGAACTCTCTTCTTGTTCTCTTAATGTTGTTGTCACCACATATAATCGCGCACATTTACGTGTTCGTGATTATTGTGGTATCTATGACCGTGTCATCTTGGATGAAGGTCATCTTATTCGCAATGGTCCCGCTACCAAGAGATGGAAGTCCTTTATGGATATTTCTTCTCATGCTTCTTGTCGGTGGATTCTCAGTGCTACACCCGTCCAAAACGGAGTTCGTGATTGGAATAATCTTAAGACGTGGCTTAGGGTTTCTGGCGAGGGAGAGATTATGTTACGTCGTACCATGGAGGATATTCGCAATGTTCCTCTTCTTCGTGAGTCTGTTCCTCCTGTTCCTGTCTTTATTCGTCACAGTCTTAGTATTCCTTCTACTGGTCCGTCGGCCACTGAATTTAAGTTGTTTCGGGCTCTTACAGACAATCTTCTCACTATCATGGACAGTCGCAAGATTTCTGCTCTTCTCAAACTTGAAGTCTATATGAGAATACAACAATTTCTTGTTCATCCTCAGATTTATATTCAGAGTATGAGGACCAAATTCAAAGGTTTTCCTCGTCCTGATTGGACTGGTACTGCCACTAAGTTTCAGGCTTTTTCTCAAGAACTTGCTCGTTCTTCTGAACCTACCATTGTTTTCTGTAATTTTCGGGCTGAAATGGATATGGTTTCTGATCTGGCTACGTCTCTTGGACGCAAAGTTTGGTCTATTCGTGGTGGTATGGGTCCTCTTGCTATTCAGAATGCTATTATTGAAGCATCGTCGTCTTCTTCTGTGTCTTCTGATATTGTTATTATTGTACAGATTGTTGCTGGAGGTGCTGGACTCAATTTACAGTTCTGTACTCGTATTCTCTTTCTGTCCCAACATTGGAATCCTGCTGTTGTTCATCAGGCATGTGGACGTGCTGTTCGTATTGGACAACGTATGTCTGTTCAGATTCATTTCTTTTCCATTGATGACGAAGTTGTTACTAATATTGACAGACGCATGTTTCAATTACAGACTGGCAAAGTTGCGTTGGCACGTCAGATTTGT
>RFQR01000025.1 GCA_009924895.1 bacterium
CTACAGGAGGGGCGTTGGAAGGAGGGGAGTTCGCTACAGGAGGGGCGTTGGAAGGCGTATTCGCCACAGGAGGCATAACGCTATTCGCCGCAGGATAGTTCCCATTTTTCTTTATCGAAGGCGAGATAGCCGCAGGAGCATCCTGCCTTGATAAAATGGTATCCACCTTTGCAAGAAGCTGCTTCAATAGAGCTAAAATAGCATCACTATTACTCATTCTATAAGATCTCTGATATTTTATAGCAGATCGTGGTAATGAAGCGCGTTTCTTACCCGAAACGAGCCTTCATTAGAATCCCAATATAATATGTTGTAATAACCAACGAAGCTAACATACACATAATCTCCATGTTTCTATTTTTGTGGAAGAAAACGTGGATATTTGCCCATAGATGTTTTTTAGACCCATGATAGATGGACTCTATCACGTGTCCGATATGCTTAGAACATTTTCAAGAAGATGCTGCATATATACCAGATGATTTAAATTGTGATTGCACGCTAATCGTGCATTGGGAATGCTGGGAACCATGGTCGGGAGATTGCCTATATTGTAGGAATACAGTCGCCGACAATAGACAAAACAATTTGAATATTATTCAGTATATAATCATACATCAAGAAAGAAATGTATGTTTCTACGTTTTACTTTTCGTATGGATTGTAATGTATATAATTGTCATTGTATATAATGTAACACATCCTTCTACCGATAAGGATGTCTAAAAATTGAGCTTGCCAGCCGCCTCGGACCGCGGTACAGCCCGGCCTTCCAAATCCTAATATGTCTTATAGTATGCAAGTCGTCAAGCGTAACGGTTCGCGCGAGAATGTAAGTTTTGACAAGGTTCTTCAACGTATCCGAAAAGCCTCCCGCGGCCTTTCTGTGAAAGCCGATGTCTTAACCCAACAAGTTCTCGCGCGTATTGTCGACGGCATTACAACGACAGAACTCGACGAGTTAACGGCGCAAATGGCAGCCCCTCTTTCTACGACGCACCCTGATTGGGGCACACTTGCCGCCCGTATAGCCATAAGTAACCATCATAAGAATACATCCGCCCGCTTCTCTGACGTTGTTCGAGTCCTTTCTACACAGACTATGCCAAAGACAGGCGAATCTATCTCGTATGTAAGCAAGGGGCTCGTAGACTGTGTAGAGAAGCATGGGCCGGAGATTGATGCATATATCAAGTATGAACGCGACTACGAGTTCGACTATTTCGGCTTCAAGACCCTGGAGAAGTCCTATCTCCTCAAGAACGCGGTCATGAAGGTTGTGGAGAGGCCGCAACACATGTGGATGCGCGTGGCACTCTGTCTCTGGGCCGCCGATCTTCCTAAAGCGTTTGAGACCTACGATATGCTCTCCATGAAACTCTTCACGCACGCCACACCCACTCTCTTCAATGCCGGCACGCCCCGCCAGCAACTTTCGTCCTGTTTCCTTTTAGCAATGAAAGATGATAGTATTGACGGCATTTATGATACACTCAAAAACTGTGCGGCAATCAGTAAACACGCAGGTGGAATCGGCCTCCATGTCCACAATATCAGGGCACGTGGAAGTCTCATTCGCGGAACGAATGGTCAGAGCAACGGGCTCGTGCCAATGTTGCAAAACTTTAACGCCACTGCACGTTATGTTGATCAAGGAGGAGGCAAACGCAACGGCTCCTTTGCAATCTATTTGGAGCCCTGGCACGCCGATGTAGAAGACTTTCTCCGCCTCAAGTTGAACTCGGGGCAAGTCGAAGAAAGGGCACGCGACCTCTTCTATGCCATGTGGATTCCCGACTTATTCATGCAGCGCGTGGAGGACGATGCCGAATGGTCGCTCTTCTGCCCCTCGGAAGCACCTGGTCTCGCCGATGTCTGGGGACCTGCCTTTGAGGCCAAGTATATGGACTATGAGGCGCGAGGACTTGCGCGGAAGCGCGTAAGTGCTCGAAAGCTCTGGTTTCAAATCCTCGATACACAGATGGAGACTGGGACGCCCTATCTTCTCTATAAGGATGCCGCGAATGCCAAATCCAATCAACAGAATCTCGGCACGATCAAATCGTCCAATCTCTGCACGGAGATTATAGAGTTCTCCTCTCCCGACGAAACTGCCGTATGTAACTTGGCATCCATTGCCCTACCGGCCTTTGTGATTAAGAAACCGTCCATAGGCTATATATACGATTTCGAGGCATTGCGCGCATGTGTTCGAATCATTGTGCGAAACCTGAATCGAGTGATTGATGTGAACTATTATCCTACGGTGGAAACGGAGCGTTCCAATATGCGCCATCGCCCCATTGGGCTTGGAGTCCAGGGACTTGCCGACGTCTTTGCCATATTACAGCTGTCTTGGGAATCACCTGCCGCCGCCGAACTGAATCAGTTGATATTTGAACACATCTATTATGCAGCCGTGGAAGAATCGGCCGCCATTGCAAAGGTGGAAGGACCCTATAGTAGTTTTGCCGGTTCCCCTATATCGCAAGGAAAACTGCAGCCCGACTTGTGGGGAGTCGAACCTCTCACGTCCAACGTTTTAAACTGGACCGAACTCCGAGAGGTCGCTTCAAAGGGGTTGCGAAATTCTCTTCTAGTGGCACCTATGCCAACGGCATCTACATCGCAGATTCTCGGATTTAACGAGTGCTTTGAACCTTTCACCACAAATATATATACACGGCGTGTTCTCGCAGGTGAGTTTACAGTCGTGAATAAATATTTGGTGAAAGAGTTGCTTGACATGGGAATCTGGAGTGAAAGTATGAAACAATCGATTGTGGCGAAAAATGGCTCTGTTCAAGGAATAGCCGATATTCCTCAAGATATGCAAAATCGGTATAAAACATCTTGGGAACTTCCTCAGAAGGTTCTTATTGATATGGCGGCGACAAGAGGGGCTTTCTTATGTCAATCGCAATCTTTAAATCTATTTATGGCCGACCCGAACTATGCAAAGTTGACATCGATGCACTTCTACGCATGGAAGAAGGGTCTCAAAACGGGCTGCTATTATTTGCGCACAAAAGCGCCTGTGGCTGCTCAAAAGTTTACCGTGGATCCACGCTTCATGGAAGCATTGAACCAAAAGTCAGTTGACTTGAGCGGAGTATCGTCCCCTGAACACAGCGATGAATCAGATACGGAGTCCGTAGCTTCCAAACCAGAAACACGCCAGCAAAAAATGGAGCGATTGGTGCGGGAATACGAGGAGGAAGTCGCGAAGGCGAGGGCTTCTGCAGAAGCAGGGGAAGGATGTTTACAATGTTCGTCATAACCCCGGAATAACAATCTATAAGCATTAAATAGGTATGTTGGAAGAGGGATTCATTAGTATATTATTTTTTTTTGGAATATATTGTATAGTCAAAGATTACAGTAAAAAAAATAGGGTATGGATCACATCTGGAATATGTATTGTATTCGCAGTATTGTTATATATTCTATATTTGTTGAAAACGCCTCGAGAGCCATTTATCGATGGGGGGGAAACATGTGGAACAAGCGGTCAAACATGCAGCGCAGATGCGCCATTTTGTTTAATAACAGAGAAAACTCTTCCTGAAAATACATTTGACCAAACAATTGTATTTAACACATATGGGCGCTATATAAGTATATATCCGTCTGGAGATGGTACTCCTGTAAGTATTAGTCAACTCAGTGTATATGGACCCGCGAAATATATAATAGAGATACCGGATGAAATATATAATACAGGTCCTGGTGCACCTATAGATCTAAGTTATACTGGACCCAAAGTGGGGAAAGTCAGAAATACTTTAACATATACTGCAAATGTTCAACTAAATCCGCCTGGGTCCGCTCAATGGGATCCTAGTTCCTCGTTTCGATGGTGGCTTACGCCCCCTGGAGGAGATGCGCAAGAGAACCCGGATAATCGTTCGTCCAATTTTTCTTTTATACCCACGCAAGTCGGCACGTATAAAATACAATTGTTTGCAAAAATAAACTGTTATAGCCCATCCTCTTGTCCTCAGAAGGTTCTATACGTTGTGGTAAGCGAAGGCGAAGGTGATTGTCCCCCTCCTACACAAGTTACTGTATGGGGTATTAGCTCCCCCCCTGAATCAGTCCCTTTTACAGTTTCTGGAGATATGTGTATACAGAACTGCCCCGCGGGATATGACGATTTTAATGATAACTCTTGTGTAAACTGGAACCCCCCTGGTGGGGGTGTACGAACAGTATATAAGAGTGATTTAATTACAGTTCCCAGAGTTCGCAAAGCACAGCCTGATATAAATAACAACTATACAAATATTTCTGCATATAGGGAAAAGAGTTTGATTGCACCCTGTGATGGTAATGCGAAGGATTCTGCAAATCAAGCTGCAAAGACTCTAGCGGATGTTTCTACAGGTGCGCGAAAATGGCCTGATATATGG
This sequence comes from bacterium, assembly GCA_009924895.1. Lineage (GTDB taxonomy): Bacteria > Patescibacteriota > Minisyncoccia > Phycocordibacterales > UBA2100 > UBA10103. The sequence goes on from RFQR01000025.1 coordinate 4,413, forward strand.
CGTTCAACTACAGCGGATAGAAATACACCTGTATGGAAATTGAATCTAGGTTCTATGCAAATGATTACAAAAATTAGATTTGTTGGAGAAGCAGGTAGTTCAAACAATAAAGGTATTCGATTTCAAATTACAAATGATATGGGTGAAATATCTCCTGTGTATACACCCATAGATCCTACACAGGGAATGTGTATCCCTACACCCACACCCATTTACCCCAATGGAACTACCGAGATTGAAAAACGAGCTATTCGAACACCCATTTTATATGGTGTAAATCCGGAGGTGGCGTTAAATGTATTCCGTGGTTTAGTAAATAGCACTATGATACGCAGTTTTACATCCTTTGGACTCACGGATGAACAATCCGCAAAAGCCTTTGTAAAACTCCAAACAGCTCTTCTTACACAACAACGAAATGCTGGTTCTATAGATGATAACACATACTTTGATTCTATAAACTCCATAAAAGGGGTCAAAAAAATGGATGATATAATGTTTAATACAATGAACTCTGTTATATTGTATCGAGACTTGAATCGTCAAGACTATAATGTTCCAAATGGGATGGGTGGAGTAAATACAACCCCTGATTATGGAGAATATAAGGCAACACAACTCATCCTCTCGGTCTTGATGCCCGAAAGTGTAGATCCCACAAATAGTGCAGTAAAAGGTATTGACACAAGCCCCAGTGCTTCACTGGATATTACAAGTTCTATACAATCGGAGCCTACAGGTGTTTCAAAAGAATGGGGGAAGGGTATATTGTCTGAAATCAATATTCAAAAAACCGGTATACAGATTCCTACACAAGAATCTGTCAATATAGGTATCAACTGGTCGGCCGATCAAATACAAGCCGCTATAGCGGGTCGAGGCGCTACAAAATCAGGGGCGCTGACAATATCTACAGATGATAGCACACGAAGATCTTTTTTAATGAACACAAAATATGCCGCCCCAAATCGAGAAAGATCCGCTCTAAGTTCAACACTGGAAGGTGCGCAGACTCGCGAGGGACCTTTAAAAGAAGTATTTTGGCTCGGACCTAGCCAAACCTCTGGATACGATACAATGAGTAATGCAAATCAAGCATGTATAGATGCCGGTGCAGATGGGCTGGCTACAAAAGGAGACCTCGATGCCGCTCAAGCTGCTGGGGCGCAATGGTGTGTATACGGTTGGTTAAAAGATGGAACCAAAGCATTTCCGATGAAAAGCATGTATACAAACTGTGGAGAAATAGGAGTGAATACTTCAGAAAGTTGTAAGGGTTCGTGCCCCTTATCCAATACTTCAGGCGCGATTTGTTATGGGATGAAACCAAAGTCTGATAAACAAGCTAAATTTACAATATTACCTTTCACATACGATAGAGATACAAATGGGACCGTTTCGACGGTATGGAATCAGAAAGATTCATATGATACCGCTAGATGTAAGCCTGGGTATATAAAAAAGAGTTGTAGATACGATGGTAACGTAAAAGATGTATGTGTCAGTCCAGGACAAACATGCGATGATAGTTGTCAGGGACCACTAGGGAGAACAGCTACAGGGCAGCAATTCTGCAATATAGGTACTGATGCAGCTACACCCGGAAAAAATCGGCGAGGTGTTGATTCTGAACCTGCGCCTGTTCCACCAAATACTCTTTCGGGAATCTCCAACTTATTTAAAGTGGCGCCTTCAGGAAGATCTAAGAAAATAACATCTGCTGATACAGATCTTGCTGCAATTTCTAAAAGCGTATTTTTGGGTAGAATGCTTCGAACTGCTACATTTACACCCACAACTGATATCAAACAGGATATGTATGTGGGTGGATACGGTAACTGGATTATTGTTTTTAGAAATACTACAGGGGGTGACCTACAACTTTCACGCATTGTTGTTCTAGATAGCAATGGTGGGGTGTATGGATTAAAACAAGAGCAAGGAAACAGCACGCGAATACCAGGCACAAACGGCGATATAGTGCCTTTACAACGCCTATACGATTGGTCTGTGGCAAATGCATGGGTGAAAGCTGGAGAATACTATTGGTCCAACAATAAGTTGTTTGAATATGTGTCGTCAGATCCACGAAATGTAACAAATAACGTAATAATACGTAGTGATAATAATATATATTATGAGCCAAATAGCGGGAATGATACAACTGCCAAAGTTTGCAAAAAAATACAGCCACTTCGAATGGACAATAAAGCAATGGCGTATACACAAAAAGATGGGATTTGGATGGCAAGTATAGCTGGTTGGGACCCAACAAATCTAATAACCCCATATATAGACGGTGTACGAATCACATTTGCTAGTCAAGAACCTGAATCAATGGGCACTATATCATCTTATAGCGGCGCAAATATAGGAGTTATTGTTATGACGGCAGATACTGTGAGTATTTCGGATGATGATTATTATTTACTAGCGGCATCTGTATATGCAAAAAGTGATATTGCGCAACAGTTTGGCGAATGGTGGACTTCCGATAAATATGATGCTACACCCACAAATCAAAGTAGTTTGAATATGTTACGAGTGGCATCCAATCCTGCAAGTTCTATAAATACTGTTTTACAAGCATGTGGGCTTTCACAAGGGACGAGCGATCCAAACATGAAAACAAAACTTGAGAAATTCTGTAAAATGACTGATGGTAAATATATTCTATCTTCGAACTCTGGAACATTTTCTGTTGTATATAGTCAAGCATGGGATGCTGCGCAAAAAAATTTCGCCTCAAATCAAGGTTATAATGAGCGATTGGCGGATGCTATAAGCGCAGAGGGTAGTGCAAAAAATGCCCGTGACACAGCACAAGGAGATGTAGATACTATACAAATGTCTATAGATGAAATGGAAATACGTTTGAACGCATATTTGGAAAAAGAATTTTGTATATACGCTGATTTTGATAAATATGGTCAGCCACTTGAGTATGAAACTGTTGCAGGATTATCCATACCGAAAAGAGTATTGCATAAAGCTTGTGTGACTTCGAAGGACTGGCAGACTTCGCCGATTGTTAGTAAAACTAAATGGTCAATGGACGGTACCCCGTTTATGCAGGTTACAAAATGGATAAGCACAAATATCCCATATTATGAAGAAACCAAAAAACAAATAGCCCCTGATAGCGATAAAATGAAAACATTAAATGCGGCAATAGATGCGTATACAAAAGCAAAAGCCACTCGCATACAAATACAAACGGGAGGGAATGATGCAAATAAAATGGCTGCTATTCGAGAGAAGCCGTTGTGGATTCTCTAAACAGCAAAATTGCCGCCATACAATCATATATAGATAATAATAGTAATAATCCCGCAACGGACCCACTGCACGATGCTATCATGAACATCGTAAATCAAAAACGACAAGATTTGAGTCAGGCGAAAACGGAGCTTACCGCCGCAAATGCCACGTTACAAAGTGCGCGCGCAAAAGCAGGCCTATAAATCATACTTTTGTTTAATATACACATATTCGCCTTGATACTTCACGGGTTTTCAACAATCTGAATACCCGCGAGTTTATGCACAAACATCAAATATTCACGGGGAAATCCCCAAAAGCAACCCGGTTCTACCTCGTCGTTCGAGGGAATACGGCGGCTGCTCGTATTTTTCCCATGGCTGAACGCAACAATCATCTGCTGTGGAGGAAGCTCTAATACATCTTCTTCGCGTCCATGTATAAATCCCTCTCCCTCCCCTACCTGGATTGCATTCGGAAAATTCCGCTCCTCCCACCAACGTTTATAAAATGCAAGCGTCGCCTCTGAAATCCTCTGACCCAGCGGTAGTTGCATAGGTGGTGCATTCACCGCACTAATCCCCTTTACGAGATCATAACACGCAATCGTAGTCGCCGCCACGGCCTTCGGGTTCCATGGATGTTTCAAAAGCCACGATACACGTCTTCGGAAACTTGTCACCGGATAATGGTCGTCGTCGTCCATCATCAATATAATATCATTGCTCGCCTTTTCCACCCCAATATTTCTCTTGGTCGCCACGGGGGTTTTTTTCTGCAAAGGTATATAGCGAATCAATAGCGAGTTGGATTTATTCGCCTCCGCAGTAATAAGGTCCGATGCATCCTCCATGGGATCATCCGAATCCTCTACAAGAATCCATTCAATCTTATCTATTGGATAATCCGTCTGTAGCATATTATGACATGCAAGGTCGAAAAACCTCCGGCGGTTATACATAAGAGTTACGACAGAAATACGAGGGCACTCGCTCGGAGAAAGAACAGGTGGTAGTTGCCCCATAGGTTTCTGCGGCAAACTGCGCAATAGATTCGACATTTTCTCTATAAATACCTCATAGCGTCTCTTGGCACTGGTGACCCTTTTCTGCGCGATTACATCCAAATCCGCCGTTTCAAAGGCTCGAATCGCCGCATCGAGGTCTTCCTGTGTTTCATCTATAAGATATGCGCCCTCCTTCCCCGTATAATCGGATACGAAGCAGTTCAGTTTGTTCATAACCGTAAACGCCCCCTGCCATTCTGCCTCCGCCGCCACATATGAAAATCCTTCCGCCTCTGAACAAGCAATATGTCCGCGAAAAAAACTGGCCAACCCGGCACGCGTGGTCGAATCTAAATCTACAACGTCCAATCGCACATTGGATCCTCCAGAGATATCAAGGGGCTCTACCGCATAGATACGCAGGGGCGGATATTCTTCTCGCCACATCTTTACAAGTTTCGGAACATAGGCACGTTTATTTCGAGAGCCCCCGAGAAACCAGACAAATCCTGTATCAACCGTTCCCCTCTTTTTTGGTTCCACTGTGTTTGGCTGAGAGGCACCCCATGGAACTACCTGAACCTGTTCTTTTGTAACATATCCTCGCTCAATGGCCTCGGATGCAGAAAGGGGGTCCTTATATACAACATGTTGAAAATGCTTCATATACGGCTTCCAAGCTTCTTCAAACCATTCTGGATTCACAATCAAAATATTTGTAGCGGCCCATGGCATCCAGGCGTATACTGGCACTTCCAAATGGACTGCAATATTACACGGAATAGGGGGCTCTAATGGATCTTTGTGGTGTATGCGCATATTCGTGGAGGACAGCGCTTTCACGATTCCTTCCACATCTCGCGCGATTCCATAGTAGTTTGACTTATTATATAGAAGGGTTAGGTCCGTCATATATTGCGTATTCCCTTCTTATGTTTAGGCAGTGCGCATCGCGGAAAAGAATAGTTGCTAAAACTAGAATGTCAACTGCTACATCTTCAGCCCCTTTCAAAATGCCTGCTCCTGCTCCTGCTCCTGCTGCTACCCCTGCTCCTGCTGTTCCTCCTCTTACAAATGCAACTGTGGCGACTAAAAAAAACTCCCCCGGAGGATTGAGTGGACTTCTTGGATTTTTTGGTATGAATAGCAAAAACGCACCACAGGCGGGGGGATCCAGGAGAAAACATCGGAATAAGAAGCGTAAGGCTACACGACGTGTAAAGTCGTATAGAAGGCGTAGATAAATGATACCGGCAAGCATGAAGCATGTGTGGCATCCTTGTATACGGGGTTTATACATAGGTTATATGCAAAATCCATTGGAATATGCACGTAACTTATTGATGGTATACCGTGGATAAACGTCAGTTTTAAAAAATATACACAAAAATAGAATACAACAAATGGGAAGCAGACGAAAGGGGATTGGTTCTGGTGGTTCTGCTGGTTCTAATGCTAAGACCCAGAAAGTCCCAAAGAATGTGATGAGAGGTGGTGATGCTGCCACGGATATGTTTGTACAGCTTTATACAGTGCCTATTCCAACGAACTTAGGAGTATCACCTAGTTTATGGCTAGATGCAATGGATGTAATGAATACGGGTGTAGGTAATGTATATCCTATAGACAAAGGTATATTACCTGTATGGAGAGATAAATCAGGAAATGGGAATGATTTTTCTATGTTTGCAGGTGTTATGACAAATGTTACATTAGATGCTGTTGTTCAACAACCTATGGTACAAATTCAGGGTGGTAACCAGTATGGCTTCGCACCTGTATCGCCACCTATCAATACTCCTGTTATGTGCACGTACGTAGTTTTTAAAGGGGACTTGGATTACACTGACCCTACCCTCAACAATAACCAGGGTGGCTATTGGTGGGGCCTGTCACAGACCAATATATCGTTTAGTGGATATACTAAGGGTGCGCAGTCGTTTGCATTTACCAATCCACCCACTGGCACATTAGATATCAACCTTGGATATGGTAACATATATTTTACTAGGGGGAATAGCTACTATGGGACCGTCTCTGGGGGCATGACACCTAGTGGCGTGGATGGAAACTGGTGTTATAATAGACTCATAGAAATAATATGTGATGGAACAAATCAGACAGTTACCATGTATCAATGGGAGAATACTCAAAGTAAAATACCTAAACCTGGTAAACTCGTAACAATGACAGCTCCAATGGCAGATTCATTTAATATCGACTACATGAAGCTTGGGAGTGTGTGGCAAGCGGCTGGAATTCGTGTGGGTGAACTATTGATGTTTAATACACTATTAACGAGCGCACAACAAGATATGATGCGAGCCTATCTTTTCTGGAAATGGGGTATGGCACCACTTCTACCAACAACAAATCCTTTATATCCTACAACTGCGCTATCAGCCTCGTATACTGCTGCAAAGACAATTATTGCGAATACAATGCAAGCTAAGATGGATGCACTTAGATACAGCATAATATTTAAACAATCAGTAAGACCCAATGTTGCAACATATTTCCAAGGTATGAATGCAACTACATGGTTAGATGCAATGGATCCAAATGCTGATTATGATGGCGCTTCTATTCCAAATGGTTCTTATATTACAAGGTGGATAGATAAATCTGGATCTGGTAACCATGCTACGATAGGTGGAATAACTGGTGGTGGAGCATTATATGCCAAATCATTTTTAAATGGAAAACCTGCCATACGAACATTACGCTCGGTGGCGAGCGCAATAGTAGGACCTATAAATCTGAGCGGGCAGGGTAGAGACGGTGCCAGTATGACTCTTTTTGCTGTAACAAGTATGACTGCTGACAGCGCGGGATGGTATGCCACTCAGTATGGCAATATGGCTGCATTTTATACGGGTAGCAAGCCTACTGATGCAAGTCCAACAGTAAACATTGGGTTAAGCGGGTATACAACTCCATCTTACAAAATTGACCTTGGATATGGTGATCCTAACCTGAGAAACAGCAATTGGTGGGTACCATATTATTCTGGTCTATCCCTCACAGGAAGTGTTCAAAATACTGACAAATTCAATTCAGATGGTACAGGGCCAGGGCCAATGCTATGGGGTTTCAGCTTTGATTCGCCGAACAAGAATTTCGTTGCAAGATCTTTTTCTGGAACATCTTCTGTAACTACCACACAAAATACAAGCCCCAATGGGAGCACTCTAAGTATAGCAAACTATGCATTTGGTATGACTGTACAAACGGCGGCGGCTGCGGGGCAGCAGCAAATGGGAAGTGTGAATCTATCGGAACTTCTCATATTTCCATATGTGCTTTCAGATACGCAACGCCAGATAGTAGAAGCCTATATATCTTGGAAATGGGGTCTACAAAATAGATTGCCAACAACACATCCATATGCGCCTAGTACTACATTAACAACGACTCTTGCATCCATGGATACAGCTATTACTAAGATAGCTACGGATGGATTGAATACTGCAAAAGATATGTTAGTGAATAGTCCAAGCGCAAAAGCACTTATTAAGATGCGTGCATTAGGAATACCAAGCATTCCTAACGGAAAAACCCCTATTCTTTGGTTAGACGCAATGGATCCTTTGAACAATGGTATAAGTGTATCGGATAAAGCAACGATACCTAATTGGAAAGATAAATCTGGATTTGATAATGATTGCACAATAAATGCTACGTATTGGTCAACTGGAATGTTAGGTAGCAGACCTGCTGTGGCTGGAGGGGGGGAGGGTCGTTTAGCAAATCCATTGACAGGAAATGCACTTACAATTTTTATAGTTGGACATCTGATTCCTGCTGATTATATTTTGATGTTTGTGAAGCCCGATGGAAATTGGGATGCCGGGATAACTCCGGGAACTGGTCTTTATAGGTCTGGTCTTTCATTGACACCCTCTTCCAACGCTTTTGCCCCAACACCCGCAGTAGGTCTACATGTTGCATGGTTTAATGGAACTAATGCGTATTATACTTGTTATCAAGGCTGCGGGCAAATACCGTATATGGTTGGAAGTTCTACAGGTACATTCAGTGCTACAAACTATAGATTGAGAGGGGGTTTTTATTCAGAAATCGTTGTGTTTAATTCAATTCTTATGCAGAATGAACGACAAGCAATGGAGGGATATCTCGCGTATAAATGGGGATTATTATCCCTTTTACCCCCCTCTCACCCATATACTGCGGGGGGATCCGCAGAGAAAGCGTATACATCCCAATATACGACTCTTACAAACACTATTATACAACAAGCGTCGGCGGCGGGGACAATATCTGGTGCTCAATCTTCTCAAGCACAGGCTACGCTTCTTGCAAATGCATCTCAAGCACAAATTCTTGCAAGTCAAGCTCAAGGTAATGCGCTAGCTATACAAGCTGCCGCAGCTTCCGCTGCTTCAGCCGCACAAGCAGGGCAAGGCTCCGCAAATGCCGCTGCTTCAGCCGCATCTGCCGCCGCAACGCAAGTAGGACAAATCACAAACGCAGCTACATTGGCCGGCCAAGTGCTACAAAATACTCAGCTTCAAACTGCGTCGACATCCGTGATGGGTGCTTCTGCAGCAGCAGCAGCTGCTGCTG
>RFQR01000026.1 GCA_009924895.1 bacterium
ATAAAAACCGGTTTTTATACTGATAAATATCATATAAACACAGATTATTACGATTAAGATGATTACTTAATTGTAATAATGTCATTGAACTTAATTACTTTCGGTAAAATACGGGCAAATGATGCGTAATAATCCCGGATTTTATTTATTTACCATCTGTATAAGCGATGTCCCGGACATTCACAGAAGATTACGCAAACGGCGTGTCTCAACAACATAAGAATCAGCGACGCATCACCAAGTTAATGGGCTGTCCTATGAAGGCAACAGAAAATAATTTTCACCCGATGGATTTCGTGGATGAAGATGATGATAAACATTTCGGAGAACATAAATGGCGGGGCAATATCTCTTACGATACACTACTGAATAAATGTGGTGGGACTGTATGGATTGGGCTGAATAAGATTAACTATCTTCGGGAGAATCGGGGTCGGGCAACATTCTTTTGGGAGTTGTCCGATGGACTATACAAAGCGGATTATGATGAAGAGTTCCATACATTCCCGACGCAGTTCCACGCACGAAACCGACCAGACAAATCAAATGATGCGTCTTGGGTTGTAGATGTTCCGCTGACAAAACTGGTGAAGGTATAGTATAGGTAGGACGGCAAATCCGCAAACTTTTGGCTCCCGTAAAATCCCAGCCTTGTGTGGAACTTTGCGGAATAGCCATCCTAGCCATCCTACTGCCCGTAATGAGCCGTATCTATTCGCCACCAATCTGCTGGTCTTGGGTTCCCGTCTTTGATTTCTCTCTGTAATACCCACAACTTTTGTTTGTAAGTTGTAAGTTGTTTCTTCTTGTCTTCCTTTTCGGCGGGCGTGTCCCACGGATGCTTCACGGGTTCATACAATGAACGAGACGGAAGTGAAAATCGCCCATCGTATCCTAAGTCATCCAAGAGGCTCTCGTTTTTGTCAATGGCGGAAATACAAGCCTCCACAGTGTCGTTCGTGGCTGTCGCATAATCATCCAAGTCATCTATGAGGTCGTTCAGTCGTTTCTTATTCACCCTCCATCCAGATGATTCGCCGGGTAATTTAATCTTATCGGGCGGTGCGTCGGCTTTGGATAATCGCCCACGCTTACCGTCCTTTGATTTATAACGGTGTGGCGGAAGTGGTATTTCCTTTATCTCTGTGCGGACATTGCCCCTCGCATCCGTGATTGTCGTTTTTTGTTCAGCGTGCGTTTTCTCGGCTTTCTCAAGTCGCAGTTCGTGCCGTGCCTTCATATAGTTTGCTCTGCTGTTCGCCTTTCCGTTGCTCGTTGCGTAATCATCCAGTTGATTAATCATAGATACAATCTGTCGCCATACCTTCACTCGTTCATCTAACGGTGCGTCAGCAGAGATTTCTAACTTGGGTGGAACGACTTCATACTCTTGTATTCGCCGTCCTCTCTTATTCACACCCTTAATCCAATAGCCGTAGTATTCTCCATCCTCATCAATCTTGCGAGTTCCGAATACACCGTCGTGAAGTTCCAATCGTTGGTCGCCAATGCGAATGTTTTTGGAATCCGCTTGCTCTACGACTGACCCACTTTTACCCTTGTTTCTTGTCCAAGCCACGCTGTGAAAATCTTGAAATGCTTGCTGAGGTGGTTGCGAATCCGATAAGAATGCGATGCTGTCATAATGTCGCCCACCATCCCCATCTCGGTCTTCTGGAGGTTTCTCGGCGTAATGTGCGAGTCCATAGTAATAGTTTCCATCTCTGCCTTTCCACTTAATAGGCGGAAATGAAAACCACCCTTTCTGACCCGCCACTTTGAAAAATGAACGATTCATTCGTTCATTGTATTGTAAATCATCTTTGTCAATGCCCCAATACTTTGGCTCAAGCCGTTTATTCTGTTCCCGCTCTTCCGCTGATATTTTACGGCGTTTGAAAGGAACAACATTCTCGTCCTCCACATCACCAATCTTCTTTTGGATATGCTTGGAATATTTACCGGCTTTGGCTCTGCCTTCATCGTATGCGAAAGGGTCTGGATTGGCTTCCGGCGTGTAGTCGCCAAATCGGACTTTTGCTTTTTTCATCTGCCGTTTCACAGCAAATGCTCCACGACTCGCACCACCAAATAATTCTTCATACAGTTTGATTGCGTCCATCTCTTGTTATTCTTGTGATTTTTATTCGTCAGTCAAAGCGAGTCGCTGAATAAAGTTGCCCCGTGTATATGTTGCTCGTTTGGGCTGATAGACCCGCAAGTCATCGCCATATAGCGTAGGTCGTCTTTCCGGGGGCAAAGCCATTATACGAGCAGACAGTTCTCGTAAGCCTTCTATCGTTTTGGGAACCTCTGCTTTTGTTAATGGGAATCCTTCCGCCCTTGCTATTTTATGCCTCTTTCTTACCTCCGATGGCGGTGGCTCCGCCCACCGGCGATTATGCGGGGGCTGTATCTCCGTAGGAATTAATGCTTGAATGAACTTACTTTTTGTTCCGACTTTCTCGGCTTCAAACGGTCGGTCTTCCCATCCCGCATATTCGGGCTTCCGCTTCTTATCTTGTGGATACGGACGGCGATACTTGTCCGTTGTTCGGTCTCCCCGAACTTTACCAAGCATCCACCGAATGTATTGGGATTTATGCGAGGCACCAATCAGTCCGGCACCTTGTAAATTGTCCGCTAAACGGCTTACCACACCTTCGTCCATTCTAACAAGTTGTTGGATTTTTTTTATAAACTTACACCATATCAAATGGAACTCCGCTCGGGTCGCATTCTTTTACTACCGACAATTCAAGGTTGCTATGAATGGAAGCCTACCACAGAAGTCGCAAAGCCAGATTGTTCGGAGAGTAATCATTCCTCTTCCAGTTTCCCCGTATCTTCGTATGCGACGAGTGAAACACGGACTGTTTCTGGTCGGCGAATCCCTTTTGGGTCTTTCCTTGTGCCTCAAGGGCTTTCCATAAAATATAATCCCCGTAGCCAAGTCGTCCAAATTTCACAACACGACCCTCTGGTGTCTGTATCTGAATCTTATGAATCCCATCTGTCGCCAATTCAATCGTTTTCGGATTATACCCGTGCTTGCGAGCATTCTTACTTAAACTTTGGAAATAACGCTTTTTATCCATACCCCAGTCCGACAGTTGCTCCTCCAATCCACTATACTTCTTCCCTTCCGACGGATTTGTGTTCGCCCCCCCAGAATATTCAGTAGGCACACTCATCCGTATATACTTCTTACCACCAATCATCATTGCCGACTTTTCGGAATGATTCGCTTTTTTAAGGCTTCCGTAGCCTTGAAAAATCCGGTCTTTGATATGTGTCAGATTCGTTATGAACTTGGCGAAATCGCTCGTGTATTCGGGTTGCTGTTGTAGCAGTTCATCCACTTTCTGATACACGAACTCTTTGATTTCCGACGAGCCTAATCCATTCGCATTCAGCAGACCCATCACAAAATGCTGACAATTCGTGCTAAACGCATTGTAATCGTAGAAACTTGTCCCCATTGCCTCTTGGGCTTTCTTTACAAACTCACCGGCAGTAATCTGTTTCCCATTCAATGGAATATCTATGGACTCCAGTTTTGGATTAGAAAATATCTCATCCGTGATGGTTAGAAAGTTCGGTTGCGATGTTTTCTCCAACTTGTTGAGCGACAGATTTCCATTTTCATCCCGCAGTTCCATCACCAACGCCAAATGAAACATCTTATCATAACTTAGCCCCTTCTTGGCTTCGGCGTATTTCCCGTTCGTAACGAGCGTCAGAATATCCTCCAGATACTGGCTTACGGGGGAACGAACCGCTTTCAGTGAAACGATTTCACTGTTTTGATTTTCGTCAAGCCATTTCTGGGACGAAGGGTTTATCTTATTGCTCCGAAAGTATCCAGTCGTCGCTCTGGCGAGAGTCGCATAGGTTTCTGGGTTTTCATAAATGCTTTTAGCGACCGGCTGAATATATTTCCACAACGAGTGTGAATACTTCCAAATGGTGTCAAAGAATCCTCCTCCACGAATATACCGATGGAGCGATTCGGGGGCATCGTGCGAAATATACGGCATTCTAAATATACGAATGATTTTTAATCTTTTTGACAAACCGCCCGGTATGTCAGATTCTGCTAATAAAAATGTCTCCAAATATCAGAAATGTCTTTCATTCCAGGCGGTGGTGGTGGTGGCGGTGGTAGTGGTGGCGGTGGTAGTGGAACCCAACAACTAACATTAGCCAGTGATACGATTTCTCTTTCGGGAAACGGTGGCTCGGTTGTCGTCGGCACCGCACAGAGTGTAGCGACAAACACTGCGAATATAGCGACAAACACTGCGAATATAGCGACAAACACTACGAATATAGCGACGAACACTCAAAAATTGACTGCTCAAACTTTTGACCCCGCCGGTGGAGGCTCCGCCGCAACGAACTTTGCGAGCGATGTTGTCGTTGGAGTTGGCGGTCAATTAAACAATTTATTTGTGTCTAATCTTTCACGAACCAGATATTTAAGCACAGCATATCTTTACGACGGTCAAAGTTCCATTGGAACAGAAGGACAAGTGCTAAGTATCGCTCCAAACGGAAACTTACTGTGGGCTACCCCGACTGTCCCACCACCGGGACAGTATTACGCCACTTCTGCTGTTAGTAGCATAGCACTGAACGGCGTACCCGGTCAAACCGTGTCTCTGTTTTTCCCTTCGGGACTTGCGTGGGTTGCCGGTGATACGGCAGTCATCACTTGGACTACTGACACCAGTCGGCATTTCCAAGCCACAGTCCAGTCCTACCAGGCGGACTTGGGGTATATGATTCTTAACAACATAACAAATGTCGTAGGGGACTGGAGTCAGCCCTTATCGCAGTTTTTTGACATAAACACTGTCAATCCTCAACAAGTCCAAAGACTAACACTATCTGCCGATACGATTACTCTTTCGGGAGGCGGTGGCTCCGTGGTCGTTGGCTCCGCACAGAGCGTAGTGGATAATACTGCGAATATAGCGACAAACACTACGAATATAGCGACAAACACTGCGAATATAGCGACAAACACTGCGAATATAGCGACGAACACTACTAAATTAACGGCTCAAACTTTCCAGAGTGGAGGCGGTATTATAACGGACGCAACGCTTTTCACAAGCGATGTTGTCGTTGGAGCAGTTGGAAATACAAAAGTATTAACCGTGAATGGTTCTGTGCGTCCAACATCAATTGCCGATGTAAATGGTTCTTTGGGCGGTGGTGTCGGCAATGTGTTAAGTGTGGATGTATCCAACCAATTGGTATGGACTGCCCCCCCCAACTCCAAGGCGTTCTCATACAATTTCTATGTCAGTAATGCGACGGGCAGTGATGTAATTACGGCGGGAACGATTGGGAATCCATTTCAGACGATTACCTATGCTCTGTCTCGGCTTCCGCTCAATGAAGCCATCCCGTGTATTATTAACTTAGCGTGTGGAACTTACACAGAAAACTTAAGCATAACCAGAAATAATGTCTATTTAGTCGGTGGAAGCACATCTCTTTCTGTCGCAACACAAATTAACGGCTCAATCTCGTGGGACGCAACCGGCTCAGCCTTAGCCACGATTATTGGAGGTATAAGTTCCATTACTTTCACAAATCTGATTTATAATAATGCGAATCCAAAAGACCAAACGCTCGTCATTACAGATTGTATCATAACATCCGCATCGGGGGTGTCGGCGATTGTTGCGACGGATGCTTCAACGCCACCCTCACCCGCTCAGCCCGGATTCGGAAGTATCACGATTCAGAACTCGGTTATATACGGCTTGACGACGATTCCCGTCAATATCGGTGGAACTTGTAGTCTGTCGTTTGTAAATTCGCAGATTACCAATTTTCCGGGGACAACCGCAAACATATCAATGATTCAGACAACGGGTGCGGGGCGTGTGAATCTTTTCGGATGTTCTGTTATTTCCAATACGACCGCTACGATTTCGGTCGCCCCCATCATCCTAATAACTAACACATTAGCGAACTCTAACGGTATGACTATTAATTCGTCTATACTACAATATACTTCCAGTGCTATTGAACTTTCGGGACTTACGAAATGTTGTATCAGTTTCGCAAATTCAGCGTTGTTGGGGACGACGAATAGTCCCGTGAATCTTATCTACACCCAACTTATCTGCGAAGGGGCAAGGGCAACCAACAGTGGAAGTGGCTCGCTGTATCTCGCAATCCAGAAATCGGGGGCTGGAACAACTACTTTCAAACACGGAAATAATGTATGTGGTGCTACGGCGAATCACTTACCAACGGCATTTGCGAATACGGCGTGGGTCGCTTTGGGTAATTAAAATCTTCCCACTATTCAATGAAGACCCATAAAGAACGGGTGTGTGAGCGATACGGGTTAGACCCGAACCAATCCTACAGCCTCGCTAAAATCTCCAAAATAACGAAAGTTCCTTTGGATATTCTAAACCAAGTGTATTCAAGAGGGTTGGGGGCGTGGGGCAGTAATAATAAAAGCGTGAGACTCAAGGGGTCGTATGTCAAGAATGTAGATGTATCTTACAAGTATAAACTGTCTGCCCCTCAGTGGGCAAGTGCGAGATGCTGGAGTTTCATTGACGGAAACCCCAAGCACGACAACGATTTACGGGATGGATTAAAATCGTCCAAGGATTAGATGGAGCCGATTCTAACCCCCAACCCGAACCGCTTTGTTCTTTTACCAATTCAGTATGAGGATGTGTATAAGATGTATAAGAATCTTATAAGCGTCCGATGGATTGTGGAGGAAGTGGATATGTCCAAAGATAAACGAGATTTTGATACGCTAAACGACAGAGAAAAACACTTTGTGAAGTGTGTGCTGGGATTCTTTGCGGGGAGCGACGGAATCGTCAATGAAAATCTGGCGATGAACTTTGCGAACGAAATACAGATTCCAGAAGCCAAAGCATTTTATAACGAACAGATGAGTAATGAATCCGTTCATAATGAAACCTACTGCCGGCTGATAGACACCTATTTTCCGGATAAGAGTGAGAAACTGCCCGTATTCCAAGCCATACAAACAATGCCGTTCGTTGCGAAAAAGGCACAATGGGCGATGGACTGGATTTCCAACAAGGATGCGGGGTTCGCCAGTCGTCTGGTCGCATTCGCCATCATTGAGGGCGTGTTCTTCAGTGGAGCATTCTGTGCTATTTTCTGGTTCAAGGAACGAAATCTTTTGCCCGGTTTAACTTTGTCTAACGAGTTTATTAGCCGAGATGAAGGGCTACATACTGACTTTGCGTGTCTATTATACAGCAAACTAAACAACCGGCTTCCGCTGGAGAAAGTCAATGCGATTTTTAGCGAAGCGGTGGCGATAGAAAAAGAGTTCATTCTGGAAGCGTTGCCGTGTGCGTTGATTGGGATGAATGCGAAACTGATGGGGGAATATATAGAGTTCGTGGCGAATCGGCTCCTTACGCAGTTAGGCTATCCAAAACTATATGACGCTAAAAACCCGTTCTCGTTTATGGAGCGGATTTCGTTAGAGGGCAAAGACAACTTCTTTGAAAAGCGGGTGTCTAACTATTCACTGGCGGGATGTGGGAAATCCGCTGAGGAGATGTCTTTCGCTTTGGATGCCGATTTTTAATCTACTATGTAGTAGATGGATTTCACGGACGCACTGAAAGCCGGCGGGGCATCTACGGTGCTAATACTCGCTGTCGGCGTTGCTTATAAACTACTTCAAACGATTTGTAATCATCGGATAAAATCGGAGTGCTGTGGGAAGACGATGACGGTCGGTGTGGCGACGGAGACAATGGGCGACACTCCACACGAAGCGAAAAAGGAAGCATTTGCGGTGTCAGTTCCAGAAGTAGTAGCAAGGACAGAGGAGAAGGCAAAAGACTAAAGTTATGATAAAGCCTATCATTACTTTAACCAATAAAAATATTGTTTAACCCAGTCCGAAATAGTATAGGTAGGACGGCTGTTCCGCAAAGTTCCCCATAAGGCTCGGATTTTCTGGGAGCCGAAAGTTTGCGGATTTGCCGTCCTAGCCATACTATACCGCTTTCGCCTCCTTCCTCCGAATACCCAGATAATACGCACCCCCCTTTCGGGTTATTTCCACCCACGCTTTATCTATATTACTCCATTCAAAGCCAGTGAATTGATTGCTCTCGTGCTTGTGGGGAACGCCATTCATCTCCATCAGCGTCTTGAATACGGCTCCCGTGAGATTCATATTTTCGTCCGCATTGAACTCCCTCCGCAATTCCTCGGCGGGAATCTTGTAGTGCTTGTCATTCAAATCACAGTGCGTCTTGAAGTTTTCCGCAAGCCATCCACGAACCACATCATTCTCTGCGATGTATTCATCGGTATGGTCAATGATGAACTGTGGCTTTACGAGTGAATCGGTCGCTTTGTAGGTGTCAAGCAACATCAGTATGAATTCATCACGCCACTCGGTAGATTTGGTAATCTTCTCCTTGAGGTCGTAGTTAATCATACGGTGGTGTGGGTCTGTAGGTATTTCCACGAACTGGAACGGAAAGTTGATAATCACCATACGCCGGCGAATACCTCCATCCAACTTATTCAACTTGGGAATGGTATTACATTGGAGGAACAGACCGAACTGCGGAACATAAGTCACGGGGTCGTGATAGAGTTGCCGTGCCGTAATCTCATCGCCACCCGTGAGTTCTTTGATTGTGCCGACTTGTAGTTTGTCGTCGGCTTCTGGCTCTTGGGCTTGGACGAACCTCTTCCCCTTTGCCTTCGCCATCGGCGGATTGGGTGCGTCTTTCTTGTCGGACTTCTTGGTGATACAATCGTGAGGGATTGAGTGGAAGTAGTCGCCGAGCGACCGTTTGATGATTTCTGTGATGACACCTTTACCGTTTCCACCACG
The DNA here is from genome assembly GCA_009924895.1 of bacterium. Taxonomy (GTDB): domain Bacteria; phylum Patescibacteriota; class Minisyncoccia; order Phycocordibacterales; family UBA2100; genus UBA10103. Next base: position 8,891 of record RFQR01000026.1, read on the forward strand.
ACCCGTCCATACATAGAACTCCTCATACTTCTTCTTGCCGTGGAGTTGGAGTGCGATGAGGGCAATCACATACTCCACGACACCCCAATCTTCCCAGATGCTGAATAACAAGTCTCGGATTTCTTTACGAATCTGTGGATTGGATTTGGCTGGGTATTCGTATCCCGTGTGGAGACATACATAGTCTTCGGGACGGATGTCCCGCACTTCGTTGCCGTTCTCCAAATCCACCACCTTGTTCTGGAATGCGAACAAGTTGCGACTTTCGTCCATCTTCTTGTCCAGTTTGTCGTCGTTGTAGTTGGAGGGTAAGAATGCGACCACGCCATCTACAAACCCCTTGGAACCAATTGTCTTGGAGAATTGCTGACACATCTTAATCTTCGCTTCGTCTGCTTCGTTGGATGGGTCAAGAAAGTCCCAGTGTTCCTTATTGAAGTTCTTGAGCGTCATCCAGATGTCGGTCATCAGACCGCTCGGCGTTTTATGATAGTGTTTCCACGCCCCCGTAGGGAGCAGTTGAAACCAGCCGAGGCTTTCGTGGTATGCGTAGGAATCGGGCTTCGCATTGTAAAAGAATCGTGCCGTTTCAGCGTGATTGAAGTTTCCAATCAGCGTCCAGAAGTCCGTGCGACGAGGACGCAACTCGTTGAAGAGGACGATGTTGTCCTCTTTCAGCCATTTCCAGAGTGTCGCTTGAGTGAGTTTGCCTTTGCTGAACCCCGCCCAGTGCTTCGCACAATCACCTTTCTTGTTTCTGGGACACTGTTTCGCCCAGTCTTCCCACACCTTCAACGGCAGACCTTCATTGAAGCAGATGAATCCGACTTTGATGAACTCATCGTAATTGGAATACCGCTTCGCATCCAGTCCCATAATCACCTTTGTGAGGAGTTCAGTATCCACTGTCTTCTCCACCACGGTCTCGTTCTTCGGGTCGGTTGCGGTAGAACTCGCCTCACTGGGTGCTTTCTCCGCTTTGGGAACAACGACCTCTTCCACTGGCTCTGGGAGTGCCTCACTATCACTCGGAATGTAAGTGATGAGTGTATCTTCCACCTTTGCGTCGCCGACAAGCAGATTCGGTCGTTCCTCTTTGTCCTTGGACGAGTTCCACATTCGCATCTTGCGACCGAGTGGATTATACACGCCCTCGTCAATGCTGAGGTATTTCGTCAAACCTTTGACATCACCGACCGTGATATAGTCTTTCAACAGTGTCGTAATGAGCGGAAGCATCTCATTCAGCACGAACGCTTTGATTGCGGTCTTGGAGCCGTGCTTCTTGAGGAATTGAACTCGGAACGAGAGTTTGTTCTTGTTCTCCCCGTTCGTGTAGAAGTATTGCGACGCTTCCATTATCGCAATCGGGTAAGGAATACCGAAGGTTAAGGCACCTTGGATATTCTCGCAGAGTTCGGTAAAGTCGGACATACTCATCTCACCCGCATAGCCGTCAAGGTCAATGTAGGCACGATTGAAGCCCTCACGCTTTACCACATACACTGGCTCCTTCTTCGTCCCCTCGTTGTTTCTGGCGGGAAGCGTCCGTTCGTAGCAATTGGTGTGCTTCTTCAGATACGCTTCTACCTCGCTGACCTTAACCTCCTCATACACATTGTCGGAACCGGACAATGATTTGGTGATGAGGACTGTAGGTTCGGTCGCCATCTCTATACCAATGGCGGGGGTTTTCGGAGCGACTTTTTTACCACAAGCCGGGGACTTATTTACGGAAGCCGGGGCTGTGGCGGAGGGTGTATTGGGCATCGTGGATGGTTATACTGTAGGCGGGAGGTGGCGGGTCAAATTTTCTCGCCAGAAGGGACTGCGTATATAGGGTGGTGGCGTGTATCGGGTCATTTTGTTTCGTCAGATGGGACTGCGTAAATAAGTGGTGGGGGTGGCGTAAATAAGTGGGGTGGGTGCGTATATACCATATACGCTGTCCTTTTTGGCGAAAAAACTTGACCGGTCATCCGACCCCTATGGTGGATAATTGGGGAGCGATATAAGACTATCACTCCAATCCAAAGATGGCTCCGAGCAACGCCCAGATTCAGATTTCCAACGGCGACCTTACGAACTGGTTTATCAACCATTTCATACAGACCTACGAGGAAGCGGACGCTGAGCAGAAGGGAGACTTTCGGGAGTGTATGGACAGTCCGATGGAGATGAGGGGGTCTCTCTATGCGGGGGACTACCTTGGCGAATTGCTTAACGAAGACGCTCTCGCAGACCTCCCGCCGGCGTGGGAGGAGTGGCTGAATAGGGTGGATTGGGAGAAGGTGTATGCGGACTATAGGCAGAGGGTGGATATGGATGCGGAGTAAAACAAAAACCAAACAAAAACCAAACAAAAACCAAAAACAAAATAAAAATATTTTTGATTCAATGTGCGATATAAATACGCTGTCCTTTTTGGCGAAAAAAATTGACCGGTCGTCTCCCTCTATTGGGATTGGTGTGGAGCGATAAAGACTATCACTCCATTCCAAGCCTTTCCTTTCTTTCCTTTCAAGCCCTCCTTTCCTTCCAACTTTCAATATGTCTTCCATCAAGTCTATTGGCGAGTTCGGCGACTACAGCGAGCAAGAGCAATACAACATCCTTACCCTCCTCAACGGGTTCAAGAAGACGGGGCGACTCGCAGAGGTTGAATACTACACATGCTTCGCCTTTGCCCCCAAGGATGTGTTCTATCAAATCATCAAGAAGTGGTCGCACGACGACATTCGCTCAGTCCGCCTCATCAAGCAGTGGGAGCGGAACATTCGCACGGGCGACCTCCAGACGAACATCAAGGAGGCTCGTAAGTCCTTCAAGAAGTTCGTCACGGACAACATCAAGCACGAGTCCAACATCACATTCGGTCAGTGGGAGGCGATTAAGCAGATGACTACTGCGGAACTCCGCCTTGACTACGAGCCGACTGAGGTACTGGTGCCTCACCTCGTCTTCAAGGGGCTGGTGCCGGTGCCTCCCGCCGACGAGGAGAGGGCGGAGTCAGAGGGCGAGGAGGAGAAGGAGGAGGAGGCACCCAAGCCAGAGAAGAAGGCATACAAGTGCGGTAAGTGTAAGCAGACCGGTCATAACGCCAAGGGCTGTAAGGCGTAGAGGGTGTCCGCAATATGTAAAAACCAAATAAAAAACAAAAAAAACAAAAAAAATAAAAAACCAAAAAATATTTTTAATTTTTATTTTCTTTTTTGATTTTGTAGTTTTTTACGCCTCTTCCTTTTCCTCCTCCAAATACTCATCAATCGTCCTCTTGACGCAATCCAGAACCTCCTCCCAATCCACCGAGTTCATCACCGCCGAAGCGAACGGCGAAGATGTATCCGAAACTACCATTTCAAGATACTTCTCCGCCTCCACCTTCATCACTCCAGCACTGCCGAGATTCTCGTCCCTCCACTCCTTTCTCTCGCTCTTGCCCAGAGCCTCGTATTCCTCAATGAAGCACACCCCGAACCAGCAACTCAAGTCGTCGTTCTCGTGATACTGTGGCATTGTTGTCCTACGAGTTGGTAGAGGGGGCGTATGACCGGTCAAATTTTTTCGTCAGAAAGGACTGCGTATATGGGCGTATGCGTATGGGTGTGGCGTGGGGTATGCGTTGTATAGCAGTCTCTTTTGGCGAAAAAAATTGACCGAGCATCCGCCCCCACTACGAACTCATAGGACACCGCCCAAACAGCAACAATGATGTTTAATTTGTCAAGTGCCCGCCCGTTCAAGAGCATCGCCCGTGAGACACCCGCCATTCCGGGTTTGAGCAGTCTCATAGAGTTGGGAGCCATTCCCGCCGAGTCTTGGAAGAAGTATGACGGCAACCCGAACTGGGCGATGAAGGTAGGCGGTGAGACTGTCCTCAAGATGCCGGGTCAAGTCCCGAAGAGGATGATTCAGATTGACTTCCACCTCATCGGCAGAACTGGAAAGAAACTGAAGACCGAGGAGCATTTGGTGCCTTTCACACTGTATAA
>RFQR01000027.1 GCA_009924895.1 bacterium
TTCACCTACGCTTCTTCCACAAACCTTCTCACTGCCTACGCCACCTCAACTAACCTCGCACTTCCATCCCTTACCTCCACACTCCTCAAGACCAACTCCCAAGGACAACTCGTTGCCGCAGTTGCTGGTACTGACTACGCAAACTTCGCCTACCTCTTCCCGAGTGCTGCAACGTCAACCCTCCTTGCATTCAATGGGGGACTTACGTCACTGGCATCAACCACGATTGGTAATGGTACTGCTACTGGTGGACTTACAATCTCAGGTACCGCAACCACCACGAACCTCAAGGTCACCTCAGTCACCTCAGCACTCCACACGTCAGACTCCACCGGAAACGTCACCGCCTACGCCGGCACCTCCTGTACCAACCAATTCGTCCGTTCTTTGAACGGCGCTGGAGCTGCAACGTGTAACACCGTCTCACTTACGGCGGATGTCACTGGTACTCTCGGTCTCACTAATGGCGGCACCGCAACCACCACTTTCTACAGTGGAGGCGTGGTCTTCTCTGACGGAGCAAAACTCACGCAAGCAGCTGCGGCATCTTCATTCTTCTGGGACAACACCAACAACCGTCTTGGTCTTGGCACTTCAACTCCGTGGGCTAATCTCTCAATTAATGCCGGTGCAGGGCAGAACTCATTTGCAATTGGTTCATCGACAGCTACGTACTTCTTGGTGGATAAAAATGGGCGGTTTGGTCTGGGCACCACTTCACCAATGGCAGCATTTGCACTTTCTTCCGGACAGATTGCGGGGCCTGTTGGTGCTGTTTCTACGCCTTCGTATGCCTTTAACAATGACCTTACATCCGGTCTATACTCGCGCGGTATCGCGGAAATGAGTCTTGTTACTGGTGGCGTCGATAGACTCGTCATAAAAAATGATGGCAAAGTCGGAATCGGCTCTACCACGCCGAATAGTGCACTCGTAGTGCAGGGAAGTGGACCAGGGTCTGTTGCGATGGGTACTTGGACAGCAAACAGTAGCTTTGGCGCAATCTACTTAAATAACTCATCGGCAAATAACGACTATAACCTTATTAGCGGAACCAACCAAGACTTTTTCCTGAATCGTCCAGCAGGCTTTGCTATGCGATTCCGCGAAAATAACTCCGATCAGATGGTACTTGCAACCGGCGGTAATCTCGGCATCGGTACTTCAACCCCCGGCTCCCTCCTCTCCATCGGCAACACCAACGGCATCAACTTCACCTCAGCTACCTCTACCTTCAACACAACAAACGGCGGTGTCAACCTCGCAGCAGGCGGCTGCTTCGCCATAAACGGCACCTGTATCGGAAGCGGCGGCGGAGCCGTCTCCTCAGTCTCAAACGCAGACGGCACCCTCACCATCTCTCCCACAACAGGTGCCGTCATCGCCTCACTCAACAGAAGTAACCCCAACACCTGGAGCGCCCTCCAACAATTCTCCAACTCCTCATCAACCCTCTCCTCAATCTACTCCACCCTCTACGTCGGAGGCACGGCAACGACTACTATCAGCAGCTCTGCAATCAATCTTCCTACAGGCGGTCTCTACCAAATCAACGGTACTACGGTACTCTCCAACAACACACTTGGCTCAGGCATCACCTCCTCATCACTCACGAGTCTGGGTACGCTCACGGGCCTCACGGTCTCAGGTAACACGTCACTTCAAGCTGCTACCTCTACCACATTCTTCGCAACTAACGTCAATGCAAACACCGCTTCGTTTGGTGCAACCGCTACCTCTTCCTTCGCTTCTAACGGCGCTCTCACCCTCTCCCAAGCACTCGGCCTTACCTCGGGCGGTACCGCAACCACCACCTTCTACAGTGGCGGTGTGGTCTTCTCTGACGGTACGAAGCTCACGCAATCTGCTACTGCGGCGAACTTCTTCTGGGACAGTACGAACAGTCGTCTGGGTCTTGGTACCTCGACACCATGGGCAAACCTCTCAATCAATGCAGGTGCAGGACAAAACGCATTTGCGATTGGTTCTTCAACCGCGACAGTGTTTGTCGTTGATAAGAACGGTAAGGTTGGTGTTGGAACAAGTACACCTCTCGGACTTGTTTCCATAGAGTCTACAAACGCGAGTTCCTCTGCGCTCACCTTCAGTGGAAAGGCATTTTTTGACGGCGCAGGCAGTGGTAATCCAAACATGTCATTTTTGAACTTCAACAACACGACTGGAAATAAACAGATATTACTTACTGATGCAGACAATCTTTCTTCAACAACTGCTTCGAGCCTCAGATTTGGAACGGTAAATGGTATTGGAAATGGTAACTACTCATTTATTGATGCCTTTAGAGCAGCTGGTTCAACAATTGGCAACCTTGTCTTTCAGCAAGCTGGAGGAAACGTTGGCATCGGTACCACAACACCAGGAACGAAGCTTTCCATTACCAACGCAGTCTCTACCGCACAAGCAACTCTCGCGTACGACTCGACGCGCTACACCAACATGCTCACCGATGCTTCAGGTAACTTCATACTCACGCCGCAGAGTGGCAATGCGTATATGAACGATGGTAACTTCTATGTGTGCTCTGGTGGTTCGTGTCCTGCAGGGAGTCCAAGTGGGACGGGGAATCTCGTGGCCGAGACTAGAATTGGAGTAGGAACATCCTCTCCTTACGCGACGTTGGGCGTTGTTGGCGTAGATAATAGTACCAATGATATTCTCCAAGCTCTCGCTCAAAATGTTAGCCAAGGGGTTGGTATTTATTACAACGGTATTCGAGAAATTGGTACAAATGGAACAAACAATTTGCAAATCGATGCTCAAGGTTCTGCAGGTAAACTGCTCTTCCAAACCAATGGAGGTACCGGTAATGTTGGTATTGGTACTACATCTCCAACCAAACAGCTCTCAATTTCCAATCTTCTCTACGTCGGTGCAGGTGGTGCGACGGGTATGGGTACCGCTACCTCTACCTTCCAGGGTGACATCAAGATTCTCGGTAAACTCGACGTTGGTACCATCGACCCGGTCTATACCATCGACGGCACCAAGTATGCTACCTATGGTGCAAGTACGGTGGGTATTCACGAAGAAGTCTTGCAAACTGTTCAGCTCGAGAAGAATCCTGAGACAGGGAAGTATGAGAAGCGCATCGCGTTCTCACAGCTTGACCTTGGCTCTGACCTCTGGCTCTTCTACAACGTGACGAACTTCGGTGATAATTGGAAAGACTTGGTTGTTTCTCTCACACCATCGTTCGACGGTCGCGTATTTTATATGAAAGACATGGAACACAACGAGCTTGTTATCACTGGCACCGAAGAAGGAGAAGTATCAATGCGTCTTGCTGCAAACCGTTATGACAGTCAAAAGTGGCCGAATCTTCGCCCGGATCAGGATGATGACTTTACTCACCATGTTGTCGACTCTAAAAAGTAATTTGTCATGAATAATGCTGCGCGGTACACTGATTATATGTACCGTAAATATATCGTCCTTGCGGTCGCACTTGTATTCCCACTGGGGGCACTTGCAGCCACGATGACAAAAAACTCTTCGTCGACTGGTAACGTTAGAGTTGTCGGGGCGCTTTCAAAAGGTTCTGGTACCTTTATGATTGATCACCCACTTGATCCAAAGCGAAAGCTCCTCTACCACTCATTCGTTGAATCTCCTGAAGTAAAAAATATCTATGACGGTATTGTAACTCTTGATAAGCGCGGTCAAGCCACCGTTACTCTTCCGGAATACTTTATGGCACTGAATGGCGAATATCGCTATCTTGCTACCCCACTCGGGAATGCGATGCCAAATCTCCATCTTGGTTCAAAAGTGCATCGAAGGTGGTTCTTTGGAAAGCCAGTATTTGCTATTGTCGGTGGAACGCCGGGTGGTCAGGTAAGCTGGCAGGTTACAGGAGTGCGATACGATCCGTATATTAAAAAACATCCAATTGTGAACGAAGTATCGAAGGCAAAGAATACCATTGTGCCTTTGGGCCAATGCGTCTTTGAACCATTATGCAAATAAACGCTCGGTACATATTTATACTCCTCGTTTGTGCTCTGCCGCTCTCGGCTTCTGCGGTGGTGCTCTCGGGCAACGTGAAATTCTTTGGTAGCCTCACCATTACCGGCGCGCTTTCCAAAGGTTCGGGCACGTTCGAGATTGATCATCCACTTGCACCGCGTACGAAGCTCCTCATACACTCGTTCGTTGAGTCGCCGGATGCGAAAAACATATATGACGGTATTGCAGTGCTTGATTCTAAAGGCGAGGCGCGCGTGCATCTTCCTGCCTATTTTTATGCCCTCAACGGTGATTACCGCTACCTGTTTTTTCCACTCTACGAAGCGATGCCGAAGCTCTACATTAAACAAGAGATTGATAGCACTAACACCTTTGTTATTGCAGGCGGAGAGGCGGGCGGGGAAGTAAGTTGGCAGGTGACGGGTATACGTCATGATCCATACATCAAGGCAAATCCAATTATTCCAGAGGTTCGAAAAGGGTTTAATCAGCCGTTGAAGGAGGGCGAATGTCTTTTTGGGCCTTTGTGTAAATAGCACCTGGCGTTCCCGTACACCAGTAGGTATTATTGAGACCATGCATGTCTCTCGAAGCGCACTTTTCATTTTGGTAGGGATTTTTTGTGCCTCTGGTGCGTGGTATGCGTTTCAAAAAACGGGCGGATACCCTGAAGTGGCAACGTTTTCGCGTCACACTGCTTCGTTTGAAACCATTTCTGAAGAGCTTGAATCTATTGCAAAGAAAAAAGGCGCTGTGTATGCATACGAAGTATTGAAACGGGTGCCGCTCCCACCAGGCACCGATCTACATCTGCTTGGTCATGTTGTTGGAAATGTGCTCTACCAGCAGAAAGGGCCGGCGGGTATGACTTTTTGTACGCAAGATTTCCGCAACGCATGTTCCCACTCAATTGTTGTTTCGGCCTTCCAAGAGAAAGGTGATGCCGCGTTACCCGAAATTCGTGAGGCATGTAAAAAAGCGCCAGGGGGGAGTGGAGCCTATCTTATGTGCTATCACGGTCTTGGTCACGGCATCCTTGCGTATGCAGACTATGATCTTCCGAAAACTATTGCGCTGTGTAAAAAAACGGGAACTGCTGCGTTTCATGACGGCGAATATCATCAGTGTGTTGGCGGTGCGATTATGGAACTCATGGGAACAGGGGGGCACGCGGCAAAAAAACTCGACGAGGCGCGCAAGCGCTATCTCACGAAACCGCTTGCGCCCTGCTTTGAGTCATTTATGCCTCGCGAGGTGCGATCATCGTGTCTTATTTACCTCACACCGCAGATTTGGTCTGATGTCGGGATGGACCGTGGTAATCCCGATATGGCGCTTCTGCCACAGGCATTCCGTGTGTGTAAAACGATACCGGTCTCGGAAACTCATTTGCGAGATGCGTGTTTTGGTGGGTTTGGAAAAGAGTTTCCGGGTATCGTGAACAATCGTGATTCACGAAACATCAATCAGCTTCCAGAAGAGGCGATGGTGACTATGAGCCAATGGTGTTCGGTTGCGGGGGTGAGAGATGGCGAGCGATATTGCATCCAAGCGATTTTAAAGTTTTTATTCTGGGGGGGAGAGAATGATCCAGCTTTGTCGTTTCGTTTTTGTCGGGTGATTCCAGATCAAGAACAGAAAAATGACTGTTATTCTCAACTTGCAATCGAGATTCAGCAATATATAAAAGGACCACAGCAGTCAGGCTTGTGCGCACAACTGCCTTCACGGTACCGGTGTTATGAACGCTAAGACGTTCATAGTATGTGGAGTGTTTATTATTTGTCTCGTATGGCTAGTGTCAATAAACAACACTGTCATAGCAATTCGAGCAGTTGCCACCTGTTTCAGTAATACTTCCGCTAACCGCTGTTACAATCAGTTCCTTTTGAATCAGTATCCGGGATACACTCCCCTTGCGCTCTTGAATGTAGCGGAAGAAATAAATCGTTTTGATTCAAGATACAAAAGTTGTCATGTGTTCGGACACGAACTTGCTCAGCTGGTTATCGCATCAGAACCGGATGCATGGCGAGAGGTGTTTATCGGCAAAGAGGCGTGGCATATTTGTTTTGGAGGTTATTTTCATGGCATGTTACAAGCCCGCTTTGAGCCGATACTGGTCCCTAGAGATGCTGAAATTGTTCAAATCACGAAAGATGCGTGCGCGTATACCGACAATGCTCTTGTTCGTAGTATGTGTGCGCATGGCCAAGGTCACGCACTATGGGTTGCCGTTCGCGGTGATGTGCCACGCGCTCTCTCGTTTTGTGCAATCGTTACTCATAATGAACAAGAAAAAAATGCGTGCGTACAAGGTGTGTTTATGCAATTCTACCGCCCAAGTACTGTGGTAGAGGAACAAATGCATTCCCTAAGAGGTGATAGGCCTTCCCCCAAGTCAATTGCATTGAGTTGTAAAAATTTTGGTAGTATTGAACGGAAGCATTGTTTGGTTGAGTCATGGGCACTTTTTGAGTCGTCTGTATCGTCGAGTTCTATAGAATCGTTTTGTAGTTTAGTCGACACGCCCAACGCTCCATACTGTTTTTCCCGCGTTGCTGAGTTGTTGGGAAGTCGGGGGCAGGGTGGCGCATCATACACAAAGGACATTTGCGATCTGTTTCCTACGTCACGACACTCGCTCTGTGTCAGTACTCTTGCGCGCTCGCTTTTATTTGAATCGGAACAAGGCGCGCGCCAAGCACTTACGTTCTGCTCGCATTTTGATGCCTCGACTCGTTCTCAGTGTATCGAGCGCATCAGAAGTGGCTGCGAACTCCTTATACCTCTTTCGTCCATGGGCTACAAGCAAGTGTGTCATGAAGCGGGGTTTGCACAGAATTAGGGCATACACACGACATCAGAAAGCAGATTAGGACGGGGAGGGGTGGGGACGGCGCCGGGAGGTGGTGTGGTGATTCTCATATAAATGAGTGAGAGCGACTCTACGTGCTGTGGCTTGGGGACTCTGTTCCACCGCGCGCACATTGTTTTAGTAAATGAAATGCGGAATTCTTGCGGGGTGCTGCTCTTTTCTAGTCGCATCAAGTATTTTCTCCACGCCTCTGATGGAAACAGTGAGGCAATATGATTCGGTCTTTCAAACGAAAGCGGCGCACCTCCTCTGAGAATATCTATATAACCCGTTGCTGTTTTTCCTGGCATAACAAACCAGCCATCATAGGTGTAGGGCGAGGCAAAAATGCGCCAGGTTTGATTGAGGCCGAACATTGAAGCAGCGGGAGTGACTATACTTCGAAGCGGATTAAATTGGGTACTCGTTTGTGAAATGTTGACGAGGACAATAAGGGAAACAACGGCCGTTGCTCCAGCATAGTGAACAATTGAAAACTGAGGTATTCTCGGTTTCTCTCCCGGCTGCTTTATTGAACGATATAGGTAGGCATCAAATCGGTCCCATACGAAAGCGGGAAGAAAAATGAACAGCAGTGCAATAATATTCCACGAAAAAAAGCCGATATGGAGACAGATAAAAAAAACAATATGCATTACGGCGAGAGTGGGTACGATACCTATGCGAATCCGCGTAGTATAAAAAGGGGAGAGGAGAAAGAAGGGAATCGTATGCTGAAAGTAGAAAATCCCATACGTGAGCAGGGTAAGGATTTCGGGATAGTGCGTAAGAGCTGTTCCGAAAGTGGTCGCTAGGTGTTCTTCCGAAAGCGCGTAGTATACCGCAGCACCGGAAAACCAAGGCGTACTGTGTTTTGCGATTATGGCGAAGATGTATAAAAAAACGATTTGGAGCATGAGCGCAACGGTCCATGGTGAGCGGTATGCTGAGTCGTGAATGGGTACGCTACTGAGAGAATACCGTGCTCCCCAGGGCAGGAACATTCCGAAAAAGAGTGTAAGCCGCATAAGGTCGTCACCGCTGTTGAGGACCCACGGATTTGCGTGATGAAGCGAGGTAATGAGAATCCAAAGAGCTGGCGTAGTTAGTTTTGTTCGGTACCCAAGACAGAGCAAGGCGCCAAGTATAATTTGCAGTAAAAAGAGACTCGTAATCCAGAACCCGAATCCGTTGCCCCAGAGGTGCATTGTCCAGTTCACTGCGGAGGGGTAGAGAAGGGTAGGCGAGATACCAGCGCTTCCCAGAAAAATATCTCGTTCCGGCGCGTGGATAATGGCGTAGAGCACAACGCTGATGCCGGACATGATGCGCATAACAGCAAGAGCACGGAGGTCAATGGTAAAAACTCGTCTGCAATAAACATAAAAATAATCAGTACAGGTTTTTAACATACCGTAGTCTTGGCACTATACCACTGCTTGCGATTTCTTGGATGGAAGTATACCGTGTATCTACTCTCGATATGGTTTTTCGCCCCGTCTTTCTTGGTGTATTGTTGGCGCTCCTTGGTGCCGTGTGGGCGGTGCACACATACTGGGACTCCCCCCGTGCCCGTCTTCCGTTTGAAACACTGGATTCGTATGTGCGTGGCCAGGTTCTGGTCTGTCTAAACTCTGGAGTGCCATTATGGCGCAGTACCTGTTTCGATGATCTCTCGAGACAGCTTATGGAACGATTTTCGCTCCCTGAGGTTTTAAAATCGCTTGCACAAGCAGATGATGATTTCCGTATAAAGCAACAGTGTCATCCGTTTGCACATAATCTCGGTCAACGGTCGTTTGAGAAAACACAGAGTCTTGCAGAGACGTTCGCACAGTGTTCAACCCGTATCGCATGCGGTGAAGGGTGTTTTCATGGTGCGGTCGAAGCGTATGTGATGACGCGGGGTTCGGTTCCTGATGCACCGGTGCTTTCTCGGGTGTGTTCCCGGTCCTTCTCTCTCAATGAAACAAACTACTTAGCGTGCGTGCATGGTTTGGGACATGCGTTCATGCTGCTGTATGAAAACGATATTCACAAGGCGCTTCCCGGATGTGACGTGTTATCGACAAAAACCGACCGTGACATGTGCTATGCCGGTGTGTTTATGGAAAATGTCTTCAGTTTTGGAAATCCATTGCACCCGACACCGTTCATTGATTTCACTGATCCAATGTATCCGTGTAAGCAGATTGGTTCACGGTATCAAGAACAGTGCCTCAGTGCTGCTGCCTCACAGGTGCTACAACAAAACAGGGGAAACGTAGTTGCAGCCGCCCAGTTTTGTAGCGAACTCCCACCACGGTATCAACCAGAGTGCTATGGAACTATCGGAGGGACTGCTGTTTTTCTTTCGGCGGATACGCAAAAAAGTGTCCGTGATGCTTGCGCGCTTGCCCCCCAAGGTGCAGCGAGTAAGGCATGTATTCGCGAAGCACTGCGTTTTGTCCTATATTCAAGTGGCGGGAAAAATGAGGCGCTGACAAAGCTGTGCTCGGTTTTTATGAATGATGATCGGTCAGCATGCCTCGCGCAAGCGTCGGCTTCCATGCGCGAATGGGCACCGTTTGGAACTACAACATCTTCAGCCAAAAACAGGTGAATAATCCTGATTTTTCTTATATACTTACCATTATGCGCCGAGCATCCTTTTTTTCGTCCCTATCTCTTTCAGTAACTATCACAGTGCTGCTCTTCTCTGGAGCCCACACTGCTGAAGCGTCGGGCGCTTGTGGCTATACACAAGGTATCTACTATTCCCAATCCTATTACCAAGTCTACTACCAACCGTATTACCAGGGTGCGTACTACTCCCAGGGTTACTATCAATCCTACTACCAATCGTATTACCAGGGTGCGTACTACTCCCAGGGTACGTACTACTCTCAGGGTTATTACCAGGGTGCGTACTACTCCCAGGGTACGTACTACTCCCAGGGTACGTACTACTCTCAGGGTTACTACCAGTCGTACTACCAATCGTATTACGAAGGTTCGTACAATACTAACTTTACAAAGAATGCTACCGTGAGCGGTAACTTTGCAATAACCGGCAGTATTTCAAAAGGGTCGGGAAGTTTTGTGATTGATCATCCCCTTGATCCAAAACGAAAGCTTCTTTACCACTCATTTGTCGAATCGCCGGACGCAAAAAATATGTATGATGGTATAGTGACACTTGATACAAAAGGCGAGGCGGTGGTAACGTTCCCCGACTACTTTCTAGCACTCAATGATTCGTTCCGCTTCCAAGTTCGCGGGCTGGGCGTAGAGCAACCCTCTATCCATACTGATCGTACCCTCGATGACAAAGGAAGGCTCCGTATTCGCGGTGGTGCGCCGAATGGGCGTGCGTCATGGCAGGTAACGGGCATTCGTCGTGACCCGTACATCATTGCAAATCCAATACCAACAGAGCTGGTAAAAAATGATACAACCATTGTGCCACGCGGCGTGTACCTGCATCCTGATGCGCGCTCTGTCCCTGTTCCAATTCGCGATATGCTAGTGTGGCTTGCTTCGTTCATCACACCACGACCCTAGATAAAAACAGCGTGCAGCACGCATGGCGCTGATAAAGAATGGTATTTTTTCTCGCGGGAGCTCTGTCAAAACGAGGAATGAAAATTGCGGTGGTATAACTGACGTTTTTAGGTTGAAAAACTGAGGTTCGTCGGTAATCAGGGTTCTGTTTCCGACCATAAACAAGGTACTCAATCCAGAGCGAGTGAAAAATAATCCTCGGTATGGCTGCGGTGTGCCTGCATCCGCCATGCGGGCAGCAAATTCGTTTTCGAGAGCAATCTCTGCAACCAGTGATTCAAATTCAAATGATCCCGAATAAAATGTAAGGAGTGCATTTTCAAGTAATTTCTGTTCCTCTCTCGGTTGCTCCCGCTCATACCTTTCTTGTTCGAGTGCTCCAACAACAGTGTACGCGCGTTGGAGGGAAGGCCTCGTCTCAAATGCGCGAAAAGCTTCCGCGGTATCAGGAGTCAATTGCATGTGACTCTCTCGTATGCGGGCGATAGCATACTGAAGCCCAAGAATTCGACTCGCATCAGCGGCGTCTTCACCGTAGTCGGGGCACAAGTACGAATGACCGCTGAATTGATGTTCAAACCGTAGTCCTTGGTCAGTGAGTGTTTTAAAGAATGGAGTAGTAGTTGCCCGGTTCATGTCACGTATAAAGAGGTTGCTTGCGTCTTGCATTTTTCGCGCTACCAGTGTTTTGTCTTTTGTAGACGAGACATACAAGATAAAGACTGGCGACTCTTTTTCTTCTTCTGAGGAGCATCGGTTTTGGAAAAATATCGGAGAATACGAACTGCGTACCAGCGGGTCATTCGCATAGATAGCTTTGAGCGTAGCGCGCGCGACTTCTGAGGGCGGGCGAGAGAGCGGGGGGTCGGTCCATTCGCGCACGAAGTGTTTTGCTTCTTCAGGACATGCTGTTTTTATGAGAGGATTGCCGCACAAGCGGGAGCGCGTTAGTTGCTCTCGCTTATCTCGTGCCTGCATCTCGAGTAGCTGCAGCTGATACGTTACATGGGATATGGTGGTATACCCAGCAGGGAGACCAAAGCGAAGACTTTTTGGCAATGCAGCGAGATTGGTGCGATACGCGGATACTGATCCTTCGTACGCATGTAATGTCTCGAGGAGCGTGCGATGGTAGAGAAGCGTGTCTATGGCGGTCCTTTTCTCGCTCAGCGCCCTTCTTCGCGTTTCGAGTTCGGGAAGGAGCTTTAGAAATTCAAGCGGGTAGAGCGTACTGCGTACGGCAGCACGCTCCTTTGGTGAGTAGGTTCCAGACACCAGACCAGGAAGGCCCGATTCAAGATAATCAATTGATCGAGACAGGGAGGGTATGTCTGTGCCAGGAAGCGCAAGAATAGGTCGCTCTTCTTGGTATCGAAACCACTCGTCTCGAGAAAGAGACGTATATACCTGCATTCCGATACAAAAAAATGCGAGTAAAAAAATTCCCGTTATGAGGGAGAGAGCGCAGTACGAAAGAGAGCCGAATTCGCTTTTAGAAAAACCCGCCGCACCCGATGAAATATGTTCCATGGTCTTCCTGTGTTTTTGTGTCAGGAGTATGGAGCCCTGCGTCTTCTTGTGCAAGTGAGTGAGGGAGAGACGTACCGTGCGTGAGTGTCGGCAGAAACAATGCGAGAGGCGTGAGGGAAAGAAGGAAGTAGATATATTTCATACTCATTCGACATCGGAAGTATAGCATATGCAGGCCGTGCGCTAGCGCACGG
>RFQR01000028.1 GCA_009924895.1 bacterium
CCCGAATAACTCCTTTTTTACTTTCAAACAAATATCAACAGCAAGTTTTGCGACCGCAATCCCAACGATGATTTTTGCCGTGTAGCCAGAAGCCTTGCCCGTCCAATACATACTTGACACTGTATTTTCTAAAATTTTTTGAAACGATATGCTATCTGCTAAAGATTTTAATATGGACAATACATACTGTGCAATAGCTGTTTCTCCTGATCCGTATATGAACATACCCATGCCTCCAAGTGTCCCTACATATTTCAAACGCGTAACTACCATCTCATCAAATTCGTCGGCAGGTATCCCATTTATTTTCTCCACCGCATTTTGTATAGAGGCATGCACTCTTCCACAGGGTGCAAAACATGCCCTTCGTAAAATGCCAAATATATCGCCGAATAATCCACCCCCCCCTTGTGGAAGATTTAATTCCTTGATAACTGCTTGAAGCATTTGTGTATAACTACGCGGACATACTTCTCCTGCTGTTGGGCATTTATCACCTTTCATTGTTATTTTAAATGTTGAACTGCTTCTATAACGGCTCCTAGACATTTGATATATGCTGAGATTTTTATAACTCCATTTACAACATGTCGGCGAACCGATGCGCCTCCATTTACAACATGTCGGCGAATCCCTCAACATGCCCACTCTTCACAAACAAGGTCTGCACGCGTCCAAACAGCCCATTCGCCTCTTCCACCCGGAAATGAACATGTGGCTCCAAACGTCCCTTAAATGGAACAGCATAGGCTTGAGGAGGTCCGCGGAAACGCAGTATAGCGTGTCCACTCGTATCGGCCACAACTACTCCCGAGTTCTCATATTCACTATACGCTTTATGAAATGTCGGGAGATTGCGCCCCTGATTTGGGTCCGGCTCCGCAGCCCAATATACAACCTTTGCGCCGGGGCGTGTTCGAATCGTTACTTGGTCATTCGCGTTTTGGGGAGTTTTTTCACTCATAGCACCTGCAGGTAAGACCATCTCTCCCAAAAAGGGTAAATATACATCACGCTGAAACAACAGTGGAATCGCTCCAAGGCCGATAACTATATACAGCCAACGAGCATACTTCAGAGGTAGGACTAGACGCACCAAATCTTGACCAGTAGCCCCTATAGAAAGCCAGTTAATGCTTCCAACTAATACTAAAAATATAACAATCATGTAAAGTTTCTTATGATAATACATTGTCATAGGGTCATGCATTTATTTCTATATACATAGCAGAAATGAGTGCATGCGCTATAAAACATTGGGGAACAGGAACACCCTGTGTGAAGACGAATCCTGCCACAAATGAAATGACAGAGAAACTGAAAGCCATGCAAGCAGAGCGTGAAAAACAAGATGCTATGTGGCAAGCCCCCCTTCCACAAAACTTGAAAAAAAATATAAAGAAACAATAGTATGGCCTGTAAACATTATTATGCAGGCGTATTTCTACATTTATGTATGGCGCTTATTATTGCCGGTTTAAGTGCAGATAAATATAATACGGCTGAAATCATTCATGGAGATTCCTCCCCCCTTCTACAAAACATACTCAACATGTGTATATTATTCGGCCTTATATATGGTATTTATCACACAAAAATAGGTATTCTGAAATATATTTTATTCATATCCTTTGCCTTTTGGATAGGACAATCTCTTAAATCACAATTCATGACATTACAATCACACGATTTACTTAAAAAAACTCTCCTCTATACGGGGGGGATTTTCGTAGGTATGACAGCACTTGCCATATACGATAGTGGAAACTTCTTAGGGTTAACTCCCTATTTACTTGCAGGAATAGTAGGTCTTATACTTGTCCGAATCTTTCTATATACGTTTGGAACACCCAAAGAAAAGAAAGAGGATCTTCCCATTTTAAACATAGTAGGAATCGTCCTATTTTCATTACTCCTTGCAAGAGATGTTCAAACACTTCGAATACAGGCCCAGAATTGTTCCGTTTCAACGGCGGTAGATTATCCATCTGAAACCCTAAATATCTTTATTGATATTATAAATATCTTTGCAGAAACGGGGTCCTATACACTGCTATCACGTAAATAACAAAATCAAATACCGTGAATTATCAAAATATTTAGTTAAATAAAATATTACACGGTATAGTAGATGTCGTCCTCCGAAAAAAAGGCTAAGAAAGATGTCTACATGCATCTAGCCCATGCCGGCGATATAATGAAAACGCTCCCAGTGCCGAAAGGATGTGTGTATGTTACATTCACTCTCTGCGGCGAAATTTCCAAAGACTCCTATCGCATTCTGAAAGCGTTTGAAGATCCTGCCATACGGAATTTGTTAAAAGACCCTGTAAAAAATATTGTGCGACTTACAGGATATTTTGGAAGCTCTCTTCATGTGCATTATCCTGAAGCAGAAGATATAACCAGTAGAACATATTTCAATACGGAATATAAACCCTTTCTTGGCCACAGTGTAAAAGATCATCCGACGTGTTTTGCGAAAAAATCGGGACTCTATCGCCTTGGAGATCTTGCCACATATAAAGTCCCCGCGTCACTCATCTCGTCCGAGGTTCATGCAAATATACGCCCTTATACCGCCGCGTTCCCCCGCACTGATATCAAAGAGCCTGTTCTGAAATATGTCTATAAAGGTAGCCTGTATCCGACGCTGGATCAGATTCTTACGGAGTTTGATTCTGCCGAGAAACCACTCAGCTTTCAAACGATGAAACATATTGCAAAAAACTATACATATACACAAGAATGGGCCTTTGAAAAATATCCCGGTGTTCACTATAACTTTGTCTGTAGAGGTTCAGCCACTACAGAAAAAAATATCAAGAACTCTCCCATTCTTCGGCGAAGAAGAAACTCATTGAACGCGGCCAAGAAACTCTTATCTAAAAGCACCACGCGTCGCGCCTAAGTATACATTCGCTGCACCGATGCATCCATGTCCGGTTTCTTCTTCAGAAACAAGTCCACATGCGCCTTTTTGAGCACAAAGGGAAGTTGAAACTCGGGTATATGAAATGGCAAGTCTTTTGCATTGAAGATACGCAACATGTTAATCTTCTGTGTGATTGCCTCAATACACCGCTTCAACTCGCGAACACCCTTCTCTTCTTTTGCATATTCTGAGATGATATGTTCCACAACTTCCGAACTAATCGCGACCTTCTCATCCAAGGCTACTTCGCGCAGAGCTGTAGGAAGTAAGAAGTTCTCTGCAATAGCAAGTTTCTCTTTCTTACTATAGCCATCTAACTGAATCACAACCATGCGATCCAGTAACACCCTATCAATCTTCGTTATATCATTTGCAGAGAATGAGAAGAGAATCTTACTCAAATCGAGAGGTATTCCTGTTAGATACTTATCCTCAAACTCACTATTTTGAACCGAATCTGTCAAATGCACAAGCAAGTTCTGGACCTCCTCACCCTTTGGAGTCGCACTTATTTTATCGAGCTCATCAAACATTAGAATCATTGACATGGATTTTGCTCCTACAAGGGAGTTCACAATCTTACCGCAATGAGACCCCTCATAGACGACCTGATGACCCGTATACGTGCTTGCATCCGAATCACCGCCCAGCGAAATGAACTGAAATGGCCAGCCAAGCGCCTTGGCAATGCCATTTTTAATCAAACTCGTCTTTCCAATTCCGGGTGGTCCAGCCAATAATAGGGATACTCCAGACGCAGAAGGATTCGTAATCTTACTGGCAATAAACTGTAGAATCTGAATCTTCGCATCATGTTGACCATAGATGGCCTCGCCCAGGTATTGCCGCGCTTTTTCCATAAATGCAGCACACGATTCTTGGCCATCTGCCAACTTCACAGGAATCTCTTTATATACTCCGAGTGGGAGCGAAGAGAACTTTTCTAACCACGCCCGGTGTTTGAAATATTCCCCCGAGCCAGGGTCCATCACCTGTAGAGTATTATAGCGTGAAAGGACCATACTCTGAATCTCAGGGTTAATATTCATCGAAAGAATCTTGAACATCATGGATTGTGAGTTCGGATCCGCCGTGGGTTTCCGATCCAGCGCCTTTAAAATCGCAAGCCGACGCTCGGATGATTGGCGTTTAAACTCATCAATTTGATTATCGATTCCATCCCCTTCATGCTGTTTTGTAAGAAGCTCAACAAACTTCTTTACTTCACTCGACTCCTTTTTCATATTATGACGTTTCGGGACCATGCGATTTTCTTCTTCCCCACCAAAACTGATAATAAATTGTGCCTCCTCTTCGTCCTCATACTCCTCGTCCTCCTCCGAGTCTTCCTCCGAGTCTTCCTCTGACTCTACCTCGGCCTTGGTTGGACCTCGTCTCTTTTTCACAGGCTCCTTGTCCGATTCCTCCTCTTCCTCCGATTCTACCTCGACCCTCTTTGGAAGAAATCCCCGCCTCTTTTTCACAGGTTCCTCTTTTGGCTTTTTGCTATCCGATTTCAGCTGTTCTTGAATTCTTTTTGCTGCCCGCCTCCCTTCACGTCTCGCAGAATGCCGAATCTCTTCCCGCTGCTCAGGAGTGAACTTTGAAGAATCACTCGGCGTATCATCCTCCGTCTCAAACTCCGACTCTGTGTCACTATACGCGATTAGCCCCCGAATATTTCCTCGGCTGTCCACACTATCATCGTCATCGTTCGCACCACCCCCCCGACGCTTTGACATAGGCTTTTTACGCTCCGGGGCTTTTTCTTTGGAACCGTTCTTTTGGCGAGAAGCAGACATTCTATAGGATTCGGCAGGTTTCATTTCAGCTGTAAAAAACGATACGGGACGTCAGTCTCCAAATTTTTTGACTCCCGTCCTGGAACAACTATCACGGCATCAAGTTATCTTTCACATCCATGAGAATAAATCGCCCTTTGACAGACAAACTTACATAGTTTTCCTTTTTTGCCAAAAGAATGTCCAGAGAGTCTTTACAGATATTCATTAAACTTGTTTTTGCGGAAAGAAAGAAAGGAGTCGACTTCTTCTTTAGTACGCGCGTCATACGTAGAAGACAATCTGCATACTCATCCACCAATGTCTTTTTCTCAGGCATTGCCGCGTATTTTAACATGAGCTCTGCAAGTTTCTGAAATGTCTGCTCAAAGGTTGATAACTCCAATATTTCCAGACCAGCTAACTCGGCCAAGAACTGACTATAGCCCTGTCTATATTGTTTATCTCGATTCTTCTCTACAAATGCATCATAGTTGTCACCCCCTTCCGGCACCTCTTCTATGTCATCAAAGATTTCAAGATAGTTTGATTGAAGAGTCTGCATCTCTTCTAAAATCACCTTATAGCGAACAGATATTTCGGCTAATAACTTCGCATAGAGTGAACAGAACTTTTCTTCGGATGCAGCCTTTTTGAACACTAGCAACATAAACTGCCGAACCATCTCGCCGAGATCTGGTTCTCCTGAACCCAGAATCTGATAGAGAAAGTCGCGCACATCCGTGTATGTGGCTCCACTAAACTTGTTCAGCTTGGAAAGAATAATATTATTTAAAATCTTATCTTGAACCGGTTTTGACGAGTTTTTAAACTTGGACTGATATCGCATAGGACTATGCCCTCCAGGGGGTCCTACAGGATTAAATCCGACAGGACTTGCGGCGGAACTAGGGGAGGAAGCACTGCCAAAGGATCTATTGGACGCAGTTCTTTGTAACGGAGATTGTATGGTTAAGCTTCCATTTCGCGGAAGTTGTTTACTAGGCCCACGAGAGTTTGTTTGAGCCCCCCGCCTCCAATCTACATTTCCTGCCCCCTGCAATTCGCATAAATCCTTCAATAGACTTATAACATCACAAACCGCGAGGGGAGGTTTACCGACATGTGATTGCAAACTAAGTATCTCCTGAACCTTTCCAAGATTCATAGACATTCTCTTTGTATAAAGATGAACTACCTTAGGCTGTTCGATTTAATTTTACATCCCGTGCTATGCGGCCATATGCTATGAAGAAGCTTCTTTGAGACCAACAGAATGTCTTTACAAGATTCTATTGCTGCTGGATATAAAATCAATCAAGACGCAAATCTCCAAGACTTTGCAAATATTCTTGGTTGCCGATTATCAAATGCATCTCCCATCTTACAAAAAAATCTCGCAACAGCCATGGTTCTACAACCAAAGACTCTTGTCCGGCGTCAAAAGATCATTGAATCCTTTCGAAGAAAACCACGCGACTGGGAAAAACATTTCGCACGTATTGCAGCGATTGAAAAGGAGATTACCCCCTTTTTTGAATCTACTACGACCGATAAAGATTCGTTGGAAAATGACTCTATTGCCCAACTCTCTTTTCAGGATGATATATGTAAGCCGTTGAATAACGTTCCTTGGATGATTTTCTGTGTCGCCATATTCAAAGTTTGGATAGTCCCTGCGGCGACTCTTTTGACCCCTATCATCGCCTGGATTCTCCCATATATTTTTCTCAAATTCGTCTATGCATTGCCTATTGACCAAAGCCAATATACGACGATACTACAAAATCTTTGGACGGGAAATATGGGCGTTCCAGCCGAACCACCTGATTTCTTCTCCCCCCGCTCCATTGCCCAGTTTCTCATTTTTAGCTTCTCATTTGCCCAAGGAATGATACAGCCGATTCAAACCGCCATGCACCTGCATAAAACGGATTCGATTGTGAACGGGGTTGGACAAAAGGTCGTAGAGCTCCGCGCGCTTACAGAGATTCTCCGCGCAGAATCCAACGAGTTAGATATTCATCTGAGCCATACATTGGATGACCTCGATTCCACGGACTTTCGCAGATCCTTTTTACTTGTGCAAGAAGATCCGGAACGTATTCGTATGGTTCTTCGAGATCTTGCAGAGTTGGAAATTATGTGGTGTATCTCTCAATCCCAGCGGCTGCATCCAGTCGTTTTCAAACCCGGTGCTCTTTTCTTAGAGGACATGTTGGACATTTCTCTCGATACAGGAATCCCTTCATCTGTCCATTTAATCGAGAAAGAACACCACGCCATTATTACGGGCCCGAATGGTGGCGGGAAGTCCTCCTTTCTCCGAGCTACTCTTCAATCCGTTGTTCTCGGACATTCCTATGGAGTCGCCCCCGCCGTTAAAGCCAGTATGCCCCGCTTTTACTGGATTGCATCTGGCCTCCAACTCAGAGATACTCCCGGCGTCTATTCTATGTTCGAAACCGAGGTGAAGTTCGCCGCAGACTGTATACGGTCTGCGAACACTGCTGGCCCAGGATTTGTTCTTTTTGATGAACTCTTTCACAGCACAAATCCCCCCGATGGAGCTCGGAGTGCAAACATTTTTCTACAACAGCTCTGGGCCACCAACGCCTACAGTATTATTAGCACCCACGTATTCCCATTAGTAGAAAATAAACCCGATACAGTCCAGGCTATTTGCTGCCCCGCCACCCAGCAGGAAAACGGAAACATTGTGTATTCGTATCGAGCAACGCCCGGTATATGCCGTGTAAGTAGCGTTCATACTGTTTGGAAACGCTACGGATTGCAACGCGGGAATGAAACGAAAGTCAAACTCTCTACGACAAGAAGAAACGACGCAAATGCCAATTGAGTCTTTGATGATTGGTTTGATTGTGCTTTTGATTTGTGGGGCGGCATTCTTTTATTTATACATGCGCATCTCCTTCTATGAGCGCAAAGGGAGTATGATGGAGTCCGTGATTGTCGACCTGAAAGTGGCGATTGACTCGCTTATGATGTCGGGTCAGGGGGGCGGAGCACCTATTCCTATTAGTCCGGCTCCCGCCGCTTTTGTCCCGGTTGAGTCCGAGCCGATTCCGGATGAAACCTTCTACTCTTCTATCCTTGAACAGGCACATGAAGGGTCTCCCGATACAGGCGTGACACTTGATAAGGCATTGGAGAGTTTTGATTCCATCGAAGTGCAGGCCATTGAACCCGATATTGACAATATGACAAAAAACGAGCTCTTGGCGGAGGCAGAAAAGAAGGGAGTCCGAGCCAAGAAAAGTATGAGTCGCACGGAGATTCTGGGTCTATTGCGCCGTCCCGCCCCTTCTTCGAATAACCCGGTTACAACAGGAGCAGAGAATGGCTCTGGATCTGCAGCAGCTTTGGATGGTAGTGTTGTCGATTTGGGGCAGGATAGTTCATCTATGGACTAATATCGCACTACAGCAGATATCATGGATGCAAAGCTATTTCGTCTTCCCACAAGCCCCAACTTCTATTCTGGAATCTCCACTGCAAACCCTTTTGAGCTCAAAGAACAACAAAAACGGACTCAACTCCCCACACGAGACAATCGTTTCCCTGGGTGGGCCGCGCAAATGGAAGACGGTCGTCTGGTAACCGAGTATAACAATCATTGTTCACGGAATATACCTGTCGGAAAGCAGTATGCTACGAAAGAATGGATGACAAAAAATGCATCGGAGATTATCCGTATTTCACGTCAGCGAAATGGAGAGCAAACGGGGTCCATATATGCCTTCGATTCGACAGTGGTCCCTCCTCCCGCCCTTGTTGTGAAATGTGCAACAGATGATTGTATACGTATACGACGAAATATACCCGGGGCGATCGGAATGGAACGCGCCGATACACCCTGTCCGGAGCTTTTTGGAACATGGGATTATCAGGATTGGAAAGAAAAGCAGCCCAGGTCTAAAACACACCGGACCACCGTGTATGAGGGAGGGCGAAATACGCCACGTGGTATCAGCACTTAAGAGCGGATCCTTCTAAAGAAATAGTAAATGACAGAACCTTGGAAGGTCTTGGCATTTGATATTGGAATCCGGAATCTGGCATGGTGTTTGATGGAATCTGGGACTAAGCCGGCAATTCTGGGCTGGCAGAACTATGATCTTCTTACTGGCTCCGGGGAAGCCATTCGGCCTCCAAAAGCAAAAGTCACTTGTTGCAAATGTTCGGTGGGGGCATCTTTTACAAACCCGGTTGCCGGCCCCACGTGCCTTCGCCATTGTCCTTCCACGCATCCGCCTCTGAAGGATTTGAGTGGCGGGGCCGTATACACACGCATCCCGGATTTGAAGACGTTGCGCGCCCTGGAACCTATTCGATCCGCCACCAAAGCGAAACTATTGACGGCCTTGGCAGCAAAATATTCACTTCCGATACAAAAAGTGAAAGTGACAAAGGCTATAGATACAGAGCTGACTCTTCTTCATGACGCGATTCGCACATTTGTGTTGTCCCACGTGGAATCCTTCCGGCAAGCCACCCATATTCTTTTAGAAAATCAGCCGGTTCTCAAAAATCCGACAATGAAATCCGTGCAGATCCTTTTGTTTGCCACGTTGCGTGATATATTACAACCAGGACCCCCGACTCTGAAGTTGGTGCATGCGGGAAAAAAGGTGCAGGGATTGGAAACGGGGGATTCCGGCTATAAATCGCGGAAAGATGCGTCGGAGGCGAAAGTGGAACAGCTCTTAGCAGGAGATAGATTGGTTGACGCAGCGAAATGGTTAGGTGTATTCAAGGGGCATACGAAGAAATCGGATCTGGCAGATGCTTTTTGTATGTGCTGGGACAAGATACAAGCTGGAAAATAATAATTGTGCTACAATAGAAAGAATGTCTATGAATAGTCTATCAAAATTATTAAAGGATTTTCATATAGGAAATTCTACTAGCTCTTTTAGTCCAGGAAATAGATATGGGAGGAATCTTGCGTCTTATACCAAAAAGGCAACACATACCAAAAGGGCAACAAAGGTTAAAAGTAAGGGTACGAGAAGGGCAAAAACAGTCAAAGGACCTGGAATGAATGTGGAAAGCACAAAAAGGAAACAAACGAAAAAGGCAAATCCAGGTTTTGTGACTCTTCCTCTTAATGCCAATATATCTGGATATCTTGCAAGTGGATATACGGTTGAACGTGAGACGCGTCGAACGATCACGCTAAAACCACCCCCTGCAGCTACAGCTCTTAGCCATAGAAGTAGTAGAAGTAGAAGTAGGCGTACAGGTATGAGTAGGGCTCAGAATCGCATACATCGAGCCCGGCTTAAGCTCATTTCTGAGCGTAAAAAGCTCCCATTCTATTAGAGATGGACGACCTAATAAAGAATATGTCACGCCTAGAACTTACCAAGAAATCGCGAAGTAGTTCCTATAGCAATAGTTCCGGAGAAAAACGGCGGAAAACAATGCTAAAAAGTGCCCGTAGCAGAACACGGAAAATGAATACAGTTACAATAGGTGTGCCACCAAGACAAAGCACACGATATACTTGGAATAAGATACTGCCTTATATACGTGATGGATATAAGTTTCGCAAAATCGTCCTAGAAAAACCTGTCAAATAGGGCATACGCACGAAGGGGTAGAACGAAGTTTAATATTTTATTTAATTGCAAGTAAATAAAATGTTAAACGCTACATATGCCAATACAGTTACCCGGCATTTCTGCGCTCTAAAGCCGTCTAAAAAGAACGAACCAAACCGAAGAAGATGGACCGCCCTGTCACCGTTCACGAGATGCAATCCATGGCAGTAGGTGCTGAGGGGCCTGATTTTACGAAAGAGATTAGTTTTATGGATATGGGAAGTTCAAATGATTCATTGGGATTTGATATGTTAGCAAATCCTGGAAAACAGCGCAGCCAACAAAATAATACATTTACGGTTGCCCCCGAGACTCAAAATCTGGGGGGGCTTGCGGAGGTTGAAATTGGAAGCCTTGATACGATGGAACCTGTTACACTGAATCTTGGAGAGAACCTTTCAAACTCTGCACCTATTGAAATTCAGTTTTCCAAGGCCGAAGATGAGAAGGGTGGATTATTCTCGAATATGCAAACATCCACGACTCCTGGATTTAGCCTAGCTTCTGCATCTGCACCCCGTATGGATCCTGTCACAGAGAAAAAGGAAAAGTCAGAGATTCTTGCCAAGCTGCAGCGACTTGAGAAAAAGGGATTTCCCCTGAGCAAACGTTATACGATGGATAATACATTGGAGGAGATGAATCAGGAGTTTAATCGCCAGGTGGATGCACGAAACTTGGAGGCATCTCTTCGGTTCCAGCGCCAGGCGCTCATGTCTGTGGTGACGGGCCTGGAGTGGGCGAATAGTCGATTCGATCCATTTGATGTGAAGTTGGACGGATGGTCTGAGGCAGTCCATGAGAATGTAGAGGATTTTGACGAAATCTTTGAGGAGCTCTATGACAAGTATAAGGAGCGTGGGAAAATGCCTCCCGAGGCCCGCCTCGTTATGGCATTGGCCGGCTCTGGGTTCATGTGCCACGTGAGCAATACATTCCTCAAATCTCGTATGTCAAATGTGAGCGCAGATGATATCTTGAAGAATAACCCGGATCTCGCCAAGCAATTTGCAGCAGCGGCGGCGAATCAGGCAGGTCCCGGATTTGGGAACTTTATGAATATGGCCATGAACGGGGCTCAACCCCAAGGGGCGCCTGTCGGAGGAGGGGCCTTCTTCGGTTCTTCTGCGCAAGCTGCATCCCAGGCAGCACAAGAGGCCCAGGCACGCGCAAGGGCTGAGGTGAACTTTCAGCAGACCGTTGGTGGAACTCCTATGAGTCAGACTCCCCAGGCTGTTGCAGCCATGGAGCCCCGGCAAACAGCCCGGCGTGAGATGCGTGGACCTACGGGCGTAGACGATATCCTCCAGTCTTTTGCGGAAGCCCGGCGCAATGAGTCCATGGACGGCAGTGCATTCCCCGAGATTCCTGTGAATCCTCCGCCAGCTACTGCCGCGGCCATTGAAATTCAGTCGATGGTATCCGGTGACGATATTGGTAGCACGACCGAATCACGTGCAGGGCGTGGGCGTCGGCGTCGTCAGCCTGTTGGAAACACACTCAGCCTTGCGATTTAGACCCATATATCCTTTATTATTTTATTTACTTGCAAGTAAAT
>RFQR01000029.1 GCA_009924895.1 bacterium
GTAGCAATAAAGATGCTTTAAAATATGCACAGCGATTATTTGGTCAAAGTATCGAACAAGAAATGAAAGAGTTAACAGACTTCTGGAAAACATCGAAATCAGTGCAATCAAACGACACTCTCGGATTTTGGAAACTATATTGGCCTGCTGTAGACGCATGGGCGATTGGATATTGTTTAAGCAAACTCATGTATATATTTAGTGTATCAAAAACATTCATGTCCAGTGACGAAATGAAAAAAAAACACAGTGTATTAAAAATAATACTATGTGGTCTTCTAAAAGCCTCTCCAATTAAACGGATAGATTGTCTCGAGGCACTGGCTTTATATGACCCAATGAATAAGCTTGTTACAAGCCCTTCGGGGCGTCAATGGCTATTAAAAAAGGGACAAAGACGACAAAATTCAACCCCTGCTCCTCATAAATAAAGAAGATGTTCGAGGGACACATAAAAATCCACAAAATATGTCATAGTTTAACACCCCCTCATATTTACTATAGTTCAAATCGCATAGTTGAGGATTCCATATTTCGTGTTTACTCGCATCTAAATGTGTCACTCGACGCCCCCCCGATTTTTGTGACCAAAATTTATTACTATCTTGCCGTAGAAAGTGGTAATCATCGGATTCATCCACTACCAGCGCTATTTTCGACGTATTTGCAGGACACTTGTCTTCAAATGTTGTCATTTTCATATTTGGATTATCACCCAGAAGCCGCATCATCATGTTCGGACATGTTTTAGGTCGTTTTGAATCAAACCGACTATATTTGGATGGGTTTCCAGGCTGGTGAAAGGGTGCTTCGCAGTTATCTTTTCCATGACATCTTTGTATTTGTTTTGGATCATTCACATTCATTGCATATGAAAAACAGTTATGTGACAAGCGAATTGCAGATGTATCATTCCAAACATTGGGTTCATATTTAGGTTCCCATCCGCTCAAAGGAGATGTATATGGACACATTTGAATATGCATATGGCAAAATGCCTTTCCAGGAAGTGATGGGTATTTACACGTCGAATGACACTGACACTGAGCTGATCGACCCGTTTTCAATATTTTTCGTGTTGCCCGCACTCTTTTTTTCGCTTTCTTTCGTGTATGCTTGGCCTTGCCTAGCATCCTCTACTGGGGGGGGCGAAATTTGCTCTTTTACCGCATTCACAATTTCAGAAGGTATATTCAATAGATCCCCCTGTTGAGGCGTAGGAGGTATAAGAGATGTATTCTTCAATGCATCCTGCCCCGTTTGATTCGGAACAGTTGTTTGTTGACCATCCGTTAGTTTATAATATTCCTCTTCCACTTGTTTCATCCGGATTTTTTCGATTGCGTGGCAAAAATAAATGAATTGATTATTATGTGTCGGAACGCCCCCGTGTATATGATATCCACTATATTTGCCGGTGAGTTCTACAAATTGCCATCCCTCTGAAATAAGTTTCTCCAGAATCGTATGCAAATAATAATATCTTTTATCAAATTTGAAAAGGGTTACAAGCGCATTACAGATGGTTACAAGTAAAGATATCGTCCAAGTGCTCCAATAAATCTGCGCATTCGTGTTTGACGCTCCTTGAATAGAGAGTAGGGCTGGAACGATTAAAGAACCTATTGTTACAATGATACGCGTTGAATGAAATAGAATACTTATACGCGAGGTCCTAGATTGAATATGTTGTATAAGAGGTATATAGCGACCTTTGAGTATACTTTGCTGTAGGGGTGTTAAGGCGATCGTTGACAGGGCATTCTCAAACTCAACAGGATATCTGCTGCATGATTCCATGGCCTACTAAATTTGAACGAGGTTTCCTCCATTTGAATAGTATGCAACTGTGGTCACATATCTTTCTAGAGGACGCACATGATTGGGCAACCTGCAGTATGTCTCTTCCAGAGTGGCAACGAATCACTGGAGAATATGAAGGAACACGTCATATTGTGCGAGTTACATTTCAGGAGAAAGATATATATGTCGCCCTGGGAATCCCACATACAGCTGAAGAGGGGCGACTCCATCTTCCATCTTGGTTAGTAGATCATCTCGGGGCGGAAGGATGTGGCGAGACGGTAGATGTTCTATGGTTGACCCAAGACGCTTTTCCGGAAGCTACGCGTATTGTCTTACGCCCCCAAGATTCTGCATTCTATCACGCAGATGCAAAAGAGGAACTGGAGCGCGCGCTTACACGTCTCGGGGTTCTACGCACCGGCGACACAATCTTAGTGCCATTGGACTGCCTCGGAGGATATGAAATTCCATTTGATATTGTATCCACGGAGCCAGCGAATATTGTATTAGCACAAGGAGATGAAGTTATTATAGAGTTTGAAGAAGCATTAGATAGTATATCAGAGGAATCTGTGGAAGAGACTCTAGCCGTAGAACCCGTAGGTCAAATACTCGGTGGCGAAATACGTCGTCATTCAAATGGACAACGATGGAATCCTTGGCGTGATGGGCCGTGGTCTAAGGATTCTTCTATACCCTAAAATAGCTATGTTTGCAATACCTACAGAAGAATCTATACAGGAAGGATCCCGTCAAATTTGTAACATCATGAGTTCCAATACTCCTTTTTTTATTGGACGAAATGGCACTATTGAAATCGAAATCCTTTTTTTCTGGGTTCTCAGGCGGCGTGGAGGTGGAAGAAATCCCTATCCTACAAATCTTCAACTACAGATTGAACAAAATGCAGGGATTTTTCCAGGAACGGCAGAGAGTATTGACCGTTGGTGCGAGGCCTATATAGAAGCTCTCAGCCACATGGATGGTGGTGCAGCAGGATGGTATGAACCCGTCTGGCGCGCTGAAAAGGGTATTCTGGATATTCATGCCCCCCATGCATTTCGCACACCCTTGCGCAGTTTAGAGCCATATTATGTTCCGAGAGGACTCCGTTGGACAGAGCAACTCGTCGGAAAACACGTGGCAGTTGTAAGCAGTTTCGCAGATACTATGCAGGCACAGATTCAACGCCCGAAAGAGATTTGGACTGGAGCACAAGAGGGCCTTTTGGATATTTCAGGTGTTACATGGACATTTGTGCGCACCGGCTATGCGCCTATGACAGCAAGGGGGAATGCCGAATGGCCAGGAACACATGCCTCATGGCAAGATTCAGTTCAGTATGTCGTGAATGCCGTCGTCGCATCCGGTGCCAAAGTAGCTCTTATAGGGTGTGGGGGTCTTGGCATGATTATTGCCGCTCGCTTGAAGGTGTTCGGTATCTCTGCCATTGTCCTCGGAGGCGCCATTCAAGTCCTATTCGGCATCAAAGGGCGGCGTTGGGCGACTCACTCTGTTATTTCGCGATTCTGGAATGATGCATGGGTGTGGCCGAGCCCTGTAGAAATACCGGGGGCTGCTGTGTTAGTAGAGGGTGGGTGTTATTGGAGATTATGAATAGATGCGCCTACAGATTGCCAGTGACTTGCATTTAGAAACAAGGCCCAAAACAACGTTTAAAGAAATACTGGAACCCGCCGTGGCCCCTGTCCTCGCCCTCCTCGGAGATGTGGCCCCGCTAGCCCATACTGGATTACGGGCATTCCTAGAATGGTGTTCCGAACATTGGGAAACGGTTCTCTGGATTCCCGGAAAAGCCGAACTTCTTGGACCCGGGTCTGGGAATGAAAAACGCCCCATACCCGACTTGGAAACTCCTGTGGCGAAGATGCGGTATCTCGTAGAACCCTTTTGGAATATCACCGTCTTAGACCATGAAGGAATGGTGAGCGACGATGGACTCTATATTTTCGGACTCCCTTTCTGGAAGTTTCCTCGGGATGAAGGGCATGTGTGGCATCCCCAGTTCTTCCGCTACGTAGAAGCCGAACCCAGTCCCATGAATGCCGAGTTTTTGCGAAGTGTCTATAATAAGGATCTCGCATGGATTCGCTCGAAAGTCAAGGCGCAACACGAACCCGTCATGATTCTTTCGCATTACGGACCGACCACATGGCTCCAAGAAGAAAGTTTCGTCGGGGATCCCGACAAAAGTGTGACATTTCCCGATATAGAAGATTTAATAAAATCTCCTATGGTTGCATGGGTCTGTGGACATGTTCACCAATCCGTCCAATATACAAAAGAGTGGCATGATGCAACCGGCTCCAAGGGCAGCGTGCTCCTTGTAGCCAATCCCAAAGGACTGCCATATCAGAATCTGGATTTCCAGAAAGATGCCGTAGTGCGGATAGATCCACGCTTATTTCGTATGTAACTGGGGCCTGATTTCGCTATTAAATGCGGCTTCAAATGCACGAATCGATTTTTCAAAGTTCGGCTCCGGTTGAAAAGCAATAGGGCGTTTACTCCGAATAAATGCTATTGCCTGGTCCGTTGTTATACCCCGAGTGGCTATAAGATACATGGCAGTCGCGGCGGCAGAACGTTGCATTCCTGCAGCACAGTGCACAAGAATACCTGTGCGATCCGCAACAGCTTTGCGCATCTCTTGTGCGATTTTATATACAATCTCGTAGGACCATTTTTCCATATTTTGAATATCGGGCTCCTGACGACTATCGTCTACAGGAACACGATATTGCCTCGGTATTGACGGATTGAATGGAATATCTTTGGAACAGTTGAAAACAGCGCGGATTTTCTTCTGCTCTGCAAACGTCGGATCGAGAGCCGCCTGTCGATTTCCAA
The DNA here is from genome assembly GCA_009924895.1 of bacterium. GTDB lineage: Bacteria > Patescibacteriota > Minisyncoccia > Phycocordibacterales > UBA2100 > UBA10103. The sequence continues at coordinate 4,678 of RFQR01000029.1, forward strand.
GCCAAAGTCCGGGGATTATTTCATCTGCCGGATTCGCTTTTTGATAGAGCGTCTGGAGATCCATTCTTACTACAGGGGCGGGATTCAACTGTAGAATCTAAACACACCCAGTAAAATTGTATATATCCACTTCCACAGAGTCCTATATGCCCCTCACATATCACCTATATACACAAGATGAAGTCGCCGCCGCTCTCATGTTCTGTGCACTCCGTGGGAAATCCGTGGAAGCCACCTTTTGGTGTAAAGAGTTGCTGGACTCGAACTTAGTGGAGGAAGTGATGAAAGCCCTAGAAGAAGTTTGGCTCTACGGATTCGGTATAAAAGCTCTCGGCTGGTATCGCAACTATCAAGAGATATTCCACGACGACCAAGTTGTCGAGGAACATATCTTCAAACTCGTATCAGGTCTTTGTCGCCTCGCATCAAATGGCGGCAGGGATCGCAGTATTCTCACTCTTCTATCTACAGAAGTCGTTCCGGATCGTGTAAATGTGTGTGATATTCCTGCCGGATTCACGGATCTAGAAGCCTTCGCGTTTCGTGCGATTCTCCAACGCAAAACACTTGCCGCATGGGGGGCCGTGCGGAATATAGAGGCACCCGATGCATTTCTACAGAATGTCGCCATGCATAAACACGGTATAGAGGCAATTAAATGTATTGCAATGTTGGAGGGCGAGGCCTGGCAACGGCGCGCCATTGTCGTGGCGGCCCTATGTCTTTCGAAAGAGGAGTTCGCCGCATCATGGAATCAACCGCTTCACCCCATTCTAGATGAAGTTGTAAAAGAACTCCCTGAATGGGAGACTCTATTAGGGCGTCGCGCACGCCGCAAGTATCGTATTCCACCTGAATGCCTCGGATATACGCGACGAGGCAAACTCTCCGTCTATATATCCAATGAAAAAGAGATACTGGGCTCTATGGAAAAACCCTCCGCCCTTTGGTATTCGCCCTTTTGGGATTCCGTAGCAGAACTATATGGTGGCTGGGAAGCCGTCAAACAAGATGCAGTGATTCGAGATGCCTTCTATGAAAAATACTTTCCAGATGATATACCGGATGAATGGTCCAACGAAGAACGGGCGAAATCTCATGGTTCAGGGGGCTCCACAAATAAAAGCAAAACGATTCAGTCCTGGTATGGTCGACTTCCAGCAGCTGTTCTCTGGGGGCCCCTGACATATAGAGAGTTAGTCATAGGTCCCGTGGACATCCGCGCTTGGAACCTCCTCCCCGTCCGACGAATCATCGGGCCAGAATCCGTCTAATGTCAACTCAGGGCTTGCACTTTCCTCGAGCTCATATACCACAGGGGATGCCACAATAAATACACTGGCGTAAAGAATAGGTCTATAGTCAGGATGTATACTCAAATACATACGTCGAATGTATTTACCCGATGCACATAAACGCTTTGCCTCGATATCAATACGGTCCCTTTCTTTTGCATAGTGCTTTCCATTTCCATCCGTGAATACAATCATATAATAATCCCTACAGAGAGTAATCCATTTTTTAAGAAGCACATGGTTTTGCCGATGCGCAATTGCCCATGTATAGATATGTGTATCGAAGGGTGTATTCGTATCTCTATAATAATCCTCGATAAACGTGTGTATGAGTTCAAGAGTATCTGCGCCAGGTTTTTGAAACTCCCGTAGAATAATATCTTTTTTGATAGTTCCACCAAAACGCTCTATGAAGAGGAGTTTTATATAGTTGGTAGACATGAGTCCTTCCAACATCCAATGCGAATACCCTGCCAATCGTAGTTGGTTCATAATACAGAAGAACTGATTCTCTGTCAACTCACAGTTCGTATATGGGTTGCGTGGCATTAAATATTTAGGAAATAAATAGCTTTGACTGCGTAGGCGCACTAGCATGTCGCGAAGAATCGTTGTCGGTTCAAATGTATAGATTCTCCGCTGCGACCAATCTCGCAATAGAATCGGGTTTTTAGGGATGTCTCCTGTCACAAGATCTTCTGTATTTCCCAACTTCATACGGCGCCCCAACCATCTATGTAGAAGGATTCGGAATCTCTGCACAAGCGTGTAGTTCTTTTTTACATGATGTATCACGCTAGAAAGAAACTTTTGCTCCATCCCTTTTGCGATAAAGAATTTCTCTGACAATAAAATGCCTTTCTTCTGATTTTGAATCTCAGCCCTAAGATACTGTACGAGTTGTATATAGTTCATACGTTCACTTGATATCTGAAGAATATAATAGTTTATAATCCAGTTATCTGCCTGTAGAAGGAGCCAAGATTTTTTTCCAACAATGGAAGAGTATGGAACACTGCTTGTAGATGGCCATTCGTGTATAGGGGGGGACTTATTTTTTCGTTTGATCTTCTTCGCTTTCGCCGCACGTTTGGATGGGATAGCTGGTTCCATACATTCTAAAAAGGATTTCTACGTATCAATTTTATTCCACATCAAATAGGGTCAACGTATTCCCGTTCATTCGCCCTTGTAGTTTAAAGTTTCCATCATACACGGAACCATCTTCACTCATATATAGGGGTATTTCGTCCACAGGGGTCAATGCTTTTAACAAAGGGAGATTGGATATAGATTGTGTCATATACATATGTTGCGGACACCGAGATGGACCAGCTCCCCACAGAACCGGTTGTCCGCACGGCTGTAAAACTGCCATTGCATCCGGTCTCTGACAGATATAATCACAGACTGCGTCAGACTCTTGTGTATACGATGTATCGACGAGATACGGTTTCACTTTTTTAGCCTTTATAGCCTCTAACAGCGGTTGATGTGGTTGGCCAAGTGTTGTGGCAATATCTTTTACCAACCGATACATATTTGTTTGAAGGGCTTCTTCAAACGCATCCCAGAGAATAGATGGAACCGCGCATCCTATTCCTTCCATGTGGGAATGCGGTGAATCATACAACTACAATTTTATTCCTAGGGTAGGATGGCACAGAACTCCGAATGGGGTCCTCCGCTATGGAATATCCTTCATATATGTGCAGAAAAATCGGGAAAACAGTTTACACACATACTTCATACAGATGAAATACGAGCGTGGATTCAACTTCTCAAACTATTGGAAGGAATCCTGCCATGCCCTCTTTGTCAAAAACATTATAAGACTTGGATCACGCAACATTCCGTATACAGTTTTCTAGATATACGCGCACCCCAGGCGTTTTATGAAAAAATCCGCAGATGGCTCTGGGAGTTGCATGATACGATACATAGGCAGCGCGGTATACAAGGACCTACATATGAAGATGCAATGGCACTCTATACGAACAGGGGGACACGTGAACTGCAACAGTCTTTAGAAAAACTGATGGAGGTCTTAGATCGTGCCATTTTGCTTCGACTTATACGTGGAGAGTTTGTGCGGGAATGGAAAGGACGACTTGGATTTCTTCGAAAACTTTTACATGTTTAGCGAGGATTGTAAACACATGTCATCACCTGCTCCGTATCCGTAAAGGGGATGATTTGCTGAACCATGCCAAATACATCGGATGCAGCTACACCACAGTTCAATGCAAACATATACCATCCATATCCTAGACTACTCCCGAGGACAAGCGCTATTAACATACCCATCGGTGTTTCTGCTCCCGTAGAGAAGCGAAAGAGACTCAGCCCAATCACAGTCACCAATATAGCGCCCATGATCATGATTGCCTTCGTTTTACGATTTGCAATCAGCGTCTTATCAAGCCGTTTATCTTCAGGTAGTTTCCATATTTCCATTGCATTTGTGAATGTATATGCGAAAAAGAACCATATCTGCGCCATCCAATAACTGGGGGCAACATTGATATACATTTCTGCATATCCACTGCTCGGGACAAGTAAGCTCACATTCGTCGTTTTCACATAAAACGGAGATATTGCGGGGTCCCCTCCCATACGAGAAAAGATATACTGTGAAATATATACAGCGAGGGGGAGCACGGCTATTTGCCCGATAAATAATATCAAGAGTCCCGCATTCGCCAATCCCGCCGCCATAAACCCAATAAATGAAATAAGAATTAAGGGAAGTGTTCGAAGGGCCATCAATATTCCCGTACGAGTTGATTTCAAGATACCTTCCATTACTGTTAGCTTTGATTATTTTGGGCATACATACAGTTTTTTGCCGGTCGCCGTTCGATTTTCCAAAAGAGGAATACCTATGAGATTAATGCTTTGTGCTCCGAAAAGAAGGCTATTTTGTTTGACTAAGAGATAACCAAGAGCGAGTCCAATGGCAATAGATACAATCAAAACACCAAATCCATCACATTCGAATGATAACCGGAAGATAAAAAATAGAAATATTAGGATTACAAGAAACATGGCACTGATATAATATCTAGACGAATAGGATGGGCCAAGCGCCGCAAGTTCCTTCGTTTGATAGTTGAGTGTTGTGAAAATATAGGAAGATGCCGTTGAAAGCATAAAAAGAGGGGCGGACGGGAATCCGGCCGCTGTCATACCCACTTTAGCTGTGGCCAGTGCCTCAACAGTTGGAACTACGCCCGAAAATCCAGAACGGCAAATACTCTTATATTGACCGGCAGGGGAATACATGGGCCCTGTCATATTCAAATATGTCGCGACATATTTTATAATTTTGAATATGACGGTGGTTTCTATGAGCGTTCCAAAAAATACCGCGTAAGGATATGACTGAATAATCGCCGCATATATACCGCATGCAATAACTAGCGAATCTGGGAATATACGCATCATTTCTGAAGCGACAACAACTGGTGATAAAGTCGCCACCATCTGACCTGCCTTAAGAAAAGCAGTGAAGATAAAGTAGCTAGAATGGGAATTCCATCTTATTATAAAAGGCTTATTGATCAATATCCGAAACTTGTGCAAAAAGGGGGGCGGGTGGCAGCAAATGTGCTTCTTATGGATTTTAATTGCCTTATATATCAATGTGTTCGGAGTGATAAACTACCCACATATACAATGGAAACACGCCATGAATGGGAGCGGGCGCTGATAGAAGCTGTAAAGAAATACACGGTCAAGGTCTGGGAAACGGCGGGGCGGCCTGCGACAGTATTGATTGCCGTAGATGGTGTGGTGCCAATGGCAAAGATTCGGCAACAGAGGCTCCGTCGATTCAAATCTCGATGGCTTGCTGCGAGGGAACTGGAAGTGGGTGTGCGAAAGGTGGGGGAAGATGTCTGGGATACGAACGCTATAACACCTGGGACAGAGTTTATGGAAAAGTTGGGATCTGGCTTAAGGGCGTTGGCGGCTGCGCGGGGGTGGTCGGTAAGTTGCGCGACTGAACCGGGAGAAGGAGAACAGAAAGTGATGGCCTGGGTTCGCGACCATGCAGAGGAACTTGCCGGTAATTCTGTAATAGTATATGGGTTGGATGCGGATTTGATTGTCTTATCGCTGTTGAGTATAGCACGAAATGTTCCTGGCGTAGGCTCTTGGAAGCTTTTGCGGGAACTTGCAGAGTTTCAAGGAGGAAAGCCGGATGGGGGAGTCTTTGCAACATTGGATGTGTGCGAGCTGTTAAAGTTGCTTGTGCCTCCTGCAATGACAGCCGCTGAGTATATGATGGAATATGTATGCGGGATGAGTTTTCTCGGGAATGATTTCTTGCCGCATTCACTATCTGTAAAGATGAAGGAAGGAGGTCACGATCTTTTATGTAGGACTCTGGCGGATCTTCATGCGAAGGCAAAACGGCTAGTGGTAGATGATAAGGTTGTTCTTGAAACCGTCTTGGAGCTTGTTCGGCGATGGGCTGCACAAGAGGAAGAATGGATTGTGGAGAACTTTACCCAGAAATACAAGGGGCGACCGATGCCCCCGCGGAATGAAAGGGAGCGGCTCATGAGTTCCGTAGAAAGACTTCCTTTGGATTGGAAAGAGGAATCGGCAATTTGGACGTTAGAGAAGGGTCTTGTAGATGGCTGGCGTGGCATCTATACGAATAGGTGGCTGTATGGGGCTGGGGTAGGGCAGACTGTGAAGGAATATCTACGAGGACTTCAATGGATTCTGGACTATTATTTGGGAAAGCCGGTGAGTTTCTCCTGGTATTTTCCTTGGAGTGTCCCACCTCTTTGGTCGGATTTGGCGGGGGAGCTGGAAGGAGTTGCCATAGCTGCCACGCCTGTTACATCGCCGGTAGCCCCACAGGAGCAGCTGGCAATGGTATTACCTATGGATTCATGGTGGTTGGTCCGCGATGCGAAGCTCAGGGCACTTCCTGGGAACTTGCCGGCGTATTGGCCATCACAGTTTGGATTTTTTTCTGTAGGTCGCAGATGGTTGTGGGAGTGTGAGGCGGAGATTCCCGTGCTGACGGCGCAGCGACTCAAGGATACCGTGAAGTATTAAAATAAGGTGTTTACGTTAGAGCGCAGGGAACGGTCGCATAGGAGGTAGAAGAATAGTGCATTTACCGCGCTAATAGCAGTTAGAGTTATACTGAAAGACGCATCTAGCGGGCTCATTTTAGACCCGCGAGCAAAAAAGCCGGAAGCAGTAACTACAAGAGATATTACAAAAAGAACAAGGCTTATAATATAAAACACATAGAACCAGATGCAGATAGTCGAGTTCTGAATACTTTGCATCCATGTGGGTTCATTGGGATAGTTTGCAAACTCTTCCTCTTCGTCCTCATATTCGTCCTCATATTCGTCCTCGTAGTCTTGGAATCCTGCCTTAGGTGCCTTAGGCTTTTTTGTTTTTGGCTTTTTTGCCGCTGCCGCTGCCGCTGCCGCTGCCGCTGCCTGCTTCTTTTTCTTTGGACTTGAAAATAGGGATCCCATTGTATATATTAAAGAATGTGATTTTATGGCTTCAGGGAACGGTCACATATGAGGTAATAGAACAAAGTATTTACCGCGGCAATAGCACTTATAGATATACTGAAAAATGCTTGCACGGGGGTCATTTTAGACCCGCGAGCAAAAAAGCCGGAAACAGTAACTGCAAGAGATATTACAAAAAGAACAAGGCTTATAATATAAAACACATAGAACCAG
>RFQR01000030.1 GCA_009924895.1 bacterium
GCCCTCCAGGCCTCTACAGTGGGCGTCCGGTAGCGCGTGAGCAGTAGCCCTAGTGCGAGAACCTGCACCGCGTTATCTACTGGCCCCGGAATTGGCAGGCAGGCTACGCCTAGCACCACTCGGAACCAACGCGGCAGGCGCTTATCTTTGGCGAGAATCACGCCCGCTCGACTCAGCTGCCCCGCGACCGCCTTCGCCTTCACTAGAGCTGGAGAGCGGACGCCTAGCGCAATAGCGCCGGCGGCGGGTATGGCTATCACTGCTGTTTCTGTTATCACCTTTCTACCTTTCTGTTTCTCTACCCCGACACCGTTACAGCCTTCGCCGCAACGGTGCCCGCGTCCGCGTCAGTCCAAACTAAGCCCGGTTTGCCCGGATATCTCTGCACGAGCGGGAGCGAATAGGCGTAGCGTTTCCGTTTCCTGCTTCCACCGATTAGCTAGGCACTCGCGGCACCACGTCGCGGCGTCATCTTGCTCACGTTCCGACAATTGACCGCAATTCGGGCAAGTTTCTAGAACGGGCATGAGAGTGTCTCCGCTACCGCTTCCGCCTCCCCGCCCGCCTAAACGGTCACGGGGAAGCGGGAACAGCGACACAGGCCCCCTAGCGTGCCTCTGTTGCGCTCTCTGCTGGTTCTGGCACGAGGTTCATGCCTTCATCTACTAGCGTGATCAGGTCGTCCCCGTCGAATTGGACGCACAGCGTGTTTGTGAACACGGAACGGGTAAGCCATCCCCGCCGCCCGGTTTCCGTGTCGATGACTCTTTCCTCGTGCATTTCTTCCCTTTCGTTTTTCCTGTCGCCCTGGTGGCACAGGCCCCGACAGCGTCCGCCCTGGTGGCGAACGCTGCCCGCGCTCGTGTCAGCTCTTAGAACCCTTTAGGAAATCCATCCGTCCATATGCTGATGAATGAACCGCGCAGCGTCCGCACCAGTTCGAAGCGGAATGGACGTACAGCTCCCGCCCCTAGCTAGTGGCGCGTCCCAAATCATCTCCACGAAAATGATCGTCCGCTCCGCTGCCCCTTTGGCGTATCCGTCCGTGACTGTGAGTTCCGTGGCGGTCGCCCTGTACGCCATCCCGCCCCGATTGACCGGGAAAGAAACGGACCGCTCCCCGTGAGTAAGGTCCAACTTTCCCCGTGCAAGATCGATGAACTCTGAGAGCGTGACGCCTGCGTGGAGTTCCGCTACTAGGTTTCGCTGATGCTGAGTGCTTGACATTGTGTTTCCCTTTCCTTAACGTCACACGCCTACCGTGCGACCGTGCGTTAAGCGTACACTAAACGGCATTAGGTCTCAAGTGTCTGCTGGAAAGTTGCTTTACCCTAGCGCGTAGCCGCTATTCGCCGCGTCTCTCTCTCTCTCTCTTGAGGCCGTGCGCGTGTGTATGTATCGGGCAGAGAGTTGAGCGATGCCGCGCAGATCGTCAAAGTGTGTTTAACGGACGGGGGAGCGTAAGCAGGTGTACCCGCGCAGTACCCGCCGCCCACCTATGCCAATAGCGGCAGGCGTCGCCCCTTCCCCGCGACGGAAGGCAGCTCGGCGCGCCGTCCGTTAAACACGGGCCGACACCGATCCGATCCGATCCGATGGCGCAGTTCCGATGGCTGCAACAGGGGGGGTAGGGCCGGCCAGGCGCGCCGCGTCGTCGGAGTCCCGGAGTCCCTTGCACAAATACCACCCCTCCTGAAAGGTGTTGGAGTCCCTTGTTTAAGATTGACCCATCAGTGTTGGGTTCTTTGGATGCTGCTACGAGGCGGCAGGTTGAGGATGAGTTGCGGTTGTTGGAGGGTGTGCGGGCTCGTAATCCCCTTGAGGCTTATGTGCCGCATGTGAAGCAGGTGGTGTTTCATGCGTCGGGTGAGGATTTGAAGGTGTTTTTGGGGGGGAATAGGTCGGGTAAGACGACTGCTGGGATTGTTGATGATTTGATTCAGGCTTTGGATGTGCGGGATGTGCCGAAGCATTTGCGCGGGTTTAAGCGTTGGTCGCCCCCGTTTTATTGTCGTGTTGTGACTCCTGATCTTGGTCAGACTTTGGATCAGGTTGTGTTGCAGAAGATTCGTGAGTGGTGTCCTCCGGGTGCTTTGGCGGGTGGTTCGTTGGACAAGGCGTTTGATCAACGGCTGAGGGTTCTTCGTTTCGCTAACGGGAGCTGGTTTCAGTTCATGTCGAATGATCAGGATTTGGACAAGTTTGGTGGTGCTGCTTTGCATCGGGTTCATTACGATGAGGAGCCGCGTCAGGACATTCGCCGTGAGTCTCTTGCCCGGTTGATTGATTATGGCGGTGATGAGGTGTTCACGATGACTCCCCTTAGGGGTATGTCGTGGATGTATGACGATGTTTGGGTTCCGTTTCAGGAAAAGCGGTTGAACGGCGCGACTGTGGTTTTGGTCGATATGGACGACAACCCGCATTTGGATGAGCGAACGAAGGTTCGTGTGCTTGCGGAGTACAGCCCGGAGGAGCGGTTGGCTCGTAAGTCAGGGTTGTTTGTGCATTTCGCGGGGCTTGTGTATAGCGAGTTTAGTTCTGAGGCGCACGTTAAGCCTGCTTTGAGCGAGTTGCCGGATGGGGTTGAGGTGTTTGGTGGGATTGACCCTGGGATTCGTCATATGGCCGCTGTGGTGTTTGCGTATTTGGACGCTGACGACAATCTTGTTGTCTTTGATGAGTTGGCGTTGCAGGGTCACACGATCTCGGAGGTGTGTAAGGAGATCGAGTTGAAGAAGCTTCGGTGGGGTTGTGAGCCTCGGTGGTGGGTGATTGACCCGGCGTCGAGGAATAAGAACAATCAGACGGGGCGTAGTGATCAGATGGAGTTCGCTGATCATGGGATTTTCACTTCGCCGGGTCAGAATGCTGTGCGTCCTGGCATTAACAAGGTGAAGGAGAGGCTTCGAGCTGGGAAGTTGGTGGTTACTGCTGATTGCCCGGAGTTGATTTCGGAGTTTAAGAAGTACAGGTGGGCTTCACCTAAGCGGAGTGAGAATGATGCTCGTGAGGCTCCGGTGAAGCGTGATGATCACTTGCTTGACGCACTTCGTTATGTGGTGATGTCGAGGCCGTTGACTCCCGTGAGTGTTCCCGTGGAGAGTTTGAGTGTTCAGGAGCGGATGTTTCGTGAGTCCTTGAAGGGGCTTGGGGAGCGCGTACATGACTCTGGCAATGGGCCGGGGCAGTTTATTTAAGGAGAATCATGGAGATTGTTAACGGCGGCGGATGCGCTTCGTGTTACAGCTTCACAAGTGAGCGTCTTGTTGATTTTGGCGCGGCGTTTGATGGCCCTGTGCTTGAGACTGGAATGCAAATTGATGATCTTGTGTTGTGTGAGGGTTGCGTTTTGAGTGCGGCGAACGCATTGAGTTTGAGTCCGTCGCAGGCAACTGATTTGAGGCGTGAGGCTGATGAGGCTCGTGTTCTTGCCGAACGGTGGAAGGCGTATGCGGAGAAGCTTGAGGACGGTCTTGCTGTTCGACCTGAGAAGAAGGGTTCTCCAAAGTTGAAGGCTGCGGCGTGACCTGGCTTCCTTTCGCAATTCTCGCTGTCCTGATTCTGGTTAGGGAGTGGACGTTTCATCAGGAGCGCGTTGAGTGGCTTGTGGAGCGCCGCGAGCTGACAAACAGGGTTCAAGCCCCGGATCGTCTTCCGAGCGTTCAGACGGCGGATTTTGTGTTGCCGGAGGTTGAGCTTGATGAGTTCAATCTTGTTGGCGTGATTAGCGAGCCGTCCGATGACTGACGTTAAGGAACTTGAAAGGCTTCTGAAGGACGCGAAGGGTGCCCGAAGTAAGTTTGAGGCACAGTGGTTTTTGAACCTTGCGTACTATCAGGGTGAGCAGTGGGTGGCTTGGGATGGTCGGAGTCTTTATAGGCCACAGTTGCGCAGGGACAGGATGACGATTGTGGACAATCGCATTCAACCTGCTGTGAGGACTGAGGTGGCGAAGCTCACGAAGCAACGGCCAGTGTTCACTGTGACCCCAAGGACGGGTGATCAAGAGGACGTTGAGGCCGCGTATGTCGCGGAGCAACTGCTTGAGTATGAGTGGACGCATCTTGAGATGCGCGACAAGCTTCTCAGGGCTTTGCATTGGTCGAGGATTTGTGGCGCTGGGTTTTTGAAGGTCACTTGGGATTCAACTGTTGGTGACGGGTTTGAGGCTCTTGTTGGCCCGGATGGGAAACCGATTCCCGGCCCGAACGGTGCGCCCCTTACGGGCATGAACCCGGAGTTGATTAGTCAACAGCTTGGTGTGCCAGTGACTTCCAAGAGCGTCAAGCAGGGTGATGTGAGCGTTGAGGTCAGGAGCCCGTTTCAGGTGTTCGTTGACCCGATTGCGGAACGGTTTGACGAGGTGGAGTGGCTGATTGAGCAGTCAGTTCGGTCTGTTGAGTACGTGAAGCGTCGTTGGAACCATGATGCGAAGCCGGACGCGAACGCTAATCCTGGACTTGTTGAGGCTCGACTTGGTGGGTCTTTGACTGGACAGAGCAACTACAAGGGTGTTCGCATCAGTGAGCTGTGGCAGAAGCCGAATAGTGAGTTTCCGAATGGCCGGCGTGTCGTTTGGGTTGCTGACAAGGTGTTGTTTGAGGACACTAAGCCGTATGACCCGATGCCTTACGTCATGTTTAAGGGCATTGAGGTTCCGGGCCGGGTGTGGCCCACGTCGGTTGTGGAGCAGTTGCGTGGCCCTCAGACCGAGTTGAACAAGATTAAGTCTCAGATCGCTGAGAACCGTAACCGTGTCGGGAACCCGACAGTCCTTGCCTCCAAGCAGTCCATCGCTGACCCCAATGCGTTCGAGAGCGCCATGGCACAGCCTGGGGGCATTTTTTATTACGACGACAACAATGGCCCGAATGCGGCTCCAGCGTATTTGCAGGCTCCGCAACTTCCGGGTTACGTGTTGCAGGAGATTGATCGCATTGAGCAGTCAATTCAGGAGATCAGTGGACAGCATGAGATCACTGCTGGGAATGTGCCGTCGGGTGTTACAGCCGCGTCAGCTATCAATCTTTTGCAGGAGTCTGACGATACTCGTCTTGGACCGGCTGTTGCGGACATGGAGGACAACCTTGCCCGTGTGGGCAGGAAGATCCTCACGCTTGTCAGTAAGTTCTATACGGATAGTCGAACGATCCGCATTGCCGGTCAGGACGCTACGTGGCGCATTTTTGATTTCCGTGGCTCAATGCTGCGCGATAACACTCACGTTGTTGTCCAGACTGGTTCCGCGTTCCCACAGAGCAAGGCCGCAAAGCAAGCTGCACTTCAGGAACTCTTGACGTTCTTCGTGCAGTCCGGTCAACCGTTGCAGGGCAAGAACCTTGCGCGGTTCTTGAAGGATTGGGATGTTGGTGGCCTTGAACGACTCGTTGATGAGTTGAGTGAGGATGAACAGCAGGTCAATCGTGAGAATCAACGGCTCGGTAAGGGCGAACCTTTGCCGATCAATTCGTTTGACGATGACGCAGCTCACATCGCTGGACATCAGGACTTTATGAAAACAGCGTCGTATGACGCGATCAGTCCAGTGGCGAAGCAGGTGTTTGAGCAGCATGTCGCCATGCATCAGCAGCGTCAGGATCAGAAGCAACAACAGATGATGCAACAACAAATGATGGCCCAAGGGCCGCAAGGAGCTCCGCCGAATGGCAAGTAAATGTATTGAGGACTTGAAGGCTGCCGTTGACGCGGTGAAGGCTGATTACGGCAATGACCCGAAGTGGTCGGATGTGATCACCAAGGCTGAGGATGCAGTAAAGGCCGCTGAGTCGGCTGACAACCCTAACGCTACCAATGAGCCGTCACCGGGTCAGAAGGCAGCCAATCAGGTGCATGACGAGTCCAAGGAAACTCCGCAGTCTGAAAAGAGCGAGCCACCGGCTGAACAGAAGCAGGAGCAAGATTCGGGTTCTGAGGAACCAATGAAGGAAGCAAAAGACATGAAGGGCGCTGCAAAGATCGCGCTTCTCATGCTTCGCAAGAAGTAACTCAACCCTTGGCGGGGTCATAGCCGCCTTGTGGTCTTGCCCCATCCGGGGCTTTATCCGCCCCGTTTGGGGCTAAACGTCGTGAAGCCAGGGACAGGTACAGCTTCGGCCAGGGCCGCGTTACAGCTTCAGGAAGGAAGTACACATGTCAGAGGAAGCGGTACAGCCGGAAGTTGGGGGAGCGGAAGGCCAGGGCCAAGCTCCGTATGCGGAGTACCTTGACAGACTGCCGGAGGAAATCCGTGGTGATGTCGAGCCGATCTTTAAGGATTGGGATTCGAGTGTCACTAAGAAGTTCCAAGAAGCAGCAGAGTTCCGTAAGCAGTGGGAGCCGTTTCAAGACCTTGGTTTGACGGACGTTCCCCGCGATGAGCTTGAAAACCTCATTGCACTTCGTGAACTTGCTGCAAATGATCCCGAACAGTTTGATGCGTGGCTCAGTGCGACGGCACAAGAGCGCGGCTTGTTCGGTGAGTCGGAGGAGCCCAAAGACCCTTATGGGGAAGCTGAGGATCCAATGAGTCCTGTCATGTCTGAGCTCGGTGAGCTTAAGGCGTGGAAGGAGCAGGTGGAACAAGAGCAACGGATTTCCGAAGCAATGCAGGTCGTTGATCAGCAGGTCAGTGAAGCAGTTGCGAAGCATCCTGATGTGCCACGCGAGTTGGCGGAGCAGTTCCTTGCATCGTTTGCTGAGTCTGATCCACAGAACGCCGTGAGTCTCGCGTTTGAGGCTGCGGAGAAGTGGATGGCACAGATTCAGCAGGGAATGGTGTCGGACAAGCTCAGTCAACCCGAGGCGGCAGAGCAGGGGCAGCGCGTTGATGGTTCCCCGGAACCGATCAGCACGTTCGCACAAGCATCACAGGCGGCGCTTCAGCGACTGAAGAACCAATAATCCTGAAATTGAAAGAGGTGATGTAGGTGGCTACACAGACACTTACGAACTTCGACGCGATCCTCAAGAACGTTTATCGAGGGCCGATTGTCGAACAGCTTAACCAGGAGTCATACGCGATTGATCAGTTCGAGCGCGTGGCTGCTAATGACATGGGTGCCTTCTCGGGCCGCCAAGTTATTTTCCCAATCCACACTGGCCGTAACCGTGGTCGTGGCGCAATCGGTGACGGTGGTGTTCTGCCGGCCGCTGGAACGCAGGGTTTCCATGACGGCACGGTGTCAATCCGTTACTTCGCTCAGGGCATTGAGCTTACGGATCAGGTCATCAAGCAGTCGGAAACCAATGAGGGTGCGTTTGTTCGCGCAATGACCGCTGAGGTTGAAGGCGCAACAACTGATCTCCGCAAGGACATCAACCGTCAGGTTTATGGCACGGGTGACGGTGTTCTCTCAAACATCAGCACTGCCACGACAAGCGCGACGTTCACCGTTGACAACGTGCAGTACATCAGCGTTGGTGACTACGTGGACATCATCAAGTCGGACGGTACGACGTATGTTGCAACGAACGTGCAGGTCACTGCCGTTTCGTCAACTGGCACTGCCGGCAGTTCAACTCAGGCACAGGGCTCGATTACTCTTGCTTCTGCACCGAGCGCAACCACTGGCACGAATGCAAGCATCTGTCTGACTGGTGCTTACAAGCAGGAGTCGGATGGTTTCCGCAACATCACTGCTACTTCGGGTGCCCTTCACGGGCTTGATCCGACCGTGGCAGTCAATGGTGTGAAGCCCGCCGTTTGGAAGGGTACGGAAATTGACGCGACGTACGCGACGACTGGCCTTGAGGATCTGTACATTCAGGCTGCTCAGGCGATTCGCAAAGTGTCCGCTAAGGGGCCGGATGTGTTCCTTACGACGCTTGGCGCGCAGCGCAAGCTTGCAGCTCAGTTCACTTCGCAGAAGCGTTGGCAGGATGCGAAGTCACTTGAGATGCAGGAGGGCTACTCGGCAATCATGGTTGCCGCTGGTGCCAAGCCAATTCCGGTCATTGCTGATGTTGATGCTCCTGTTGGTTTCGCGTTTGCTCTTAACAAGGGCAGCTTTGCGTGGACTGAGCTTCAGAAGCCGGACTGGCTCACTGCACCGGACGGCAAGGGTTCAATCCTGACCCTTAAGACCGGCAGCGCGGCTGGTACTCGTGAAGCGAAGTGGCAGGCCTGGTTGGGTTGGTATGCGGCTCTTGCTTGCACCGCTCGTAATCAGAACGGTCGTATCAAGAACCTCGTGGACGACACTCCGGTTGCCCGCGTCTAAGTAGTTCAAGACTCCCCGGTTTTATGCCGGGGAGTCTTTGTGTTTGTCCATCTTTTAATCATTAGGAGTAGCCGTGTCACTAGCAAATGCTGTTCAAAGCAGCGGAGTGATTATGCCGGATGCCGCGTATGCTGCGACAAGCACTGGCACGAACGTTATTGATTCGCAAGAAATCTTTAACAACCACAACAGGTTTCTTCGCCTTGACCTGAACATTTCAGCCGTTACTACGACTGTTACTGGTGCGGGCAGTTCGCGTCTGTACTTGTACGTTGAGAACTTTGATCCTGCCGGCAACAGGTGGGTTCAGGCCGCCATGCCAACCACGTTGACTCAGGGCATTCTTTCGGCTGTTGACGCCTACAGTGCAACAGCATCAAGTATTACGATTGGCAGCACGTCGGTAGCGCTTCCGTTTTCCGCGTCAATTTTGATCGGTGCTGGCCTGACGTACTCAGTGCCGACTCCCGTGGGTGGCTCGCAATACAGCGTCGCCTACAACGGCGTCATTGGGCCAAGGTTCCGTGTTCGAGTGGCGCACCTTGACGTTTCATCAATCACGACGTGGAACTACAGCCTCGGTTACACATTGGGTCTATGACTGACACGCTTGCACCCGCACGATTTGATCAATTCGTGGAGACTCGCAATCGACAAGTCATCATTGACGCTGATTCATGCTCGGTGGTTAAGGACTTAAAAGCGATTGATCCGACGCTTGAAGCACGGTTTGTGGACGGCCCTGAGCCGTACTTTGCCGTGTATCAAGACATTAAGCATTCGGATGGCAGGAGCGAACAGCACCTTGTCACAACAGTCCAAGCGTACCCGACTAGGTTTGGCACGTACACGGGCCTTGATGCTCGCGTCGTTGAGCGGGTCAGGAAGATCACAAGCCCTGATTATGACTTTATGAAAGACGCGGAACAGGTCAAGCGTGACTATGAGGACGCAAAGCGCAGGGAGCGCGCAGAGGTTTTTGGTGACGCCGCCGAACGCGCTGCTCACGCACTCCGTAAGGATCTCGGCTCAACTGCGAAGGCGTTTATCAAGTGAGCCCCGCAACGTTTCCGGCGTCTATTGGCTCTACTGGTAACGGGATTGCATCTATCGCGTGGACTTCTTCCACGGGTGGTTCTAGCGCGGGTATCGCGGGTGCCACGGACACTTACACGGTCACGTACACGAACGGGGCCACAACGACTTTCACCGTCAAGAACGGGGCTAATGGCGCGACGGGCGTAACTGGTGCAACCGGGCCAAAGGGAGATACTGGCGCAAAAGGTGATGCTGGCGCGACGGGCCCGAAGGGTGACACTGGCGCGACGCGACGGGCACGATCAGCACCACTGGCGTCACTGACAACACGACAACGACTCCTTATAACAGTGTGCAGGTCAATCAGTACGGGCAGGTTGTCACGGGTTCGACGGCGCTTCGCACGAATTACACGCCTGTCACATCGACGTCGTATTCGGTTACGGCGAACAGCAGTTTGATTCGCGTTACTTCCGCGAGTGTCGCAACGCTCATTATTCCCGTCCCGACCGCCGTGCCAGCGGGAACCGTGTTCTGGGTGCGTAACGACAGGGCTTCAACGTTGGCAATTCAAACGACCGCAAACGGCCCTGTTGCTTCGGGCGTGGGTAAAAGCACGACGATCATGTTGGCCTGTGATGGCACATCGTGGGTCAGTTTCGGCCAATCGCAAAGCAAGTGAGGAACTAAATGCCATATAACGGCCCGCCCGCAGGCGTAATCAACATTGTCAGTGGAGTGAACACGAACCCTGCGAGCGCACCTGTTCCTCCCAGCAGTGACATTGGCGGAGATGGGGATTTCGCTTACGACACTGACACGCAGGTTTTGTACGGCCCGAAGGATTCAACGCAAACCAACCCGTGGCCCACGAGTGGTCTCGCATTGAACGCGGTTCTTCGTGATCGAGGCACGTTTAAGGTTTGGGGCGCTTACAACATCAACGATGTTGTGTTTGATCGCTTCACCAGTCAGCAATACATTTGTACGTCCGCCATTGACTACGGCACTCCAAGTGATTGGGTTGCGCAGTCGTATGCAGTGGACAGCATTGTCCGTTATAACGAGAGCTCAATTAGCAACAACCAACTGACGTTTCGGGCATCAACGAGCGCTGCTTCAACGGATGTGCCAAGCGTTACTTCTTCAGTGTGGCGTGTCACTTCACCGAGCGATGGCCTTTCTAGAAATTATTGGGCGGGAGTTGACCCGTCCATTGCCTTCGGTGCAGGAATGGCCGCTTCGGGCCCGAAATACTTGGAAACGTCTTTGATGGTGCCGCGTCGCGTCTTGATGAACGGCGCTCAATACATAAATCCCAATGGCATGGCCCGCACGGTTGGTAATCCGGGTCTGACGAATTACCTTGTGGACTCTGGGGCGATTCAAGGGTCGTCAACGTTGATGGTGTCTGGCACGTCGTCAAACGGCCAAGAAAACACTATTGATGGCAGCGTCGTTGATTTAACGACAATGGGAGGCTACGGCCCAGGCTTGACCGTTGAACTAAGAGGCACTGCCGTTACTCCAAGCCCGACAAGCACTGGGTATTCACGGGTCACGGTTGATGCTTACGGCAGGGTGACGGCTGCATCGAATGGGTTGCAGACCGCGTGGGAAACGCGGTCAACGGCTGGTTCAGCTTTGACGAGCGCGAACTTCGCAGTGGAATTTACTGGCACTACGGCTTTGACGTGCACGCTTGCTGCTCCAAGCAGCACGAACGCTGGTCGAGTGCACATGATTAAGAACAGCACCACGCAAGCGTTGACGGTGCAATGCACTGGCACCCCAGCGAACTCGATCAACAACAGCACAAGCTATTCAATTCCGGCTGGAACAGTCGTTCAGTTCATCTCATGGGTCAAGTGCAAGCGGTTACGGTTGGCGCGTCATCACGAACGTCTTGACGAATCAGGCCAACACGTTCACTGCCGCGCAAACAGTCAAGCCAACATCAGACGGCACCGTGCTCACCGTGTCGAACGCGGCTGGTACATACGCACCGTTCAGCGTGGACTCAACTGGTACCACCACGATCCTTCAGGGACTTCAGTTCCAGACACTTATCGACGGCACCTCACCGGCAGCGTTCAAGAGCAGTGACGGCACAACGATCCTTGCGATCGACACGTCAAACAAGACGCTCACGACAGGCTCGAACACAACGGCGTCCGGCACTGGCCTCAGCTCAACGAACAAACTTGTTGACTCAAAAGCCACGGCGTCA
>RFQR01000004.1 GCA_009924895.1 bacterium
GTCCAGATGTCTGGAATACTACTAAAAAAGTATGCGAAAGTTCTGTATCGTGTTCAGGTAACAAACCTTTTAAAACAAAAAAGAATACATGTGTCGCATATGTGACGTGTAAAAAGGCTGGGACTCATTTGGATGAAAAGACTAATACTTGTGCAAAAGATACAAAAGCAGATTGTGATACAAAAAAGGATCATTATTGGGATGATACTAAAAAGGCATGTCTTACGGGTTCAAAAGAAACAGAGGAATCCTGTGGGAAAAAAACAGGGTATCATTGGAATACGAAAACAAAGAAATGTGATAAAAATGTGGCGACATGTAAAAAACCACAGATAAAAATCAATGGCGCATGTGAAGATCCTAAAAAGTGTGCTGAAAGTGAATCGCTGGATATAAAGACGAATACGTGCAAAGCATGTGATGGGTTTATGAATAAAAAGGGGAAATGTGTGCCATTTTTAAAATGCAAGGAGCCGAAAGTCCTTGATAAAACGACAAATACTTGTTCGACGCCATGTCCTACGGGTGAAGTAAGGCCTACGAAAGGGGCCAAGCAGGGAAAATGTGTTGCAAAAGCGAAGTGTAAAGAGGGTGAAGACTATGATGCAGCGGGAAATACATGCAAAGCAAAAGCATGTGCAACAGGTGAAGTAAGGCCTACAAAAGGGACACAAAAGGGAACATGTGTTGCAAAGGCCACATGTAAGGATAAAGAAAAATATGATGTAGCGACAAACACATGCAAAGCAGTCGCATGTGTGAGGGGTGAAGTAAAGCCTACCGCGGGGCCTAATAAAGATACCTGTGTGAAAAAGGCGACATGTAAAGCACCCAGGAAAGTATTGAATAAGGCAACGAATGAATGTGAGTGCCCGAAAGGACAATCCTATGACGAAAAAAATAAGAAATGTTCTGCATGTAAGGAGGGTGAAGTAACTGTAAATGGACAATGTGTGCCAAAAACGGAGTGTAAAGAAAATGAAACGATTGATAAAAAGACCAATACATGTATCTGTAAACCGACATTTGTAAAACCTGCAGGAACAGAAAAATGTGTGGCAAAGGCTACATGTAAAGCACCCAAGAAAGTGTTGAATAAGAAAACGAATGAATGTGAGTGCCCGAAAGGGCAGTTGTTTAGCGAAAAGGGTAATGCATGTTTGAAATGTAAGACGGGTGAAATAATCGATACAGAGACTGGTAAGTGTGCAAAAGATACTGGGGCCAAAAATGATACTAAGAATACAACTAATTCTACAACGCCTGCTGCTTCCGTTCCCCTGGATGCAGCAGCATTGGGAACGGGAGTTCAAAGTCTCACGCAAAGTGGTTTAGTAAGTATAGCTCCACCAGGGAGTCCATACGCAGGACTTCCTAACTACGAGGGTAAGGATGGTAAGTTTCCTGGTGCTTTCCCTGGTGTACCCCCTCCAACGGAAGCTCCACCAACTGAAACGTCTAACGAATTACAAGAAGTGGTAAATAAATTCAAAAAAGGCTTTTAAGTTTTTTACGCTAAATAATATAGCCAGCTAGAGTAAGAATGACAGGTGGTTCCGACACATATCAAATAGGTGGTCTAGCACGCCCTATAAAACCAAAAAAACCCGATATAAAAAAACGTGTCGAAACAATCGAAACAAGAAGGGCGAAAGTAACAACGGGCCTTGCAGCAAAACGAATTTCTTCAAGATCTGCTAAAAAACTTGCTCGTTCTCAACGTAGGGAACAAGCAGCTATACAGCAGAAATCAAGGGTTGTAGGACAACAGCGTGTAGGTATTACAAAGGCTGCAAAAACTATTTCTACGAATACTACACCGCGACCTGTGACACGTTCTTTTACACGCAGCAATACTCCCGCAGCACCTGTAAAGCTACAGGATAGGATTACAACATTTAAAAACAGGGCAAGGGAACTAGCGAAGAATCCGCCTGTGGATAAGATAAAAGAAGTGCGAAAGAACTTTGCACCTTTAACTGCTCAAGTGCCTGTCATAAAAGAGAAAATTAATAAGATTCGTGACAAAAATAATGATACATATAATCCTGTTACAAAAATCAGCATTGAAGAAAAAACACCCCTTATATCGAAAGGGAAAAAGGTGGTAGAAGGGAATCTTGACAAATCGAAGACGACTATATCTGATAAAAGCAAATTGGTAACTGACAATGCGACGGAGTTAACGCCTGTAAAAGATAGATTGGAATCACTCGAACCAGAACTGGCGGGTGCAAAGGAGCGAAGTTCTACGAATAGGAACAACATGAACGAAGCGGATGAAATAATACGTTCAGGAAAAAAGGGGCTAGAAGATGCTATTCCTGCTATAAAAAAAACGAAGGAAGATCTCGACGGCGATCCAGAGATGTGTATGATACGTGGAGGGGGTATACAAGTAGGCGGTGCAGGTTGTGTCGGCCTTCGAGATGAAATCCCCCCCTTAAAAGATGAATTTATAACAAAAAAGGCGCCTGTGAAAAGCATATATGATGATATTAGTAAGAAACGAACTGCTGCAGAAGATGCGCTTGACAATGCAGATGCATCAAAGCAGATAAGCGATACTGCGGCGAATCAAAGTATATCCATAGAGAAAGAAAGAACACTGCATTCTTCCAATCGCGATAGAGAGGCGACTACTATTTCATCCAATACGACACGTATAAATGATTCGCAAAAGAGTATAACTACACAAGGGCGACTGTTGAAAGATACTATCGGTTCAAAAAATACAACAACACAGGGAATGCTTAAAGAGACTGGGGGAAATATAGAAACACATGTGAAGAATCGTGAGATTGCTGGAAACAATCTGACGAAACTAAAAGACCTTGAGTCGAAGATTACTACTCGTCGAGGAGAGCTAGAAACATCATATACAAAGAAGGGGGATGAAATTACTGCAAAAAAGAAGGAAATAGACATTCAAAATGATGCTGTTACTACAGCCAATACTACACATACTGCAAATATGCGTAAAACAGGCGAGCATACAACAAATCTCGCCGAACTAGAGGGTAAAAAGGGGGGTTTGTTAGAATCAAGAAATAAAGCAGAGGCAATATTAGACCCGCCGGTTCTTGGAGGAAATCCGAAACTAATTGCGCGAAGAGACGTAGTCAACGGGGATATAGATATACAGAAAACAAAGATATATGCGCATGAAGATAAAATAAAGGAACTGAAAGGACAGAATGCAGAATTGAATACAAAAAAAGTCGTTCCACCTGAGGCGGATATAGCGGCAAAAGCTGCGAACATAAAAGAAAAGGGGGGGCAAGTGAATGCGATTGTTAAAGAGAGGGGTGATATAGAAGGCAAGATTACAAGACTAAAAGAAAAAATAGATAATGATTCTAAATCACTTACTCAAAATCGTCGGCACGAAGTTGATACAAAAAATGTATTGGATGCTAATGCAGTAAAAGGGCCTCTTGCAAAACTTGCGAGGCCAGACATTGATCCAGCGATACCTGTAAAGCGTGGGACAGATGCTGCAGAGCTTCATAATAGCCAGATACCTCTTAAAAGTGCATCCGAGAAACACATATCAGACCTTAATGCACCGCTTAGTAAAGTGTTGGGTGATAAAAGTGCCATTGATTCTGCAGGGGCAGGAATAAAAGCAAAAATTGCGGATGCAGAGGGGAAGGCTGCAAAAGCTACAGCGGGTGCAAAAAAAGCTGTAAAAGATAAAACGGAAGCTCTAGATGGAAGTGATACTGCTATGAATGGGGCAAGAAATGCCAAAAAGAATGCTGAGGATCTGAAGTCAGATATAACTACCACCAAAGATAGGATTGGAAAAATGAAGGGGGATATCTCAGAGTCTCCTGTTCAAACTATAAATCATAAACCTATCAAAGATACAATCGATGATGCAGGGAAGCTAGAAGTGAATAAAACACATGAAAGGGATGTATTTGATAGGGAACGCACGACGGCTACACGAGCAATCGATACAAATGGAAAACTATTAGAGGGGGCGGGAAGGCGGAAAACGACGGCGGATGCAACACTTGCAGAGACAAAGGGGAAGCATCTGAATGAAATAGATAAAATGTCTAAAGATCCAGATAAAGTCGTAGCAGGAAGTAAAGAGCGTTTAGACACCGTGAATACATCCAAAGGAACACAGGATGATATATATAAAGGTGCAACAAAGCGGCGAAAGGGTGCGGAAGATGATGCGACATCCAATACGAAGAATAGAACGGATGTAGAGAACGAAATACGTGATTCAAAGGGGCGTGTAAAAGATTTAGATCGAGTTCATAGTGATGCATTGAATGATATTAAGACACATAGTTCTAAACTGAAGGAACTTGATGGAAATAAAACGCCTTTAAAAGATTCCAGGGATGTTGCAGAAAGTATGTCCAATGCAAACGTGCCAAAGCATCCACCATCCAATGGGGTGGAACCACAAATAAAACATATGAAACAAAAACGAGACAAAGAAATGTCTGACATGGAACAGAATATAAAGGAAAGGGATAAGTTGCACAAACATCCTGAGCCTGACGATGTAGGGGCAAGTATAGTGGGCAAAAAGAAAAAATTAAGTGACGAAGAACAAAAACTAGAGGATATAAAGAAAGGTAGAAAACCAAAAGACGAACTATCAGACCCTCTCGGATTAGCAGGTATGGCAAGCTATTTTGATACATTATTGGCATTTATAAATAAACCTCCTGAAGTAGCAGAGGCTAATACAAATACACAGGATGAAACAGAGGCTAATACAAATACACAGGACGAAACAGGGGCGAATACAAATACACAGGATGAAACAGGGGCTAATACAGGCACACAGGATGAAACAGGGGCTAATACAGGCACACAGGATGAAACAGGGGCTAATACAGGCACACAGGATGAAACAGGGGCTGAGAACTTAAGTGAATATGATCAAGGACATAAAGATGGTGTAGAACAAGCTGATACGGATGGAAAAAAAGATGCCATCGTAAGTGTATTAAATGATATAAATAACATTCCTGATAAGAGTGAAGAAGAACTACAAGCACAAATAAAGTCTATACAAGATACTATAAACTCTACTATGGATGTAGAACTAACCAAAGTGAAAAATGATACATATTGTAGTGAAATTCAAAAAATGACAAAAGGAGAAAAAATAAATTTGAGCGTAGCATTTCCAGAATGCGCATATTATTTTAAAAAGACTACCGCCAAGAAAGTAACACCAAAAGTTTCCAAATCTGCAATTCAAACTATACAAGATGCAATTAGTTCTATGTTTGGGATGACTACAAACACAGGGGCTAATACAGAAGAAACCACTGGAGCTAATATAGAAGAAAGCACAGGTGCAGAAGAAACCACTGGTGCTAATATAGAAGAAAGCACAGGAGCTAATGCAGAAGAAACCACAGGGGCTAATACAGAAGAAACCACTGGTGCAGAAGAAACCACAGGGGCTAATACAGAAGAAACCACTGGTGCAGAAGAAAATACAGAAGAAAATACAGAAGATAATACAAATACTAATACACTTGTTAAGACACCTGTTAAGATACCTGTTAAGACACCTGTTAAGATACCTGTTAAGACACCTGTTAAGACACCTGTTAAGACACCTGTTAATATAGAAGAAAACACAGAAGAAAATACAGAGGCCAATACAGAAGAAAATACAGAAGCTAATGCAGATACAAATGCAGAAGCGAATACAGAAGCGAATACAAATACAGAAGCGAATACAAATACAGAAGCAAATGCAGAAGCGAATGAAGCGAATACAAATACAGAAGCAAATGCAGAAGCGAATACAGAAGCGAATACAAATACAGAAGCGAATACAAATACAGAAGCAAATGCAGAAGCGAATGCAAATGCAGAAGCGAATGCAAATACAGAAGCGAATACAAATACAGAAGCAAATGCAGAAGCGAATACAGAAGCGAATACAAATACAGAAGCGAATACAAATACAGAAGCGAATACAAATACAGAAGCAAATACAAATGCAGAAGCGAATACAGAAGCTAATACAAATACAGAAGCGAATGCAAACACAGAAGCAAATGCAGAAGCGAATGCAAATACAGAAGCGAATACAAATACAGAAGCGAATGCAAATACAGAAGCGAATACAAATACAGAAGCGAATACAAATACAGAAGCAAATACAAATACAGAAGCGAATACAAATGCAGAAGCGAATACAGAAGCGAATACAAATACAGAAGCGAATACAGAAGCGAATACAAATACAGAAGCGAATACAGAAGCGAATACAAATACAGAAGCGAATGCAGAAGCGAATACAAATACAGAAGCGAATACAGAAGCGAATACAGAAGCGAATACAAACACAGGAGCAAATACAAACACAGGAGCGAATACAAATACAAACACAGGAGCGAACACAGATACAGATACAGGAGCCACTGCAGATACAGAAACGCAAGAAGGGGGGTGGTATAGAAACATGGGGTATAAAGAAGATACAAATGGGTCTATGATTCCTACAGGTATTGTTTCACACGGGGGTGCAGTTGATATTACATCTGAATATGCAAAAGGCTATGAAGATGGATATGGCAAAACATATAATGAAGCTTTTACAAAATATGTATCCCTTACTATTGCCGTATATAAAACGAGTGGTGTGAAACCTGTCCTCGAAGAAGGAGCATCAGGAGCATCAGGGGCATCAGGAGCATCAGGCTCCGCGGATCAAGAAGGTGGATATCTGCGTGTCGCAAAACGCTCCTATCGCCGTGGAAAAACGCTCAGTCGACATAGACACCTCCTAAAAAGAATAAAAGATAGAACCATCGCTGTATAACGTTCATGGACGTAGGTGGATCCACCAAAACGGCTATATCAGGTTCTTTTAATATCATAGACGCCATAATATTCTGGTCTTTTCCTATAAATCTACCGGCTAAATAATATTTCATAAGCATAACGTCATACGCTTTGCTCCATGTAATCCAAGCCTTTCTATCACCAGCAAGAATACCTCCACCCACCGTATTCTGACTATCAAACATTCCAGGTATATCATCCCCAGCCACTCCTTCAAACGGATGTATGCGCAATAAAAGCATCTTATGAGAAGGAATCAAATCCCTGCGCGGAAAATGATGAAGATACGGAATCCATTCTGGATATCTGCATATTCCTGCATCACACCATATAAAATGATCAGATCCAAACGGATTCATTTCCATTGTTCGTAGCACAAATTCCTTTTTTTCATACCATATAGCATATAGCTCTGGGCTATGGATTTCCTTTTCTGGATCTATACAGTGTGTCATAAACCACGTCTTCCCTGAAAGTTTTGTAAAAGCCCGCAACTCTTGAAAGGGAACACCCACGACTTTTGTTGTTTCTCTGCCTTGAAACATAGATTCTATATACGAAACTATCTGCGGGTCCGTATAAAAAACAAGGGGGCAATGAACCTTGGGCCAAAATTCCAAAATCCATCGTATATAGCTCTGTATGGAAGATTTGCTCTTTATAGGATAATATGCGGACACAACGGTCGGCTGTGCCATCTCACTATATATACCGCAACGTGCTTAAGTTAAAGCCCCTGTTCTTACTATGATATGCCAAAAGCCCGTTTACATCTTGCTCCTTTCCATTAAAGAAAGACCCGCTATGAATCCGATGATACACTAAATATTCAGGCACATTAAAGAACTTGACACCCCGCTTTATAAGTCGCAACCAGAGATCATAATCATCTAATCCGAACCGATCCTCCCAGTTTGCAAGTTCTTTGCGTATGAGGACGCTTGAATTTATAATAGGATTTGATTCCCAGAATTTCGACTGTGAAATACGTCCAACAGGAAGAGAGGGGCCATTTGTCTGAAGTTCTCCAAAGTATTTACAAAAGGTCCCTACCACTTGTATATCAGGAATCGTATCTATTGTCACACGTTGAAATAGAAGTTTTTCACGCTGCCACGTATCATCGCAATCAAGAATCGCAACCCATTCCCCAATCGCCCTTTCCTTCAAAGCATTTAACGCATCCGCTTTTCCGCGTGCATTTGGAAGATTTATCACATGAATCGCACAATCACCAATATGCCCTATACATTTCTTCTGAACATGTATTGCCTTTTGTAATACGTCGCCCCCATCACCATGACCGTTTATTCCAATCAACCATTCCCAAGTAAAATGTATATCCAAATGGGAGCATTCCTGGAGACAAACGCTCATAGCGCATTGCTCTAGAAACTCGATGCCATTATATATGGGTGTAAGAATAGACACCCAATGTGTCATTCACAGCGTACATCCACACATTTCCATTCCTGACTCAATTTTAATAAAAGGGTTGTGGGATGTAGAGGTGGATGTCTAAATCGCACATCACTTACAGCCAAATAAATCCAATGTGTTTTTATATTCTCTTTTACTAAAGTTGTATATGAACTACTTTTATGAACAAGTAACATGTCCATGGCATCTTGGATTTCTTTACTCGCACGAGAACGAATAGCAGGAATGGACCACATAGAAGCAACAAGTTGAAACAAATCCCTCCCTTCTTTTGGACACGGATCTATTTTTGGTAAAATACCATCACTTAAACTTACAATCGCATTTCCAGAATCGCCACCTATACACGCAAATCCAAAATCGAGGATTACAACTTGAAAAGGGGCTCGTATACGCCATCGAACACCCCCTATATATAGTGTATAGTCAATGGGAGTAAAACGAATCCATAAGTTATCTGCTTTTAAATCTCGATGATCTAGATGTATTGTTTCTTCTAGATATCCGAGTATACAGCTGACTTGTGCCAATATTTGTAACCACATTGTATCTGGATCTGCGGCAGCTTCAAGTGCTTGTATAGCAGATATGCCATTTATAAAGTCCATACTGAATCGCGTTTCCCCTGCATATTGAAAAATATCATAGACGTGGGGGATGGCTCCATATATTCCTGCATTCCGCAGCGTGTTACTTGTATACCATTGTAGGATTGCCTCGGGTAGAAGAGAATAGGTGGGATTATGAGGAGATTTTACGCAGAGATTTGAAAGAAACGGAGTTCGTTTCACTTTCGTAATATTTCCATGCCCCCCTTTGTTTTCCAAAGCTCCGTATTCGATCTTACAACGAACCCTTTTGTCGATACGAATCGTGCCATCGATATATTGTCGTGGTAATATATCTATAGGGATAGATATACCTTCCATAAAGTGAATCGAATGAGCTATATCGAAGGGTTCTAATAAATGTATTCGGCTCATACCCTTCTACATACTCTCTAGTTTTCGTCTAAGAGATTCGTCTGTATTTACAATTTCGTTTGCGTATGAAACTGCGAGTATTTCATATGGGTGTTCCGGTTGAGAAGGACTGCCGTAGCGGGCGGTGAAAGAAGGGGGGGGCTCTGAAACAGTCGCACGTGTTCGCAAGTCAAGCCATTTTATACGAACTCCCTCCATTGTTGGATAGTCTTCTCGAATAAAAAGAGGAAGTGGGACGGAATGCGTCTCCCAGGCCCAATAAGGACATGACATTGTATCTGGATTGATTCGTGTGCGTGCAATATACTCGGCGGGTATTTGATTCGCAGATACCGGTGTCCAACCCTCTTTCTTACAGGCGTTTTCCCATATGTCTGGATGTCGCCGTTGATGAATATGAATGGCTTCATGAAGAATAGTATTCGCCAAACTGCTATCACTCATACTTGTTATAGTGGATGCTGGCATGCAGATAATCGAGTTGGGACGTGTATGCGGGTATCCATTGTCCGCAGATGGATGGAGAACAACCACGTCGGTCGTTTTAGCTAAAGGGTGTGTGTAGAGGGCCTTCACGAGCCGATCCAGTTGATTCTTCTCCAAAAAAGTCGGCGTATATATTTGTTTCGTGCGTGCAGCAGCATTAAGAGGACATGCCTGACATGCTGCCCGATACCCATCGATCGCCTCCGCCCTTGTAAGAGCGTTTGCTGCCTGAGACATATCTTATTATACTTGTATGATTTTCGTGTTGGATTCTTCGCCGCTTTTTCGCCTTGCTTTTTTGACAGGCTCTGCTTCCTTTTTGAGAGGCTCCATTGCTTTTAGAATTTGCGATTGAGCAAAGAGGGTGAGTTGCACTTTGGGCTTCACAGATATGACCGGCTTTGCTTGAGAACGTGTAACGACTCCTGTGGACTTTTTTTCTAAGGAAATCACTGTGCCGAACATGTGTTGCATGGATCTCTTTGTCGAGTTCTTATCACATACATTCAATGCGTCGCGGAATAGGTAGTCTATCGCCGCCGTCTCGCGGTCGGCCTCTGTGGCTGTTGACCACGTTTTGCCTGAAGGCGCGACACATCCGGGAAGTTCTTCCACAATCAGCGCAAAGAGTTGCGCAAGTGGGTTCATGAGTTGATGCTCCATGTAATATTTGGCATCAATGCTGAGGCGTTTTTCCCGAATCCATGCAGGCGTCTCAATCCGGTCGCCTTGGAGTTTTGAAGCAAGTTGTCCCGCGGGTGGAAGCACGTAGAGAAAGCTGATGCGATCGCCTGAAGCGGGAGCGTTTCCTGGGTCCCTTTCTTTGATTCTCTCGGCCAGCATTTTATGGGCGGGTGGCGTGGCAGCCTTATATTCGGCCCTCAATGACTTGGTGAGCGTGAGTTGCGTCATACTCACAGCCCCTTTTGCAAGATCGAGCAACTTTTCTTTTACAAAGCTGGCTGCCGCAGCGGGATTCTTTTCATTCAGAAGAATACGGATAGCTCCCCCGTAAATAACTTTCACAATTCCCGCATAATCGCGCCGTTTCGTGGCAATACCCATACTATTTTGATAGTGGTCATCCGGAGAGTCTTCAAACTTGTTCCCCACATAACGCTTTTTACTAAATATGATGAAGGGTGAGAATACCTTATCATATTCAAAGTCGTGCGGCGGCTTCAAACATGTCGTAACAAGCTGACCCGCCTCCGCAGTCAACTTCATTGTCTCCACGATAGCCTCCCTTCCTTCTAAAGGTGCACCTGTCACGGGATTCTTCACTTGAAAGTCGACAAACAGGGAATCCGTATCGCCGTATACAATCCTTGCATCACACTCGGGCCGCCCTGCCGCGGATCCATAGAATCTCTCTATCACATCCTTTGCAAACATGATTTGTTTGCGCCCATAGGCTGTCACAGAGGCCGCCAGGTGTTGGAGGCGGATTTTGAACGTGCCGGAACCTAGTTGACCGTATAAAGAGTTGGCGGTGAGCTTGTAGGCCAGCTGTTCCGCATCCAGCAGGGCCTTCTTGAAGGCGTCCGTCTCTTTCTCCGCCTCTTTGCGTTTTGCTTTTCGAGCCGCCAAGAGACCTGCTACAATATCCGGCAATGTCCCTTTCATATTCTGTGCATATCGGCACACACGAAGGCCCCGTTTCACCTTCTCGGGGGCTTTTCGCATATCACCTTCTTTTACTCCCCACACATCGAACTCTATATCGGTCCAGGGTGTCCCAGGAGGAGCAACGGCTTCATCGGCCTCAGACCCGTAATCGAATCCTAGGAAGCGCCCCTGTAGGTCATAGTTCTTCACCCATACAAGTGAATCATATGATATGTTCTCACTGATGATAGTGCTCGGGTATAAGGACGCAAAGTCCGCAACTCCTACAGGGGATTTGAAGTAGAAGCCGGGTTCGGGCGTCAAGACAATCGCGCCTTCATAGGAATCTTGATCAGGCTGTTCTGCGCCACGGGGCTGAGTTGGCAACACCCGCACACATTGGCCGCGCTCATAACACTCTTTGAAGATGAGGGACTCAATCTTGATTCCCTGTCCTCGCGTGAAGATATAGCTCACAGGAACGGAGCAAGTATTCGCCATTGCCATTGCATTGTTGAAGACGTCCAACTTTTTATACAGTTCTACGGTGAGATCACAATCCTGAATACAATAGGCGGCGACTTTGGCGCGGTCTGCAGGCCCGCCCTGCTTGTGGAGTCGGAAGATGTCTTGAGGACTCACATCATCCTTCACAATCGCCCATTTGACTACATCTTTGGAGGCTGCGGTCAAGTCTTCTACGTCCTCTGTGGGTGCTTCCAGAAGAATGGCGTCGGGGTTGACGCCCACGATTTTGAGTTTGTCGGCCACCGTGTCACCCGTCTCATCGAGGAGAACGACATAGCGCCCTACGACCACGTCCGCCGTATTTTTTGTTTTCACCCGCCATACGGTCCCGGTCTCAATCCCCGAACACTTCCCGCTCATGAAATGCTGACACACGTAGTCGAGTTTATAGGCGGGAAGGGAGAAGTTTCGCTTGATATAATGGAACAAGTCCACTTGGAGGCGCCCGAATGCCGACCACATATACATGGTGTTGTCACCCATGGCCGAGCTGGATAAGAACTTTTCCTCCAGGACCAGTTTTTTGTCAAACTCTACGAGGCGGGACAGGGCTTGGATGGAATCATCCTCCGTGATGCCGAGTTCTTCTGCACGATTCCACACGTATTTTTCATCAAAACCAAAGACGTTGTAGCCGGTCAGAATATCGGGATTCCATTTGGTCACTGCCGCCGCCCATGCCAGCAACATCTCCTTCTCCGTCTTGTATGAATGCACGTTCACCCCATCAACATCGTCACACGTTCCGAAGACGAAGATGTGCTTCTCTGTGACAGCCGTTCCACGCACGAGGACGACCCCGATTTGTATAATCGGATCACCGGCGATAGGCAGAATGGTCTTCAAATGGAAGCCGAGGACACGACGGAGAGAGTCAATACGCTCTTCACGAGACGAGAGACTGAGGCCCTCTTTTTTGGTAACGAGGGTGGTAATATCCGCGAGAAAGCGTTGGCCGGAACATGCGCGACAAACCTTCTTCGTGCAGGAACATTGTCCGAGCCCTACTGCATCCCGTAGAATATTGAGTTTCAATTTCCCATCTCTGTGTTTGAGCCCATCCATATTCTTTGGAGGATTCTCAGGGTCCGTGGCAGCAGCCAGAATCAACTCGGCCGCTTCTTCCGGTGAGTTCGCGGCTTCATACAGTTGTTTGGCGAGTCTGTCATACCCCTTCTTTGCCAAAGGGAACTCTCCATTGTCCGAGTTACACTCAATATCCCAGAACATATTCAAGAAAGGGGCTGCGGCAATCGGGGGTGTTGCAGGATGAATATCTTCCCAGTCGGTTTGAATCACACCATCCTCTAAGCCTGCGGATGTTTTGACCCATCCACAGGGCTTGATTTTCTGCAGGTGGAAGAATCGGAGCATGGGGTCCAAGTTCGCGTCACAGACTTCGAGGGGGTCCTCTCCTGCGTAGAGGTAGAACTTAGGGTCATTCGTTTCATAGGCTAAGAAGATCTGTCGAAGGTCGCGAAACGCTTTCATGGAAGGGACGGATAGTTTTACAAAAGGAAAGCTTGTATTGGCCGTATAACCGAATAGGACTTTTCGTTCTACGAACTCCACCTCGAGCACATCCGTTGTCAGCAACCATTTTCGCGATTTTGCGATGTTGTCGCGAAGACAGGACTCAAAGTCCCTTTTCGTTTTGGAGGAACCATTTGGAAGACGAACGAAGAAGAATGGGCGAAATCCTTCTACAGAACATCGCAAGGGGGTGCCATCTGTTGTTTTTCCAAAGAGGTGTATAGTCATTCGAAGAAGTGCCGGATTCACCACGTGTTCTTCAGGGCAGGCGCGCGAGGGTGATACTTTTTTGGGCCGAATAGGGATTACTTCATCATCGGACAGATTTCCTGTGGTATGTGGAATGATTTCTTGTCCTTTCTCGGTTTTGTCTCCAAGTTCCCAGTCTTGCGAAATTGCATCTAAGATGTGAAAGAGAACCATGTGTAATGCATATACTGATAGGATCCATGTCAAATTTTCACATGCCAGTGAACATTTGGAGAGGGTTTTTTAGACTATGCCAACGAATGTCGACGTTTTTTTACGGTCCCTTTTTTATGATGTTTCTTTTTTCGTGTCCCCCCTTTTGCAGTATAGGTGATAGGCGCTCCCTTTAGAGGAGTGGCATCCAGTTGGTTTAAATACTCATACAAAGAACCACCTATTTTTGCTAGTTTTTTGGGATTGTTGGAGAGTGTTGGTGTTACAGTCGAGTCCATAATATCGTCTTCTGTATTGGGCGGGGTGTTCAATGTTTTGGCGGTGAGGGCAATATGATTGGTATTATTTGTAACATCATTTACAGCATCTATCCCACCTTCTACGAGCCTTTTTTTTGCAGAATTTGTAGGTATAGCGGAACGATCTTCTTCATTCAGTGTGGGCGATACAGACTGTCTGGGAGTCATACTATTCTTTGCCATTACTTCTGTTGGGTCAGATGTAATCATACGTGTCATATACTCTTCATCCCTTGTATTGGATAATGCGTTGGAGGCTTCCCCTGTGTCAGGATCGTTTACTGTTGCCGCACTTCCGTCTTTTCCAATCAAGCTAACACTCGGATACCCGTCAATCTTCAAATCGGAATAAGGTGAATGGCTGAGCATATTTTCATTGATTTGGGCAACGGCTATTTTACGATTTGGGTTGGAAACGAGTTTACTCCACATATCACTCTTGAATGTTTTACAGTGCCCGCACCAATCTGCGTATATAAGAAGAAGTGTTACTACGTTATTTTTAATATGATCTGTTAACTTTGCTATATCGCTTAGTTTTCGCACATCAATATTATCAAATGCACCTAAGACTGCATTTTTAGAACTATTCTTTTTGTGTGAAAATACATTCGTAGATCGTTTCGTTTTGAGTGCCATTCTATAGGAGGTGCCTTTATTTTTAATTCGTTTTACAGAAATAGAAGAGGTATGATGAATGGAAATAGTGTATTCATGATGCTATTTGGATTCATATTAGTGGCCTATTTCTTTTTATATGTGGGTGGGCGTTACTATCTACGGGAGGACTTTCAAAATGCTGGGGCGGGCGGGTCGAGTGTTGGACAGATATATCCCACCCCGATACCTGTGATGCAGACGGCAAGTCCAGATATGGGTGCTGGCCGGGTACTCATGGAATATACTACACCAGACCCTGTTGCAAAGGGTGCGATTCAAAAACTAGATGATTATGAATATGATTTGGTGTATCAAAACGAGTCTGACAGATCTCTTTCACAGGCATTGAGGAATAAACTTATGTCACAGCGTCCGATGGATTGGGCGGGACTCCCAGAATCTTCTGCCCAGTTTCAGGCAGGACTTCGTGAATCGTTTGAAAATGCAACACGAACTGTATCAGATACGCCAAAGACATTTCAAGTAATCAGCGGTGAGAACATGGTCCCCCCCGATATAAAGAGTGTGGAAATGGAAGAGCGAAAGGTATTACAAACGTATAAGGCTCCAACGGCAGTTGAGTTAAGCAAATACTCTGCCGAAGAAGAACCGAAGGAAATGATTCGAAAACTATATGAAACAAAGGGATTGATTCCAAGCGTTATACATAAAGAAGGGACAAACGTATATGAAGTTGTGGGTGTCAGAAAGAAGGATGAGAAAGTTGTATATGAAGATGAAGAGGCTCCGGCTTCCATGAACCCAATACCACATATGGGAGAAGCAAGTATACAAGTGCCACCTACAGCATATGATACGGCGGCGGCGGTAGATCCATATTACAATACAATGTCAAAGACCCGTATTGGAAAATGGGATTATCAAGCATGGACGCCTGGATTGGAAAGAATGTTTGCGCCAACAAACTCTACACAAACGTGGAACTAAATAGTATATTTTATAACTAGAGTGAAGCATGTCTTCTATTACGACGGGACAAACACCAACACCTATAGCAACTGCTGCAACACCAACATCTTTAACTTCATCTATAGCAGCACTTTCACAAGTTTCAAATGATATACAATCTTTATCTACTACGCCTTCAACAGCGCCTCCGCCCGCAACAATCACATATCCAGCTTCTTTTACGAGTTCAGCGCCGTATTCCCCTCCTCCAACTATGCAAATGAGCGCTTCAGCGCCGTATTCTCCAACTAGGCAAATAACAACGTCATCACCGTATTCTTCAACAGCATTCGTATTTGGAAATGATGTGCCTGACCCACCTGGAACATCTCCACTTCCTATGCCTTCTGCTCTGCTCCCCCCGTCGATCTCACAAGTTCAGCCCCTTACACTCCTCCTGTCACACAGCCTCCTGTCATGCAGCCTCCCGTCACACAGCCTCCTGTCATGCAGCCTCCCGTCACACAGCCTCCTGTCACAGAGCCTCCTGTCACACAGCCTCCTGTCATGCAGCCTCCTGTCATGCAGCCTCCTGACACACAGCCTCCTGACACACAGCCTCCTGTCACACAGCCTTCTGTCATGCCTCCGATGACATCTCCTATGCCCCCCGTCGATCTCACAAGTTCAGCCCCTTACACGCCTTTAGTCACGCAGCCTCCCGTGACG
The DNA here is from genome assembly GCA_009924895.1 of bacterium. Taxonomy (GTDB): domain Bacteria; phylum Patescibacteriota; class Minisyncoccia; order Phycocordibacterales; family UBA2100; genus UBA10103. Next base: position 16,442 of record RFQR01000004.1, read on the forward strand.
CAGCCTTCTGTCATGCCTCCAATGACACCTCCTATGCCCCCCGTCGATCTCACAAGTTCAGCCCCTTACACCCCTCTAGTCACACAACCTCTAGAGATGCCTCCAATGACACCTCCTATGGCACCTGTCGATCTCACAAGTTCAGCCCCTTACACCCCTCTAGTCACACAACCTCTAGAGATGCCTCCAATGACATCACCTATACCCTCATTACCTCCTGGTTGGAGTTCAGCTGTAGATTCCACCGGGAAAACATATTATTACAAAGAGGATGGAACAGTTCAATGGGATGATCCAAGTAAACCTGCAAGTCCACCTATGGATATACCGCTCATGAGTTCAGCGCCTTTTGTTTCAGCGCCTTTTGTTTCAGCGCCTTTTGTTTCTGCACTACCCCCTGATTGGAGTTCAGCGATAGACTCGACTGGGAAAACATATTATTATAAAGCGGATGGAACAGTTCAATGGAATATTCCTGGCACTACTATTCCTGTCGCCCCTGCAACCAATACAGTTCAACCTATTCCTGAAGGAGCTCCTACATATCAAGCCCCCACGATTCCTACACCCCTTCCTGCAGTTCCACCACAAGAAGCTATTTTATTAGAACCCATTATTCAAAAACCTATAACAGCCAAACTTCCAGTTATAAAAAAGGTAGAATCTAAAAATGAGACATTAGATACTGCGCTTAATACTGGGTCTGCTTTATTAGATATTTTTAAGAAGTTTTCGGCAAACAATAACAATGCAAACGAAAATGACGAAGACGAAGACGAAAACGAAGACGAAAACGAAAATGACGAAAACGAAAATGAGGATAGCGGTGCAAACGAAAACGAAACCAATAATTCAAATGCACCAGGAACGGGCTCTACCATGTTAAATGGCATTCTTGGATTTCGTGGAGGAAACACGACGCGCAGAAGGCCTCGACGCACCCGTAGAAAATATGTGCAGAAACCAGCTCGGAATCATAAAGTATCGCGAAAACGGCGCTAACAAGCGCTTAAACTATATGTATTACAAGTGTTAAGATGTCACAGCTCTCGTGCGTTGTCGATACACGCGAACGCGAGCTTATTCCCCTTTTACAATGGCCTGTTAAAACACTTCCAGTAGGAGATATTTGGATAGGTCTTAGCGGCGAACATGTATTCTCAGGCGGTGTTGTCATTGAACGTAAAACAACGGATGATCTTGAAGCATCGATTCTGGATGGACGCTATCGTGAGCAACGCACACGACTTACAACCTATTGCCAAGAACGTGGCGCACGCCCCCTATATGTTATTGAAGGGCTTATGGATCGTCTCTGGGGTAAACTAACCCAAGAGACACTCCAAAAATATTTAAATCGCCTTGCACTACGATATGGTGTATCTGTGATTCATACCGATTGTCTTCAATCTACTGCAAAACTGTGTCAGACGATTGCATCACAAATATCTGCAGAATCAGATGTATTTGTTGTAAAAGACCCTGCTGCGATTCCATATAGTTCTACAGTGTCTATAAGTAAACGAGCCAATCGCGACGATCCGAGAAACTTTGCGTCGGCTGCATTACAGGGGTGTCCCGGAGTTTCAGCAGCAACCGCAGAAGCTATTCTTTCAGCATTTACAAATCTGACTGGAGTGATGGCAGCAGAAGAGGCTGCATTTGCCACAGTGATAGTGGGGAAACGAAAACTAGGTCCTGCGACGGCGAAGCGTCTGTTTGCGCTTCTTCATGCGTAGAAGACGATAATTTCTGCGCCTTGTCCCCCCTTTTTGATTCTCGGAATTGTTAGAGTTGTTAGAGTTGTTAGAGTTATTAGAGTTATTAGAGTTATTAGAGTTGTTAGAGTTTTTAGAGTTTTTAGAGTTTTTAGACTTGTTAGAGTTTTTAAAGGGAGGATGCCAAAATATTTTTTTATGGGAAGAGTTTTTAGACTTGTTAGAGTTGTTAGATTTCTTGGAAGAGTTTTTAGAGTTCTCAGAATTGGAGTTGCTCCCTGAACTGTTGGGAACTAATGTATCCATTTTATCCCCAATATTAGATGTATCTTGTTTTACTTTTTGAATATTATTTAAACGAGAGTTGATTTTAGCTAAACTTTTTTGTATTGCAACAGTCAAATTTCTATTTTTATTTCCCGTATATTCATTGCCGGGAATATCTTTAGGGTCTATATTTATATATTGATCTCGGTTTCCCGTTTTTAAAACTGCAACTGGCTTTGTTTGTTTTGTACAATTTCCGTCTGCATTTTTTTGCATTCCAGCTGGACATTCAGAGATTGTAGCTGTACTCTGTAAGCCTAACATCCTAATATAGTCTTAGAACTTCCATAGTTGCGCCAATACACTTTCCGTAGGATTTCCAGGAGGCGGTTTCGTAGGCCGTTGAATACCATCTAAAAAGGAATCGGGTGGTTTATATTCCGCGGCGGAACGGGGTGTGGCAGGAGCTCCTCCAATACGTGAAAGATCCGGTGCGAATGTAACCTTTTGAGCAGTTCCTATCGCCCCTGTTCCTCGTTTACCTCCCACCCCCTTTTTACTCGAGTTGGCGGGAGGGGGCTTCATTGCTTGTGTAATAGGATTCTGTTCTCGCATATATTCTTGTTCATAATGCTTCCATGAAATGAATAAAAGATTCGGGTATGTGAATCGTACTTCAAATCCATTTGTTCGCAGTTGATGGACGACATATACTATACAATCCTGTAAATCAATGGCGGGTAGGCCAATGATAAATGGTGGAACCGTATAGACCAAATAACTTGGATTTCCAGAAAGTGAGGATGTCATTTTAATCCGTGTTTGAATCTGGAGTAATACCTGATTATATGCCCGTAACTTCGCAGCATCTCGCGCAACCCTTTTTTCAAATAAATGACGAGGTTCCAGTTTAGGCGTCTCCCCGGACATGTTCTCTTGTTAGGAGAATAGTTTCTATAATTGTGTATAACCCGCCAATCGATTGACAAATACGCTTCAGTTGCCGGTAACCACACGTTTTATTATATATTCTATCAACACCCTCTCATATAGATGCTGATACCCCCCTATCGTATTACATTAAGCGGAGGGGGATTAAAGGGTATTGCCCACATTGGCGCTCTGGAAGTATTATCTGAAAAGGGATATTTGAAATCCCTACGTGAATATGTAGGGATTAGTGCTGGAGCCCTAATAGCCTTCTGTTTATGCATTGGAACCACCTTATCTGAACTCCGGCTACTCGCATCTCTTCTTGATTTTGGCCTTGTTCGGGATCTCAATCCTGAATCCATGTTCAACTTTATGGATTCGTTTGGAATCGATTCAGGGGCAAATCTTGAAAAACTATTGCAAACGATTTTACGCGCTCGTTCTCTAAATGTGCATATGACGTTTCAGGAGCTTGATGCGCTCAAACTGGGTCCAACGCTTCGGGTCATTGCAATGAATTTGAATACATGTCTGCCACAAGAGTTCAGCGCAAAATTGTCGCCGTTGGTGGAAGTAGTTACGGCTGTGAGGGCTTCTATGTCGATACCTATTTATTTCTCCCCGGTCCGTGAACCCATCTCGCAACAGTATTTATCCGATGGTGGTATTTACTTTCCATCTCCGTTCAAGTTTTTAAACGATGCCGAGCGAGTTCATACACTCTCTCTTAGTTTTAGTCATACACATAAACCATGCGAGAATATTACAAGCTTGCAGGAGTTTTTATATCAGTTGTATTATTCTATTGATTATACGATTGGGAAAGAACTAGAAAAAATGTGGCGACACTCTATTTTATATATTGATTGCGGTAGAACGAATATAATGCATTTTGAAGCGTCACAGGAGGAGAAGATGACCTTAATGGAAAAGGGTCGTACATCTGCGGAAGATTTTCTGAAAAAGTCTCCGGGTCGAAGAGTGGCGCGAAGATTTTCAGTTTCTTAAGTAGAAACAAATGGCGCACACTCGCAAGCATGGACACAAGAAGCATGGACACAAGAGGCGTGGAACTCGTAAGGTGGGGCACAAGGCCATGAAGTGGACTTCCTTTGTGAGTAAGATTCACAAGGAGTTGAAGAAGCGTAATCCTAAGGCCAAGCTTGGTGACGCCATGAAGGAGGCCAGTCGCCGTAAGAGGGAGATGTAAGGTGGAACATAGAAATCCCGAGTCGTATTCCGTGATGTGCTTACTGTATGCACATCACGGAATAACAAAAGATGCTGGTATATCCGTTTAAATACCACCACCCAGTTTTTCATTTAAAAATGCGAGCCATCCAGCCGTATTCCTCTCACCTTGATATTCGACTATTTTACCGTCGGTCGTTTCTAAAAGAAACGTAGGAAACCCCTTGACGGGCTTTCCCTTTGCAGCCTCAGGGTTTTTTGCAGCATCAATCATGCGGATTTCGCATTGTTTTGTGCCGACTTGCATGGGCGATGTCTTTAAAAACTCCGTAAACTCTGGCTTCACGCTTTTACAGTGAGGGCACCAATCGGCATAATATAATGTAAATGTATTGTTGGCCGGGGCTGGATTTTGAAAGCCTGCTATACCAGAACCAAAAGAAATCCCCAATGCGTATAAGGAAAGCGCACTAAGGATCGCAAGGATTACAAGGCCTAGTAATATTGCTTTCCAGTTCATGTGTATCTAAATTTCTATCTGAGATTTTATATAGCAGATTCTACGCATTCTAAAACTTGGCATATATATTGAGGCACAATAGTTCAACATTCAATATGTCCGTCCAACGGAGAGTTGTGCTAAGAGAACCGCTAAGACCTGTTGGCCATTGAAATAGGGTTGTGTTCGAATATGTGCCAGGATTCAGAGGGCATGGAATATTTGAACAGAGTGGCTCTACAACAGGGTTCAGAGGAATAAAGTTATACGTAAAGGAATATGTAACCAACCCGTCTGTTGCAATATATCCGATAGGGACTGTATATGTGAGATGTATTGTAGCATTCTCCGCTGGGACGGGGGTTAGAGGAGTCAAACTCACAGAGTCTACTGTAAAGAGAGTTTCCACTCCACAATCTCGGATAGTAGGGTTAACTGCAAAGAGACTTAATAGAAGGGATATCATGGTTCTAGTATCTAAGAGACTAGAACCAAAATGCAAATTTTTTTGGACTTAAGCCGTGGGTGATATATTCGTAAAGAAACCACCCGGGACAATGCTCGTGTTTCGTCGGGGAACATGGCATACGATAGATATTCCGTTTTCAGATCCGATGCTTACGGAGGGGCACAAGGCGGCGGCAGCGGCCATGATTGCGAATGGGCTCTCCGTTCCTATCGCCGAAAAGAGGATGTATGAAATCATTTTAGGAATCTCTCGGGAACAACATGACGGCCCAAAGAACAAAGAAAAATAGGGCGGTATGAAAGAAAAAGCCAGTGGCTGTAGGGCAGCCACCCCCGTCTGCTATTGTAAATAGAAATCCTAACACCTTTTGTGTCATCTTATAGGTTTCAGGATTTGCAATAAGAAAGAAGATGAGTGTAGAATAAAAGGCATATTTTGCTTTTAGGGCTACGTTAGGAGGTGACGCCATCTATAGGGATGTGTCAAAATTAAAGGGGTCTAAATACATTTTTTCATCTCGTCTTGTATGAGAAGAAGATATTCCTGACTGAGGAGAATAAATAGGATAAACATCGATATATAGTCTATTGTAGAATCTTTCATCGTTTTTGAAATTTCAGCAGCTATGGTATCATCTGCTATATTCACACCTTGTCTCGCATACCCATGTCGAGTATCAATAATATCAAACCATTTATTATTTGGTGAAAATCCATCGGGTATATATGTAAAACTTGGAAACGTGCTTAACGTAATGAGATAGGGATTGGTTGTGTTGAGTGGAATGGGGTTATTAAAATGAATCTTAGGCAATTTAATAGATGCCGAGTGAAATAAGTTTTCTTTAATCAAACCGACGCTTTTGTCTATGGCATCCCTGTTTTCTTTCATGAACCGAGTATGAATAACGGAGAGAATCGTCGTCGGATTTGAATCAGGTGTCGTCATAATGACGTGCAATCCCACATCTTCATTTGTGAGTTTGACAGCTTCACTGCTATGTAACAGACTGAATGTAAACTCCATAATGGTGTATAATATTTCTTTCGGTGTATTCTTTGGCATTTTCTCTACCATATCTTTTACAATATCGCGCATAATACTTCTATAGAAATCGAGCACGGCTTCGTGACGATCATCCGCATTTGTATAAAATAGGAGTTTAATAAAGAACATTACAAAATAATTCAAAAAACAGGCGACATTCCTGGCGGGTTTTTCGACTCCTAATCTGGTTTTTACGATTCTATATAAGTCTTTAAATGCTGTGCCGGCTTGGGGGGCGATACCATCCGGTATAATATATTCCTTATTATGTATTATATTTTCTCCCAATAGCTTCATATTATTAATAAAATCGGATAAAGTTTCGTTTGATTCTGTGAGTTTTTGTTTCATGATTGCTGTATCCACTTTTTTAGGAGATTTATTTGCAAACTGGGTAAGAGTTCCTTGTAAACTTTCAACCGTCTCTTGTGCACTGGAAAGCGCCTCTTCTTTTGTCGCAAGGGATTGTTTCGCCTCCTCCAATGATTCCGTGAGATTTTCTATTTGCACTTGCATGTATTTCGTGTCATAGGTCGATTTAGTAGTCGAATCAGAGGTATTGCGTATGGAGGTCTCAAGCTGTGTTTGCACGTTTTTTAACTGTGCATCGCACATTGTATATTGGTTAAGAGCTACTTGCAACTGTTTGACTGTTGTTTGCATGGCGGCCACTTGTTCATTATAGTCTTTTTCTAGAGTAGCCAATTGTATTTGTAACTCGGCGATTTTATCTTGGTCTAATGTTGTAGCTCCGCCACGTTGTGGTTGCATGCCAGCAAATGCATCACTTACAGGTGAATATTGGACTTGCATCGGTCCTCTTACACCGGCTTTATCAGACAACGTTTGTACTAAGTTTCTTAAACGGGTCATTTCAAGTTCCATTGCTTGAATTTGCCGCTGCTTTTGCGTGAGTGTCGTATGTATATCCGCAGTCCCATTTGCGAGTGTTTGAAGATTTGATGTTAGCTCTTTATTTTGCTCTCCAAGGGGCTTTATTCTATTCTTAAGAATTGTTAGTTGTTTATTTGCAGTGTCATGTGCAGCTTTTGCGCTTGCTGCAAAGGCCTGTTCGCTGCGCAATCGAGTTTGCGTTGCGGCGAGTTGTTCACGTAGCTTTACCAGCTCCGCCTGGGTGAATGTAAGTTGTTGATTCTCTTTTAGCACCGTTTCATGAGCCTTCTTATATCTCTCATACGCGTCTTGCGTCTTTTGTAAATCTTGTTCAGTTTGACTATGATTCGCAAGGGCTTCTTGGAGCTGTGATTCTAAGTCGGTAGAACTACGTTGTGCTTGATTTAATCGTTCCTCTGTTCCTTTTAGTTCAGCGTTCTTTGCACTATAGTTACCTCTCACGGATTCAGCCTCCCGTTCTATGTCAGTAAGATTATTCCACGCATCTTTATTTTTCATAACAACCCAGCGTAATAATGTTAACATACGAGTTGTTATGCTGGGCTCGTTTTTTAGATCTAATACGAGTTGATTAAAGGGGTTCAATAGGTTTGGACTATCTGCATACTCTTGCTTAATTCCGTTCACAAGTTCTACATACTGACTATCGAGTTGTTTTCCTACCAAGGATTCAATGAGCCCTGTTTGACCTGACACCCTATCAAGGACTTCTGCTATAGCATAGGGCATGTCGGATCCATCCATTGCCGCTTGTTCCCTCCAAAGTTTAATATAGGAATCCATCTCTTCTTTTGTAATGGCATGGTCTTGTATCATGGAGACCATTTTGTGCGCAGTGTCTGTTGCGTCTGCATATTGAGGCACTTCTTTACTCGCTTGCAATGTAAGAAATGCAAACTGGCGCAACATGTTTTCCATATTTTTCAAATCAACAGGATTGGGACGAACAACTCCTTTGGGGGTTTTGCTTGGAGTATAATCATATGTATTGTTATTTTTAAGATGTACATCTAAATGTTTCATGAGACTATCGATACGTCTATACAGTTGTAGTTTTGTTCGCAAAAGCACTGTATCATTTTTTTTCTGTATTAAATCATTCATTTCTGAGATTAAATCTGTCTTTCGTGTGTTGAGCCCTTGTATGAGTAAACGGAGCTGATATTCATCTTCGGGGGGAAGAATCGTATGTTCCTCTTTATGAAGATTTGTATCAAATACCATACTAAAAATGATTTTCGCATCCGTATATTCATCACCTGATGCTGGAAAATAGTGTTTTTTAAAAGAAGTAATAGCCGTATCGCGCTCTTCTACAAATCCATCTTCATTGAGTTGAACGGAGTCACCTACAATATTGATTCTGTTTTTTGGAACATATGTGTTACGGAGAAGTTTCATGGTATCCGAAACAGGATCTTTATAGGTTTCAAATGGAGTGACAGGTGTAACACGTGGAGGTGGTTCTTCTGTGTTGTCTGGTTCTGGTAGATAATATAATCCCATCCCATTTATATCCGTTAGTAGCTGCGCCATCTATTCAAGGTGTTGAAAAGTATGTGGAAGTTAAAAACGCAAACAGGTCTAAACGTTCGGATAATATATCTAGATAGATATGTCGGAACAAATAAAGATTTGCAACCCATGGAACGCTAAGAATAAGATCATTCCAGAAAAGGAAATTGCTCGTATTCTTACCACTTACGGGGTGCATGATGAATTCAAAGACCTTCGCCTTTTTAAACAGGCATGTGTTCATACCAGTTATGTGGATAAATCTGATATATGGGCAAAGCAAGAGGAGGCAATGATCCTTGCTGAAAGGCCTGCGAACTGCCTACCTCTTCAAGTAGGGGATAACGAAGAACTCGAATATGCAGGAGATGGAATATTAAGTGCAGTCGTGGCAACGTATTTGAAGGAGCGGTTTTCTGGACAAGGAGAGGGATTTATGACAAATTTACGAACTGAAATTGTGAACAATGATCGCTTGGGAGATTTAGCAAAAAAGGTTGGATTTGCGCCATGGCTTGTGATTAGTCGTCACGTAGAAGAAGTGTGCGATGGAAGGCAAAATCTTCGTTTACTCGGGAGTATGTTTGAAGGGTGGTTGGGGGCTTTATATTATTCAGCAGGAAAGGGGGGGAGAGGATTTGAAGCAGTGCAAAACTTTGTGACGTCCGTGCTTGAGAAACACATTTATTTTGTAGAACTTATTACTAAAAATACAAACTATAAGGATCAGTTATTGCGATGGTTCCAAGCAGAGTATCATCAACCACCCAGATATAAAGTTGTGCATGAAGAAGGGCCGTCACATGATCGTATGTTTACGATGGGTGTTTTATCTCCAGAAGGGGATGTAATTGCAACTGCGATTGCAAGAAATAAAAAAGAGGCGGAACAAAGTGCAAGTCATAAAGCGTTGGATATATTAACAAAGCGTTCTACACAAAAGAAATGATATCGTAGCCCAGTTTAGAATGGAAGCGGGAGTACCAAAAGGTCGAGGTCGAACCTTTGGTGTTGGAAAAAAAGCACCCCCCGAGTTACAAGTTCCTGTCAAATCATCGGAGGATATTCGACCCAGCTTTGATAAATCACAACTAAAGCCGGCAGTTTCCTATGTAGCTCAGCCAATGTTTTCAAAACCAAAACCAAAACAAAAAAACAATTCCAAGTCGGTAGGAGCCCCCGCACCAAAGCCAAAGGCACCTGTTGTGAAACCTGAGACAAATACACTTGCGGATATCTTGGAAAGTGAAGAGGATGCTAAGGCGACTATCAAAGAGGCTGAAAAGGAAACGCCTGAAGAGGAAACGCCTGAAGATGAGATTTCAGAAGAGCCTGTCTATGGCGCACTCACAGGTGAACTAAAAAAGATGGGCGATCTTATTGTAGAGGGTGAAAGAAAGAATTTATATAATACAAATGTTCCTACTACATATATTCCTCAAACTCGTCGTGGGTTTTCACAGTTTATCAAAAAAACATATGCGCCATTTGAACTTCCTGCGGGACCTATTACAATTCCAAAAGGTGATACATATTATCCCTATCAGAAGTTTGTGCGTGATTATATGCGCAAAGAATCGCCATATAGAGGTATTCTTGTATATCATGGGCTCGGATCAGGAAAAACATGTACGGCAATTGCCGCATCCGAGGCCCTGTTTGCCACTGCGAAGAAAAAGATTATTGTCCTTACTCCCTTTTCGCTAAAAAAGAACTTTTTGAAAGAAGTAAGTTTTTGCGGATTCAGGCATTTTCAACTACAGAACTATTGGGTCCCTCTAGATGTAAAAGACCCTACGACCACTCTGTTTGCAAATCAGATATATGGACTCTCGGGTAAGTATATAAAAACGGCCAAACATATCTGGGTTCCTGACTTTCGAAAGCCCCCCTCCGAATCGAACTACAAAACACTACATGACGAAGACCGTATGGAAATACGTAAACAAATTCTCACAATGGTAGAATGGGATCCTGTAAAGAATCCGTCAGGTCGTATTCGATTCATTTCATATAATGGTATTTCTGCCAAGAAACTTATGGCAATGGCGTGCGACACATCCAATAAAAAGTTTTTTGATGATGCTATTATTGTAGTAGATGAAATACATAATCTGATTCGATTGATGCAGGGGAAGATTCAACCATATTTGACAAAACAAGGGCCCGGCAATAAAAAGGTTCGTAGAACGGTTCCTGTGGAAGAGATTACTCCCGAGCGTTGGAAGCCCAGTCTATGCACGGAAAGCACAAAAATGTATACGCGGGGATATTTGTTTTATAGACTTCTGTTGGATGCAAAAAACTCTAAAATCATTGGTCTCAGCGGGACACCTCTTATCAACTTTCCAGAGGAACTTGGAATATTAGCGAATATTCTGCATGGATATACAAACACATTAGAAGGTGTTATTGGGCAATCGGGCAAATCGGTGCAAGAAGATGTAGAAAAAGTTGCTCGTGCGCATCCGCATATAGATTACGTATCTGCAAAACAGGATCCCAGGGGGGGTGGGGTGCGTGTATTGATGACACTTCTACCTGCAGGAATACGAAAGATTGAAAATGAAGAGGGTGTTATACGTATTCCAGAAGATGAAGATATTCCTTCAAATGAAGAAATCCTTACATCTATACGAACTGCATTTGAAGGCGCCGATATTTCCTTTAGTGGGGAGTTGAAACATCGCTCTGTAGAGCTATTACCACCTTTTGGTGATATGTTTACGGAATATTTTGTAAATGGACAGTCTATTAAATCCAAGGCTGTATTAATAAAACGTTTAACGGGGCTTATATCGTATTATAAGGGGTCGAGCCTAGAACTGATGCCTCGTGTGAAAGTGGATGAGATTGTGCGCGTCCCGTTTAGTTTGTATGCACAAAAGGCATATTCATTCAAAAGGTCTACGGAAGTGAAATCGGAGATGGAGAAAACGCCTGGGCAAACGATTGATGCTGTATGGGCACAAGTCTATGAGCTGGGTGATTCGGCTTCTGCGAATAACTATAAGATGGGCTCTAGACAAGCCTGTAACTTTGCATTTCCTCCAGGTGTAACACGGCCTTCTGCGAGTGCTATTGATTTGAAACAAGAAGCCGAGGCGGGGGAGAGTTTCACGGGAATCACGGATACTCCTACGGAAGAAAAGTATGCGGACGACGAACTTCAACTGACGAATGATGAACTCATGGATGTGTCTGAAATAGCAAAGGAGGATGACACGATTGAAGAGACATTATATGAAGTAGAAGACGTAGAAGTATCCGCTAAGCCTGCCGTGAAGCCTGCCGTGAAGCCTGCCGTGAAGCCTGCCGTGAAGCCTGCAGGACAAACACGTAAAGCAAATACCCCTACAGGTGATATTCGCTTTTCAAATAAGTTAGAAAATGAATATAAAGTATTTGATACATATGCACCAACTCCATTTACAATTACGACAGGAGGTCATACCGATACATTTCCAACGATAGAACATTATTATCAGGCTATGAAATTTAAGACTACAGATCCTGACTGGTATAAAACAGTGCGTGACGCGCCTACACCTGCAAAAGCAAGGGAGTTAGGGGGTGAAAAGGGACATCCTGTGAATCCGAACTTTATGGCGAGCCGTTTGGAATATATGAAGCGAGCCATGGATATTAAGTTTGGCTCAAATAAAGAGTTAGCAGCCCTGCTTCTTTCAACTGGCGATAAAAAACTTATACAAGCATCTCCTGTCAATAGCTTTTGGGGGGAAGGTGGTGAAAAAATGGGGGAAAATCATCTTGGCAAAATGCTTATGGAAGTGCGCGGTGAACTGAAGCTAATAGAAGGTATGCCGGATCTGGAAGGTGGTGATCCAAGCGATATAGAATGTAAAGCTGGAACAAAACCTGGAGAGAAATATCCGGCAGCGTGTGCAAGGGCCAAAGAATGTTTGAAAACAATTGCAAAAGAATACATGAAACTGGAAAGTAAAGATGGTTTACAAAACTATTCGGCAAAATATGCGGCCATGCTTGAGCGTATAGTAGCAGCCCCCGGGTCTTCCCTTGTATATAGTCAGTTTCTCGATATGGAGGGGATTGGTATTTTCCGTGTGGCAATGGAAGTGAATGGATATGCTCCTATTGAGATTACATCTATGGGGGGCGCATTAGTATTTACAAAGGCTACAGAGGAATCTTTGCGCAAGAATCCAACACAGCCACGATATATGACCTTTTCAGGAAAAGAAGAACCCGAAGTGCGCCGCGCGGCGCTAGATATATTTAATGCAAAGTTCGAAGAACTTCCTGAGTCGATGCATAAAATACTATCGGAATCTGGGTATACAGATAATAAAAAGGGGGAGTTATGTCGTGTATTTTGTATTACATCTGCCGGCGCAGAAGGATTGTCTCTTCGCAATGTCCGTGCGGTTCATATCATGGAACCATATTGGAATGAAGTGCGATTAAGACAAGTGAAGGGGCGCGCCATTCGTATTGGCAGTCATTTGGATTTACCAGAGGATCAGCGAGACGTGAGTATTTACACATATATCTCTTGTTTTTCAGAGAGGGCTCAAAAAGACCGCACAGGTGAATATAAGATTGATGAAACACTATTGCTTCATGATAGTGTCGATGCATCAAAAGCAATGGCCGTTGGACTTCCTATAAAGCCGGATATGACAACGTATGTGCTAACGACGGATGAAATGATCTATACGATTTCTGAGAGAAAACGGAAGATTATTGAAGCACTTGAATGTATTATGAAAGCTGCGGCAGTAGATTGTGAACTGAGCTATAAACAAAATAAGGATGGGAAGTTCGAATGCCTCCCTTTAGAGGGGGCGGTGGGTGATTTTATATACGACCCTATATTGGAACAGGATATATTGGCTTCTGCAGGGAAGTTTAATGATAATGATATATGCGTAGGAAGTATAAAGCCAAATGAGTTTTTTAAGGTTGTAAATAAAGTTGCATATTTATTAAAAGAGGTTGTGAACGAGGAAGGCACAGTAATACGATATGATGCGTATGAGGCAATACAGAAGAAGGACCCAAAAAATCCTGAAAAAATTGTTGCAGAGAAGAAGATTCCTGAGAAAAAACTGGGAACGGTGGGAGTGCGCATGATAGAGGGAGTGCCACAACCAGGTCCGCCTGTGAATATTCCTAAGCCGGTAGCGAAGTAATAAGGCGAGAGTTACATGTTCCCTGTTCAACGAGGGGGGGATCTGCCCAAAGTGCCTTCCCTTTATGGAGCATGAGTTGATAATTCATTTCCCAATCTATGATTTCTTTGAACGGGAGAAACGTCTTATTCAAGCGTTTCATATAATCGGTCGTAAAGAGCATAGAATCCGTGCAACGAAAGACCCATTGATGCGGGGGTGTAAATGCCCGTGTGGGTGCATAATAGGAGGCAGGGGCGCCAGGGGCGCGTGTCCCAACACCTTCTCCTAAACTAATATAATCCCACGGCTTGTCTGCAGCGTCTACCAGGAGCGCATTCAAACATTCTACAAAATCTGCACGTAGCCATACATCGGATTCAAGTGTGAGTATGAGACCCTCCTCGGTAGATGCCTGGCGAACAGCTTCTGCGAAATTCAGACCCAAACTGATTTCTCCGCGTGTAAGTCCCCACGCTTTGAATGTAAAGGTGGGCACATCTCTTTTTAAAAAGGGATTATATGCGGCGAAGATTTGTTCTACAGTTAGATCTGCACCCCATGTTGGGGCACAGATCTTGATACGCTCTGCAGGTATTCCTATTTGTAAAAGATGAGGTAGGAGGCGATCATATCGCTCCTTTTCTTTTATAGGATGACAGAGCACATACACTGTTTTGACAGCATCGGGCCACATTCTTTTGAGATACATAGTTTATACCTTAAATCCCTCGGCTTCTTCGGCCTTTCCAGGAGAAATAGACACCTTTTTGGGAGAACTTTTCGCCGTTGTAACCGCGGGTAAGACTCGTATAACACCCGTCGATGAATTGCATTCTTTGCATGCGTATAACATATTTTTACGATCCAGGAGTTCTGCCCTGGCATGCCTACACATCCATTTGGGCCTCACACCTTTCGACACAAGGCCATTCAAGGGATTTACTTGTATTACGGCATCATTCATCCGCTATCTTATGCTTGTAAATTATCGGGGCGAAGCTTGGCGGCCGAATCCATTTCACGAGTAATGACGCGCATGATGATTTGGATTTGATGATTCATATTGATGAGGCGAGCAGAAGAGGGGATTGTTCCTGCAGTCACAGTATACACAACTGAACCGGCGAATGTTCCATTAATATTTGCAATCGTGTTGAGAACGATGACACCCGTGCCTGTCGTATAACTCTGGACAACGGCTGTGAAGTTATTCGCAGGAGTTGCGCCATTTACAAAGACTGGCATACCGGCAGTATAGGCTAATCCTGTAGGAAGTGTTAGCGTCACGGAACCACCCGCGGAAGGTGATATAGTTGTTGCGGTGGCATTGTTTCGGAACGTGGCCACCGAGGCGATATAGTTTGTCACCCAGGAACTGATAGTAGTTGCGCCTGTTGTAGGATCTTGGAAGTTATTTCGGATAATGATAGAATTTGCATACCCGACGTTATTTGCTCCATCCACATATCCATTGGACGCACCCGTACTGATACCTATTGCCGATACAAGAATACCTTGGGGCTGTGTCAAATAGTTCACGAGGTCTACGACTCCAGGATATGTGGAAAGCGTTGACTGAAATGATACATTTTTTAGAACAATACGGTCCCCTTGGCTCACCATAAACTGGCTGAAATAGGCGGATGTTTGCAGCCATATCCATTCGTAGGTGGCCGCACCAGACCCCTTATAGTTTGTAGTAGATGCCGTATTACTCGGCATTAAAACGGCGGTCACAGTTAAACTGTCGTTTGTCGTGCTCACCAAAGTTCCATCCGGTCGCTGAATCTGAAATGTGAGCTTCTGAAGCGTGGATAAAGGGGTTGGATAATACACTTTCTGGCATTTTAAGAACTTGGGAATCATACGCGCATATCCGCGATTGTTTGCATTACTATCTGATGTCCAATATGCATCATAGGAAATGGATGCGAAGGAGTTATTGATTCCATCATTCGTTCCATATCCGTTATGATTCAACTCGGGAATACGCACTTGAAGATAGGGAAAGGAAAAGATATTCGTATTTAGGCTTGTTACGAAAGCACTTGCAGTCGTGTCATATGTTCGAAGAATATCAATGCCCTCCGTTGGCATGATTACTTTTACGAGCTCAATGCGCGTAATATTCTTGAACTTGATATTGGTGGCAGTATTGTAGCCGAAGCCTGGTTGATTATTGGCAGGGTCAAATGTAACGGAAAAGTTATATCGAGTTTCCGTGGTATTATTGACCCAGTCGCGGTCGGCGCTATAGACAAACAGGTTATGTTCCGTTTCCTTATATGCCACAATATCATCCTGTGGCTTGATTACATCTTGAGGAAGAACACGGTCACGATAGGAATCCGATATGGCTATAGTAGGGTTTGCAGAAGCAATACCTTGAGAACGGGAGGTGGGAGGGATTTGCCCCGCATCTCCTAAAAGAACGGCGCGAGGATCCGGAAGGGTTCGTGCGGATTGCACAATCTCATTGCGCCCTAGGGCGCGCTCTGTTTCGCGCATAATCAGAGATAGTTGATCACGTTGGCGTGAGGCCTCTGCGCTATTTCGAAAATCTACGTCGGAGTTTACAAAACGGTTCATAGAGGTGTCTTGAGGAACAATGGCGAGTTCCTGGCTTTGGGGGGGGTTCATCGCGGCGTCTCGTGCAGCCTCCGTTTCACGAAGCTTCTTCAACTCTTCAAATCGTGATAAAGGGGATGGGCCATCTGAATCCATATTTATACGAAAATCAGGTTGTGTAGGAACAGCCACGGCAGCCCCCTGACGTTCATTCTGTATCTGACCAAACCGACTAGTAACATCCATCTGAAGAGCATTTTCCTCGGGGCGATTGTTGCGCTTCAAATATCCCAAATAGTCTGGAACAACCGCCTGTAGAACTTCCTTATTCAGAAACTGCGGCGTTTGATTCGGATTTTTGGCGTAGACTTCCGTCATATAATGTTTCACTGTCTTAATCAAACGTTGCTGCTGCTTTTCAGTTAAATCATCCCCCATCCGACGTTGAAAGTCCGTATATAAAATACGTTCCAACATAGTCTCATTTCTAACATTAAAAAACTGGTCATGCACGTTTGCCCCGGGTCGTATGTCCGTCATGGATAGGTCTCTCTATTTAAGATGCAGGACCTTTTTAGATTGGGTGAAGCGCATTCTTATGTAGAAAAAAGCCAATCGCGAAGATCTAGCATATCCGAATCTTTGGGTTTGCGCCTCGTGATTTGAGTAAATGTATCACCTTCTAGCATGCGAATAATGCAATATATACAGTATACGCCGCATTCTGTGCTACTGTATTGTATACGCCGTGCATTATAGAACAATTTCATATTTGGATCTTGTGTCGTAAGCCATTTCATAAAACGAGCTATTTGGGCGGGAGGTTCCATTCCGTATGAATCAAAATAATAACATGCATGACCGGCTACATCAATGAAATTGGCGACCCAATGACTACCGGATTTATAATGGGGGTCGAGATTGTATACTATTCCAATATGACGAGTGCCGTTTTCAAGGGCTTTTTGCACACGAATCTCACAAATTTCGGTCATGAGACACTGGGTATTTTCACCAGTTTTATATGGATTGGGGGCAGCAAAGTCAATAGGAAAGGGGCCCATGAATTCAAAACTAGGGTATGCATCTTCATATTGATTTAACACATTCGCAATATTGGTAGAATCAAGCCACGCATCGGGATCTGATATCCATTCTTTTGGCATAGCGGGCCTTAAATATCGATAGGCTAAATCGGCCTTCTCTTTATTGTCAATAGGGAGTTTATTCAGAAGCGTTCTTTCGGCCCCGGGTGGGACATTCAGGCGCTTTCCAATTTCATTCCGTAGTTTGCGCCCTCTATACGACGAAGGAATTGCGAGCGTATGTGCTACTTTCTGTAGAACCTGGAGGGGTATGCAGCCATGCGGAGGTGTAACTTTTCCCATAGATGGATGGCATTGCGAAGGTCCCGGCATTGGTTGACCATGTTTCTTGCGAGTAACTTGTTTAAGTTTCTTGTGTAAAGAGTCCCGCATCCTACTATTTTATAGATAGATAACCTTATACAAAACAAGAAAGATGGGAACATTTACCGAAGGTATTCGTATGGACGCATATTGGAACTATGTCGGCACACCCTTCCTTTTTTGTGTTATTGGCTTTGGAATGTTCGTTCTCTTTCAATCGAGTGAACTACAGCTTGCAAGTCAAGACTATATCCACAAAGAAGTAAGAAAACTACAGCAGGGGCGTCAAAGGACTCCTGTCGCGCGTGTTATCCAACCAACCGCTAAATAAAGTATTCGTGTTATAGAAAGCTAAATGGCCTGGTGGCAATGGTTAAGTTTATTAGGATTTTTCGCAGCTATCATATATACAATATATACCATATCGGCTGCATCCGCAAGCAGTGATCTCAAAAGGAATATGACAACTGCTATCACAAATGTCACAATCGTCAATACAATATTGATGTTGATTTTTGGAGGGACGGCCTACTTTTATCTCGACTCGAATCTGACCGCAGAACGCCCCTATATGATTCTAATGTTACATATAAGTCTTTTATTATCCGTCATAAGCGTGAGTATTGTAAGCCTTCAAAAACTAAACAGTTAAGATGGCGACAATACGATGTTGCAGGCGAAACTTTCCCGTCCAAGTCTTTGATACAGGCTGTTGATGGAATGAAAGTCCCTGGAACTTTATTGCAAGTTTCACCTGTTTACCGGGTGCAAATAGGGTAGGCGATATGATGCCACGTGACCAAGCATTCTCATTGTATATATATATTTCATTTGTGAGACCCATGGATGAAGAGGGGCAGTATAAATGAATCGCGCCATTTTCTATAAAAGGTTGGAATCCTTGATATATATTTTGTTTTGTATAGGTGGGATTCTGTTTGAACCATTTGTCTTGATTTTTTATAACTGTATTGATTAACATGTCTTGAAATGTGATGAGTTTATTGGCTATAGGGCATCCCTGTAGGGAAATAATGAGGCGCCCTGACGCGACATCATATGATTTTACGGGAAGGAGTGGTAGAAGAAGACAGAGATTTATAAATGTTGCATCCCCGTCCGAATACGATAGGGGGGATATAAGTTTCGAACTTTGTACAGGTGTCCCAATAGTTATTTCTGAAAGTTCCATTGTATCTAATGGAATGGTCCACTCCATCGTCTATTGTATAGTGTGTAGGAACGCCTTAGGCGATATTATTTGTGGGGGGGTAGACGAAAGCCTTAAAGCTTCGCCTCTTTCACAGATAGATGGACACACTCTCCATATGTTGGCGGGGTATGGCTGGCACGGGGAAAAAAACAGCCCTGCACACGGCACTCAAGAATATTGCTCATATACGCGAGATTCCTTTTACAATTCAAATGCGCGGAACAGGGGCTATAGGGGCAACAGGGGATGTCACGGAGGCGGGGGCGACAGAAGAGGGGGCGGATCCAGAAGATTCTATGGCGGGACAGTTTATGATGGAAACATCCTTTATACATATCGGTCTTGACATTGCTCGTATGTCTATGCAGGATAAGCATATTTTAAGACCTATTCTTGCAAATTTGGGCCAGGGTTCGCAAGTAATGGCTGGAAAGCAGGGGCGCGGTTCACGTATTCTTGTTCTGTATCATGCCCATTTATTGAGTTCCGAATCTGTTCTACTCATACAGGCATGCCTGGAACAGAACGAGGGCGATTTATCTATATGGTTTACATCAGAACTGCCTGTTCCTCAAAGAATACGCGATTGGTTTGTAGAAGTTCCTGTGGGAGGGGAGGATGCTGCATTTGAAACATTTCAAACGGCGATACAAGGCACTGCAAGTTGGTCAAGTATATTTACAGCAATTATTGATAAATGGCGGCGTTCTCCGCCTCCTAAGATACAGGATGTGAAAGAAGTAAAGGCATTTGTGTATGAAATGTTAATGCGGAACCTACGTTGGGTGGAGGCTACTCATTTTATACTAGACGTTCTCTTATTGCATCCTGATATTACAGAAATACAGAGGAAGGCTGCGATTGGGGCTTTGGCGACATGTGAGGCGACAGGGGGTGGATATACAATTCCAAGTTATCGAATCCCTATTATTTGGGAAAGTTTATTTCTTCAACTTCGCACTATTTTTACTAATGCAGTAACAGATGTTGCCCCTTCTATTGGGCGAGTTAGTAAGTCATGCAAAAAAACTATGGGATGAACCCTCCGATTCATGGACCGTCTGTGAGCCTGAAGGGGATGAAATGTTTTTGGCCGAACAGGAGGCTACTACAGGGGGGCAGTTTGATCGATTGGGATTGAAGAAAAGTATATGGGATGGATATAAAGATGGCACTGTGAGACGAGTCTGTAAGCGTTTAGGAGGGCTGGCACGTGTCCTAGCTTTTCTGCCAAAAGGGGTGGTAGAGCCTGATTGGGATATGTGGGCAAAAGTGTTTCAGTGGTTTGGTCCTGCGGCGAATAAGAAACCCTGGAGAGTTACATATTATGCGTCGGAGTGGAAAAGGGGGTTTCCTCAAAAGGGACAGGATTTGGGCGCAGAGCATGTGAACGGAGGCTATACCCATGGATGTTCTACGGATGGCATTTATATATATCGTCATGAAGAGCATACGCGTGTATTGATTCATGAAATGATGCATGCAGCGTGTTTAGACGAACAGGGTTGGTCGATTCCTGAGAGGGAGGCCATGGTGGAAACGTGGGCAGAACTTATATTGATTGCGATTGCATCCAAAGGAACACATGTGAAGGCGAAACGTCTATGGGTGGCACAGAGTCATTGGATTGCGGACACGAACTGGAAAGCGAGGCATATAAACAATACGGAGGATTCTACGGATTATGCGTGGCGGTATTTGAATGGGCGTGAAAAGATGTATGCACGACTTGGAATAGCATTGCCGGTAGCGAGACCTCACCATAGTAGAAGGGCTACGTCACTGCGTTTCACGCATCCAATGTTAGAAGTGTAGGTATCATAAAATAGAATTAATATATAAAGAATGCAGACTCACTGCAATAAACGTTTACATTCTCATGTAACATGTGGTGATATAAACGGAGAAGTTGCAGCTGTGAATGGAATCGACCTACGGCTAAAAAATGGCAATTCGTGGATACCTTGTCGCAGCTGCCACCTTAGCAGGAAAGGTGGCAGTCGCGGCAGACGTACCCGGCACATGCGTCCAAAGAAGCGCAAGGGCACGTATCACAGGCGTCGTTAACCATCTAAACCTATCGTATTATACTAAAATAGAATGCAAATCTTTGTGAAAACTCTAACTGGAAAGACTATTACGCTGGATGTGGAATCCTCTGATACGATTGAGGGCCTGAAGGCTAAGATTCAAGATAAGGAGGGGATTCCTCCCGATCAGCAGCGCCTCATTTTTGCAGGAAAACAGCTGGAAGACGGAAGGACTTTAGCAGACTATAATATTCAGAAAGAGTCTACTCTTCACCTAGTGCTGTAAAATTGCCTTTCAATACCTCCTAGCCCCCTATTACGAAATGGGTGTGAAAGGGTTGTATTCATATTTACGAGGATATCGGCATACTATTGTAACGCACACACTCCCTAGAGAGCCTAAACTTCGCATCGGGTTCGATGCAATGTCTATGCTTTATACGTATAAATCCGATTATATGGAGATATACCCGAGCTTGAAAGAACTACAAGAAAAGGGTCACACCCTCGTCTTTATCTTAGATGGTAAGTCGCCTGTCGAAAAAGAGGTGGAAGTGAAAGAAAGAAGAACTGCGCGTGATACCGCTACACAGCAAGCCACCGTATTAAAAGAACAGCTTGCAACAGCGACACTTACACAGAAGGAGCGAGAGATTATAGAGTATTCTGTGGCACGCCTGGAATATCAAGGATGGCATATAACATATGAGATTCGACAGGCATTTCAAAAAACCCTTACGGACATGGGTATTCGATTTGTGAAGGCTATACACGAGGCGGATGATGTTCTTACAGATTTAGCAGCGGCACAGAAACTGGATATAGTTGTCAGCACAGACATGGACTTTCTCTTATCAGGAGTTCCACGTCTATGGATTCCCTTTCGCAGATCATATAATGGATTTGAAGAAATACTACTTTCCGAGGTGCTTCAAGGAGAAGGAATCGAACAGGCGGGACTCTTAGACGCAGGAATATTGTGTGGTGTAGAACCCCTCCGAGGACGTATACATATAGCTGCACATACGGCGTTTAGTTGGATGCGATATTATACAAATATAGAAACACTTCTGCAAAGTAATGTGAAAGATACGAGCCTTGATATATTCATGGATGCCGTCCTCTTAGAAAGTGTCCGAAAGCATTTTCAGGCACATCCGTGGGAATCGAGAATTCGCCCAGATCATCTAAATGAATGTAAAAGCTTTCTTGAGGCACTTTAGAAGGGATGGCATATGGCATTCTATTTGCTGCAGTTATACTTGCATCCATTGCAGTTATATACTTTTTTGTGTTAGAGGGATTTCAAGCACTCCCTGCATATACACAATCCAATATGGAAGATACATGTAAAGCACTTACGAGTTGTAGTAAATGCCTTGCAAATAAGGATTGTGGATGGGCGGTTGATTATGCGGGTCCGGTAAAAGGACTTCCTGGTGTCGCAGATGGAACTATTCTGGCATGTATTCCAAGTCAATCAGGGAAGCCATATGTAACACCTAACTTACAAAACTGGATGGTATTACGGGATGGTACAAAACAACTTACGAATTTTATAAGCGATCTTGCAAAATGCACGGATATAACATGCACATCTTTTACATCGTGTGCAACATGTGCATTTTATAATACATGCGCATGGCAACAAACAAATGCCCCCGACGGAACCTTACAACAATCGTGTATAAATACTGGATCCGGTTCTGGATCTGGTTCTGGTTCTGGATCTGGTTCTGGATCTGCTATAGATACCAACGTGAATACTATTACAAGTGTGAGTATGTGCCCTCCTCCACAATGCAAGGACCTTACAGACTGTGTGACATGTGCAAATACAACAGGATGTGGCTTTTGCACGAACTCTGGAAAATGTATGAAACAGTCCGAGTTTGGTTCAGGCTCAAATCAATGTGACCCAAAGGCTCAAATAACGCTTCCTGTGAAATGTCCATGTAATGTTATTACAGATTGTGCAAGTTGTGCCAATAGAACGGGGTGTGGATTTTGTAAGACAAATAAACTATGTGTGAATTTGAATGCGATGGGGTTGCCTCCCATGGGGACTTGCACACCGGAGGACGTTTTAACAAATGGGTCTCAATGTAGTCCTGGTAATGATATAAAACCGGATGGTACAGGACTTGATACACGAACGGCGCCGAATCCTACACAAGCGGATATTGATGCAGCGGCGACTTCTGGAAACTTGGCGGTAGGAGGGGATATGACTCTTCAGACAAATGCAGTGAGGCCTGAAAGAACACCTGTGAGTTCTTCTGTATCATATCCACTGATAACAGCCCCAGGAGTTGCTCGAAGAGTTGGTGCAAGTTCAGTTCCAGCTACAGTGCGGCCTGGAACAGAAATGGCTTCACCTTTAGAGTCCTATGTAAAGATGCTTGTAAACTCACAGCTTGCTGCACAAGGTATTCCAACAAATGAGCCATTCCAAGTAAATGAATCTACTGCTATTCCAAATGCAACTGATTATTTGAAAAAGATATTTCGTGGCGTCTTTTCAGAATCTACGAGGTTCTGAAAAAATAGCGGGACCTAGTTTCGATCTAGGGACCTATGGGTTACTGGGAGACCAAGGCATCCTATGAGCCCATCGCAATTCCTCTTTGCTATCCCGCTTTTGAGATACTATGAGTGTCTCAAAAGCGGCCCAAGAGGGAGTTGAACCCTCGATCTTTCGGTTAACAGCCGAATGCTCTAACCAACTGAGCTATCGGGCCACGAAGAGCCTTTCAGTCGCTTTGTGGTTCGATATCAAAGGGATTTTCACCTCTGAACTATTTCTTAAAAAAACTATCAAGTGTAGTCTGCCCTACTCTTCTTGACCTTGACCTTGACCTTGACCTTGACCTTGACCTTGACCTTGGCTTCGGCGCATTCAAAGGGCTTCCTATGTCTACATACAGACTCATAACCCCGTTCATATTTAAGGGGTCAATTTCATTAAGTAATCTTTTTCTTGCATTATTTACCCTATCCAAATACTTCGAGTTTCCCGTTATTTTGAATTTATATTCATAATTAAACATCTTATCCAATGCATCCTTACATATAGTATATGAATTTTGAAATTTTGCATTTAACTCATCGTCTGCCATTTATGTATATCTAGAAAAAATGTGTGTATCACTTATACACTTTATGCGCTGGGGGGAGCGGCCTTCACATAGTGACGATTCAGGTAGCGCTGGAGATTGAAGTAGGTCAGGGGCTCACCCTCACCAATCGCCAACAGCTTCTTGAGGGCCGCGTCGGGCTTGATATCGTGCTTGTTCTTCAAGTTGTTCTCCTTGACGTAGTTGTTCACGCCCTTGGTGACCTCTGAGCGGCTCATAAGGGTGCTGTTGGGCTTGCCAAGGAACTTGCAGAGCTCATCCGTCACCTTTGTGGGGATCTCAAAGATGCTGAGCTTGCGAGGCTTCTCCTCACCGCCCTCCTCGGTCTTGGAGCGGCGCTTGCGCTTGCGAGCATCCTTAATCTCACGGTGAACACGCTTCTCCAGCTTCTTCACCTGAGATAGCATAGCAGACACAGTCTCCTTGAGAGTATTCAAGTTACCAGTAACGGCCTTGAGGTCCTCATCCAGGGTGGTGGTGGGAACAACCGGGGCAGCAACGGGAGCCACCTCAACAGGGGTGGAGGTCACAACAGTGTTTGCAGCGGCCTTCGCGGCCTTGCCCTTTGCAGCGGGCTTAGGGGTCTCCACAACAGGGACGGAGACGGACACGGGGGCGGGGGCGGCAGCCTCCTTCTTCGCAACGGCCTTGACGGGCTTGGCAGTCTTGGAGGCAGCAGGGGAGTTCATTTGTATACCGGAGGATAAGGAAGTATTAGAGGGCATAATACGCAGGTTTCTAGATGCTTTGTTGATATACCGGGTCATCAATTTTGGAAAGCTGAGCTCCTATTTTTTTATACCGGAAGGCAATTCTCCTTTTTCTTTTTGAAACAACCGGGATGTCCGTCGTATTCATGTTGAACTGCGGTTTTTCAGGAAGAATCTGGAAACCGGGGCCTGGCTAAATCCCGTTCCCAGTGGTAGAGATGGAACCCGGTGTAGCACGTGAGTTTCGTAAATGTCATAATGTTAAAAGTCGTGCAAATCCAAACATACAATGCTCATTTCCAGCAACGCAAGGAGATTACTGTTCTCGCCATTTCAAAAATCCAAATCCTTTCAAATCAAAAATGAAACACATAGACTTATCTAGAATATACACTCGATCGGAACATATATTCATCAAAAAAATTCAAACACTCTGGAGGCGAGTGGCGCCTTTGAGGCGATATCGTCAACAGGGTCCTGCCGTAAATGCAATGGAACTTGCTACAAATACCACCGAGCTGTATTCATTGGACCCCCTTCACACAATCCCAAAGGCATATTTTATGAGTTTTGCAGATGAATCAAAGGTTATTTGGGCGTTTGATATTCGAACTCTTGTGCATTCGATGGCTACCGGATTTGCATCACAAAATCCATACAATCGGACAGAGTTTACTCAACACGCAAAAGACAGAATTTATGCACGTATTGCATGGCTTCGCGAAAGAAAGTATACTATTTTACATATTACGACAGACATTTTAACGCCCCAACAAGCATGGAATCAGTCGGTATTGGATATTTTTTTGAAAATAGAGGCATTAGGATATTATGTGAGCTGCGAGTGGTTTCATGCAATGAACTCGTTTGATCATTTGAGATTCTATAAACATTTATTATATTTATGGGACACACGATTAGAGCTTTCACGTGCCCAGAAAGAACTGATCGTTCCTGGGCACGTGTCTGGAGGACAGCGCATCTTTCGTTTTGATCCTGCAGATCTTTTTGACAAAACACGAGCGTGGTGGGAAAAGAAGAACTTGGCACTCATAGAAGCATTTGTTACAAGGGCTCAAGATAAAGAACACAAAAAGCTGGGAGCCATGTATGTGCTCATGGCTTTAGTGCAAGCATCTACAGCGGCAGCGAGAGCGCTTCCTTGGGTTGTGGAAATGCTTTAAACCCACGCTACCGTTAAAAATCTTCATGTTTGGCCCCCCAAGCTACCGCAATCCCTAAAATATCTTTGATAGGAGCATTTATTACAATCACAGGCAACGACGTAGTAGGTCGTTCCGTGCGATATGCAGCCCATCGATGATGCCCGTCCACAATATAGTTGTCTTTTGAAATAACAAGTGGAACCATCACTTTTGTAAAAATGGAATCGGGTTCTTTCACAAGATTCTTAATGATTTTCTTATTGATTTCACTTTGAGATGGATGTAACTGTAATGCCGTGCGTTTTCCTTTCATGCTAGAAATATTATATACTTTTTTAATAAACTTCCGAAAATGCTGCACATCTCCTTTTGTTTGAAACTGAGGCATATATTTCCGTCGAATACCGAGATCCCCAGCACATAAATGTTGTTTTGCTACACATAAATCTTCATCTTTGGTGTGTCGGGGTTTTTTATACGTAAGTTTACGCACCCATTTTTTATATACATGTTTCCGCGTCCAGGGTTTTTCAGGATCTTCTTTTGGGAATGTTCGACTCACTTTTCGAGTGCGACTCATCTAGTTATTACACGGATATTCTCTCTTCAGCCAATCGAGGTCTTTACGATTATTATTCTCTTGATAAAACCCCTTTCCTGTGAAAATGGGTATCAGAGATGCAAAATATTCCTCATACATGGGTGCAATATGGTCAAATGAAAAGTTTTTTTCTGCAAACTCACGACATTTACGCCTATCAATCTTATGCACATTTTTTGCAGCCCATACGAACTGGTCCATATTACGGCATCGATACCCAGTTACGCCATGTATATTATTCTCCGCAAATCCCCCCCAATCGGATGTAATAATAGGTGTTCCACATAAAAGTGCCTCAATCGTTACACCTCCGAATGGCTCATTATAGTGTGTAGGCGCAAGTAGGGCTAATGCCCCACGTAACATGACATCGCGTTCGTGCGGTTCCAGATATCCTACAAGTTCCACTTCGGGGGGTGGCTCAAATCCCACATTCGCTTTAAAGTCACCTTGTCCCGCTACCTTTAGTTTCATTCCTGTCCGTTTTGCAATTTCCACTGCAATCCCAATCCCCTTTGATTCAATGATACGACCCAAATACATAAAATAACTTCCGGGTGTTGGACTAAACTCAAAGTCTTCGAGATCGAAATAGTTTGGAATCACAGCATCTGTCCATTTCGGCTGCCACTTTTCTTGCCCATATACATAGTTCATAACGGAATATGATTCATAAATACTAAAAGGTGTAGAGGGTGTATTAAAACATCCAATACCGGGCTCTACACAAATCATATCAGGATGTGCTTTGGCTACATCTGCATGTCCAATCCCCCAAAAACATAATAGAATATCGAGGTGTTGCTTTCGTTTGCCAACTTCAATAATCGCACGTTCATTATATACTTTATTACAGTTATCGGATGTATTATGACGAAACAACTCTTTCTTCCAATCATAGTGACCATATGTGTCTTGAAAAAGTTGGTTATCCGTGATAGATACTTGTTCCGTGCATTCAATATCAGACTCGTTATGACCATAATGAATGACGGTATGGCCACGTCGAAACATCATTTTACCAAACTTAAGTGCTTTTTGTGTAAATGCACATGCGCTGTAATCTTTTCGTGTCACTGTGTGCGGAACGGCAAGAATATGAAACCGGAATTTTTTCTCAGGGGGGGGTTTCATAGATAAGACAGACCGATGTTTTCGTGTCTTTCGTGGATGCATTTTTTTTATATTTCTTGAGACTCCTTTTGAAGACATATCTTCCTTCTATCGTGATGTGCTAAAATTAAGAACCCCTTGTGGCGTTTCTTACCAGCCATTAAGCGCTTGGTGTGCGATTAATGTTCATACTGCAACCAGGCCCATTTGAAACAAACGGGGGGAAATACACACGATTACCGGGATCTGTGCAAGGTGCCACATACATTGTAGATAAGTTTTGTTGTGTAAAGGGGGGTGCGTTGTAGTTAATACAGGGCGTAGGAAGAACAATTTGTGATATCACTCCCGTATCCCCTGGTTTATTTGTTGAACATGGGGCGTTGAAAGCGGATGCTTGAGCTGCTTGTAAGACGCCTATATATTCACCATTTGTTCCTTTTCCACATATAGTTGCTTGACCCGAGCATGCATCGCGTGTGGATATAGATGACACTCGACCAGGTGTAGGAATACCCGATGCTTTTGCCTGATTCACCATTGTTAAGAGGGAAGCATCTACACACCGGTTTCTTGCCACATATTTTGTGGCCTGTTCTTGTTGATATCGTAGAAGTTCTGACTGTGACAATACCATCTTGATTCTACACGGCTGGCGCAAAAAAAAACGGGCCGTCGCGTCAGCCTAAAATTGACGCCCCACTCCCCCCTATGGTTCGTATAGCCGAAATGTCTTCTGTTGTTACTCCTGCATCCTTCAGTGTATCTAAGATCAGTTTCTCCGCCGTGAAGTCTTTAGAGTCGGGTGGTAAACAAGCGTATTTGAACTACAACAGTCAACCTCTCGTTTTGCAGGTAGGGCCTCTTCAGACTCCATTTGGCATGTCTGTCTTTGATAAGGGTGGTCCTCCCAAGTATTCTGTGGACGTGAATCTCCGCGGATATGATGACCCTGCAAACAACCCTACAACTGCAGCACTCTACAATCTCTTACAAAGTCTCGACGATTTCATGTTGGACCAGGGTGTCAAGAATGCAACTTCTTGGTTTAAGGGCGTCAAGAGTCGTGAGGTCCTTTCGGAGCTCTATACTCCTACTGTAAAGTTTGCCAAGGATCAGGCGGGGAATGTGAAGCCCTACCCCCCTACAATCAAGCTGCAGTTGCGTCAGCGAAATGGCAAGTTTGAGACAAATGTATATGATGACCAGAAGCGCCCTTTGACGGATGTCCCCTTGGAGGACGTGTTAGTGAAGGGAACGATTCTGACAGCCCTCATTCAGTGCACGGGTGTTTGGTTCGCAGGTGGTAAGTTTGGTATTAGTTGGAAGGCGATTCAGATTCGCGCAGATAAGGTCCCTCAGAGACTTTCAAACTATGCATTCGTGGATGAGGATAAGGAGGACTCTGATACAAAGGCGTCGTTTGCAAACCTTCACGAAGAGGAGGAGGATGACGAGGTGCTGGATTCAAAGGTAGTCCCCCCACCGGTGGAGGACGATGAGGAGGCTCCTGTTCCAGTCCCCCCAAAGAGTCTGAAGATGACCGCAAAGAAGGTGGTGAAGACTCTCCCTCTCAAGAAGTAAGTCAAGGTGAGCGTGATCTGCCTACAGTGAAGCATTCCCATATTTTTTACAGTATTGCACGATGATGTTTTTAACATAAACACATCATCGTAAATAAAAATACAAACATTTAACGCCCACACCCACATGCGCCGGAAGTAGGACGATTAAAAGAGATACCAGAGGCATCTTGGGCACAAATGCATCCACCCTGCCGGCGAGTGATCAAGATTTCTGCAGTCTGGAACGTGGGCTGTTCCTTCCGCACAATATTGTAGTTGGAGGTTGCGGCAGTGGTAAGACTATTATTATAGCCGT
The DNA here is from genome assembly GCA_009924895.1 of bacterium. Lineage (GTDB taxonomy): Bacteria > Patescibacteriota > Minisyncoccia > Phycocordibacterales > UBA2100 > UBA10103. Next base: position 45,980 of record RFQR01000004.1, read on the forward strand.
ATAAGACAGCAGCGCGTTTACGGAATGTAATGTAAGATGCATCAAATATGGCAGTAGGCATGTTTCTCTGTAGGGGACTACGAGATTATATAGGGAGAACCGGGTTACCAGGTTTATTCGGTAATCCGCAAGAACTCCCTTGAAGAATAGGTTGTCCTGCATTAATATACAATGCGGGTATAGGCGGGCACGGGGCAGGAAAGTTTCTTGCATATTCTGAAAATCTTGCACCTGGGTTTGTCGCATCTATAGACATATCAAGTGTTCGCTGTTGAAGTCGCGCAATGCGTATAGATTCTGGAACACAGCCCTCTAGACTTTGATATGTATTGAAACAATTCTTGACAGTCGCATTCAGCAGCATACTTGGCACTGGAACTTGCGGCCCCGCTTGTGAAACTCCACATAGAGCTCCACACGCTTTTCCTGAACCAAGGGCTCTCGCTTTTGCAAGTGCCTCAGCCGCCATACAGGCCCTTGTATTTGTAAGAAGATTTGCTATTCGCCCACCTTCTGTCATTGTTCTATCAATCGTTCCAGGGGATGTAGAACACCCTGACATCTCTATCGGGTTGTCCTCTTTTTAGATTTTGTCCTTTTTTTCGACGGCCTTTTTTTCGACGGCCTCTTCTTCAATGTTTTCCCCTTCTCTTTGTTGATTCGTTCAAACTTTGCTTTTAAAAGGGATGCGTATCCGACTTGATGCCCTGTACATTTTAGACTGAAGGGAGAAAACTGTGAGTGTTTGGCCCTATAGTTTTTGTCTGACAATTCTATGAAGTTTTTTACTTGGCATATGATACGTTCGCCTAAATAGTCCGGACTACTATTTGTAAAAATATGGATACTTAAATATAATGTAATCAAAAACTCAAGACTCGCAACTCGAATAGAGCCTTTGTCGGGAAGTGGAATACTTCTATACGAATGGCATGCGGTTTCTTGTATGAACATACATATAGGTATATCACGCCTTCGAAGTTCAATCCGTAAAGGGACTATCTCTCCACGCTCTTTGTGGAGAAAGACTTCTATCGAATCATCTTTTAACATATCACGTATCTCTATTATATCCTCTTTCGGTTCAGGGCTTACAAAAAGAATGGGATATGTTCCATGACTGTTAAACACGGCATTTTGATGTGTGATCCCCTTCTTATAGATACTTGCAAGGGGGCCATTACATAAGATTCGCTTATGTTTAATACCATACTCTAATATTTTTTTTCGTATATCCATGGGAACATATGCTTCATATTGATTCTTAGTTGTGCGACACGCTGCACGAATAGGAAGTTCTGTATTTATCAACTTTAGACGGTCAAATACTTTTTCCCATCGCGATATCATTCCATGGGGGCGGCTAAGTTCTAAATACATCATCATACGTAAGATATCAGGGTCTGTATAATGAACGTCATTTTTTACAATAGAACGCCTGTATATGATTGTGAATAGTTCTGGTTCAATAAAAGAAATATCTGCAACTGCTATAAAGTTCACTAAAATCTTTTTTGTCCCTGCATGCATACCGACTTTATTATGCACATCTGTAAACCCCGCATGCTTCAAATCGTCTACAAGATGTTTTACATCTTCCTCGACATCGGGTGTATAAAAATCATAGTCGGGGAGATCCACGTCGGGATTATAAAACTGTTTGGATACAGGAAGAAGTTCATTCATGGCGGTTCCACCATAACATACGCGCTTTTTCCGTTTTATGAAATCACGCACAATGGAAAGGGCTTGAATCAGCGATGTATCATGCGCAGACTCATATTTCATACGATACTCGCCTTTTTCTATTGCCTTTTTTAAGCGTTGGTTGACGATTGCTGTTTTGTGCGAAGATGTATGTGTATTAATATCTTCCTCCATTCCTACTCTTTAGCTACTATTTCTTAAAAAGGCGGCTTTGGAACGAAATGGCATTCCATTATATTCTGCAATAAGTGATTTTGTTTCTTCAATATCGTGACTGAAAATATCAAGGGGGATCATATGTATACCGAGCTTATTGAGAGCCGTATCAAGGACGGTGGTAGTAGGATTGGATGCCTGAGAGGGCATTGCAATAATAAACGCCCTTTTTGCAGTTATAGCAAAATCGTCCATTTGCTTTTCAGTCATGGAAGACACGTTTGCTAGATTCATTATAACCGCCTGTGGGGTGACTCCTGGGGCGGGAGCTTGTGTGATGCCGATTGTATCTTTTGGATCTCCCAAGTAGACGCGCATGTTAACCCAGTAATCGAGATCATCTGCTGGATCTATACGCGTCCCTTTCCGAAACACACTTGTATCTGCATTACAAAGAATAATGACTTGTCCCTCAAACGCCTTGAGAGGTGTGCTGACTAGGACGGATTCTTGTTTCTGCCTGTGAAAGATGCCGAGGGGGGACATGCCGAGATGTTGAGGAGCGAGTGGTTTTAATCCAGTTGCGATTCGACTAAGAAACTCCTTATATTCATCTGGTTCGCGAAGAATACTGGGGGCGCGACGAATGTGTAAATATAGTATGAGAGGGGCGGCATGATTCGGGGATTCGGGTCGGAATGCAAGATTTGCAAGTGTCTCTGCTACTTTAGATATATCTGCGGAGTTTTTACTTACAAGGGCGCCATCATCTGCACGATATAAGAGACAAGGAATACCAGGGGGTGCAAACTTATTATTCAATGTTTTATCAAGGTAATCAATTTGAAATACAAAGCTTCGAATACCTGCTAAAAGTGCTTGGGCGGTTGCATCCTCTGCATCAAACGTGCCTTCGGGTTGTGGACCCAAATATCCGATTTGTTTAATCGTTTGTGGTTGTATATCTAGCATAGAAAGTGTAGATGGATCCACTTGTTTAGCCTTGGCCATATCTGTAAAAAACTCTTTTTGCAGCTTTGAAAAACTAGATAGAATCGCCATTCTATCATTTAATACTGTGAGTTGATTTGATACACTTTTTGCTTTTTTATTTGCGTCTGCAAGTGTCCACGCTGTAAATCCACTGGTAAAATAAAAAATGATAAGAAAGATGAATGTAACAAGGAGTGTCCACGACCATGCAGAAGCATCCCATTGTCGTAGGCGTGTTATAAAATTTCCAATGGCTACAGGAATATTAACATAAAAATTATATACAGATGTTTTTAAACTCGAAAACATACTGCTCAAGGAGTATGTTGATTTAGTCGTAGTTGCAAACTGTTGGTCCAATGCAGCTAACTTGCCTGCGGTTGTGGTAGAAAGCCCTGTAACTTGTTTCACGGTTCCTGCTAATGTGGCTTTTCCTGCTTGCTCTATTTTATTCACTAAACCTGCGGCGGCAGTATCTGCTATCGACCCTTTTGTAAAACCAAGCGCACTCGTTTGAGGGAGTTGAATCCCTTTAGCCGTTGTTGCAGCTTTCTGCGCAGCCGTTGTTACCCCCTTAGCAGCCGTGTGCGCAGCCGTCTGCGCAGCCGTTGTTACCCCCTTAGTAGCCGTGTGCGCAGCCGTTGTTACCCCCTTAGTAGCCGTGTGCGCAGCCGTTGTTACCCCTTTAGCAGCCTTATGTGTAGCCGTTGTTACCCCTTTAGCAGCCTTGTGTGTAGCCGTTGTTACCCCCTTAGCAGCCGTCTGCGCAGTGGTTGTTACCCCCGTTTTAACAGCATGTAGAGTCTTTGCAGCGGCTTTAGGAACTCCTTTGACTTTAGCAATAGCAGATTTTGCAGACGCTGAAACGGCCGGTTTTTTAAGCCCCTTCACCTTTAAACTAGAAAAAGGGTTTTTTATTGTTTTTGCGCCCCCCTCGCTCATCTATTGTGATGTAATATATTGTGCAAGAAACTGATTGCGTGATAGAATCTTTACACCCTTTGCTTTCGCCGTTTTCATCTTTTCAGTTTCCTGTATAGGACCCTCGGGAATAAGAAGTATGGTAACTTTTCCAGAAAGGGCAGATACTACTGTATGGCCTTTTTCCTCTATCATTGCTTCCAGCTCTTTATCGCGAAATCCTGATAAGCAAACTGTTTGCATGTTTGCAGAAACGGGCTTTCCAACAGAAACAGGGATCGGATATGGAATATAGCTCACTTCTTTCTCACGCCATGCTGCATATGTAGGAAATGTCTGTAGAAATTTCTGAAAACTTTCCGTAGTCCAACCTTCGGGAGGAGATATGTCTCGCCATCTACGAGGATCTGCTTCCACTGCAAAGAGACTTGCTAACTTTATTGTTCCTACTCCTCGTGGCATCATCGACGAAGCCTGCATGAGTGTAGATTCCGAAACGTTTGAAAGAGATGTTCGTAGATTTGTATATAAGTTCGCGCCTGTTTTGGGCCCTAGAATCTTCGATAGAGTGTCTTTGGATGCGCCCCATACAAGTGCCGGCCCTGTTATACTCGCAGCTACCAATGCCTCCGCAGTTGCCGGTCCTGCTCCGGGAATCTCCAGCGTTTTCAGGAAATGATACAGTTTTGCAGTAATTGTTTCTGTCGTTGTGCCTACAACTGTAATATGCGCCTCCCCGTCCCAGACCCATGTTCCTTTGGGCGGAAAGCTCGCCTCTGCAGCCCCTACAAGAACCCTATCGAGTTTTGGAATCACATCCCCACTTCTACGAATAACCACTTTTGCACCAGGTCCTAAACTATATTGGAGAACCGTTCGCGCATTATGAGCTGTGCAGTATTCAATTGTGGCAGAACCAATCACGACCGGGTCAAACCGTAAACGGGGAATCATATAGCCTTGGGCAGAGGGGGCCCATAGCACTTCTTGAACCGTCGTTTCGGCAGATTGATCTGCAAGGGACATTTTGAATGCTACACAGTCTTTTGGGTTTCGCGCCCGTGTGCTTGTAGATTCGGACACAGGAACTTGATTCAATCCTACAACAAGTCCATCCGTGTCATAGTCACTCACATTACGCCTCTCTAGTAGCTTTTCTGCTAAGCTTGTTTCTGTAAGTATACCTGCAGTCACATACCAGGGAACTTCATATTTACGCTCTTTTAACCATTGAAATTGTTCATTGCGTGTCATATATGAATTCATAACTTCATATGCCACGAAATGTATTTTAGATATATTTTCCTGCCTGGGTGTTTTTTGATGCACTTGTCCATTTACCCAACTACGACTTAGAATTTGACCTTCAGACCGCGGAAGTATCAGCTCTCCACGAACTACATCCGTTCCCCGTATAAGACCTTGTATACCGAGACGCACAAGATGTGATATCTCTTGGCCCAGAATACCATCCCCACGGAGATATAGTGTGTTCTGTGTAGGATTCCAAAGAGCCGAGAGTCCATCCAGTTTTTCACTCACAACATAGTTTTGATTCTTTGCAAGAAAGCGTTGTAAAGAATCTTCACCAGGTTTTACCTTATCAAGGGAGGGCATGGGATACGGAAGCTCTACCGCGCCTGGAGGAGGCGCGCCAATCTTTTTTAAATACGAATTCTCTGGATCTAGAGCTGTAAGACGTTCCACGAGACTATCATACGCCTCGTCGTCCATCTTTAAAGTTCCACCATTATAATATGCATCCGATGCCTCTTGTAGCAGCTTTACAATACCTGCTACAGTAGTCATATGTGTATGTGTATATTACAAATATATGTATCCAATTTTATTTAGTTCGTGTATTCGTTTGTGAGCGTGATACAGTAACACTTCTACTGCGAGATAGACTCATTGTAAATGACGGTTTCGCTGTAATGAGTGTTCGAGAAGGAGTTATAGTGGTTGTTATGGATCTTGATTGTGTTGGTAGGACTGTTATGAGTGTGCGAGAAGGAGTTATAGTGGTTGTAAGGGAGCGTGTTCTTGTTACACTTACAGACAGCGTAACAGTGGGTCGCACTGTTATGAGTGTGCGAGAAGGAGTTATAGTGGTTGTAAGGGAGCGTGTTCGCGTAAGACTGATAGTACGGGAGAGTGTTCCTGTCACACAGGCTGTAGGTGTTACCAATAAGGATGCAGGAATCGTTCTAAGAGGTGTAAAGCTGCGCGATTGCGTGATAGAGCGCGATGGCGTGCCTGTGACGCAACGCGTCAGTGTTCTCGCGAAAGATGTTGGGAAAGCGGATGAGCTTCGTGTAATACTGATTGTAATACTGCGTGTAGGACTTATCGTCGTTGTTTGTGATACAGATTGTGTGACGGTTCGTGTAATACTTACAGACTTTGTAGGAGTTACTCTAGCCGTAATAAGAGTTCGACTAGGAGTGATTGTCGTTGTAAGGGAACGTGTGCGTGTGATGCTTATAGAGAGCGATGGAGTGCCTGTGCCTGTTCGCAACATGGTTGTCGGTAGATTCGTTTGTGTAAGACTGATTGTGCCAGTCCGTGTGACGGTATGACTTGTGCATCGGGAGACTGTAACAGAAACAGTAGAACTCTGTGAGAGCGTCATAGATTGAGAAATGGTGTTCGTAGATGTGAATGGATTGCTTTTTGATACAGTTTGTATATTGGAAAGAGTCCATGCGACACTGGGAGTTATTGTAGAAAAAGCGGAGTTGGAGATAGTTGATGCGGGACTTGCAGTCCATGGAGAACTTGTGAGGGAACTATACAAAGTATTTGATGCGGTTTGAGAGGAACTCCCTATATTGCTGAGGCTGATACTTCCTAGATTTGTCGCAGTTCCATCTATAGAACCGGATGGGGAAGCAGAACTGGTGGCTGTCGCGGTAGCAGTAGAAGAACTGGTTGCTGTCGCAGAACTGGTGGCTGTCGCGGTAGCAGTAGAAGAACTGGTTGCTGTCGCAGAACTGGTGGCTGTCGCAGAACTACTTGAAGTCGCAGAACTCGTGGCAGTGGCAGAACTCGTGGCAGTCGCAGAACTCGTGGCAGTCCCCGTGGCCGTCGCAGAACTCGTGGCAGTCCCCGTGGCCGTTGCAGAACTTGTAGCAGTCCCCGTGGCCGTCGCAGAACTCGTGGCAGTCCCCGTGGCCGTCGCAGAACTCGTGGCAGAACTTGCCGCTGTGCCTGTTTGTGTCACGGTTGGTGACACAGTTTGTGTAGATGTTGTCGAACTAGAAGAACTGAATACATCTGAGAATGTATTGGGAGTAGCAGATCCACTCCATGTTCTTAGAGTAAGAGATGGAATCGCGGAGTCTGTTCGTATAGGGCTAGATGTTTGACTCGTGTCTACAGAAGCTGTGCCGGCCGTCGCGCTGCCATCCGGACTCGTCGAGACAGTCGTTGCCATAGATACAGACACACTTGCGGAACTACTGGACCACTCGGACGACGATATGCTCGGAGTTCGTGTAAAGCCCCCCGTATTCGTGAGAGTTAGACTTGTAGAGCCACTGAGACTTGACACGGAGGATTGTGATACGGTGCTAGAAGAAGACTGACTCACACTTTTCGATACTGCAGCCGATTTAGAACTGGAACGAAGCCCACTTAGCGTTTTGGAGACGATTGCTGAAGCAGATATGCTACGCACTCCTGAGCGGCTTTTGGACAAGAGAGGTGATACCGTTCCAGATAGAGAAGTAGTAGGCGTCCTGGAAACGGAATCACTCGGCGTGGAGGAACGGCTTGCAGAACTCGTAAGGGACGCAGATACAGAGCTACTGGAAGAATCACTCATACTTCCATGGGACACAGAGGCTGCGGCGGAAAGGGAGATAGTTGGTTCTGTAGATGCCGATAGGGACGCATATGGAGAACCAGAGGAACTGAGAGTGCTGCCGGAAGATGATGCATCGGGGCTAACAGTAGGTCGCTCCGTCCCAGATCTACTCCCCGTGGTTGTTCCTGTTTGCGTGAGAGTCTGTGTGACAGTGAGTAAGAGAGTTCGTGTAGAACTTGCTGTGATAGGAGGTGTAGGACTTTGCGCAACAGATGCGCTTACGCTTATGCGAGGGCTTTGACTCACCGAGCTAGATATTCGCGTAGAAAGTGTCGGAAGTATTGTTTTTGATACAGTGGCTGTATTCACAATAGAAGCACTCGCCAGCCCTGTGCCGCTCATTGTGGTAGAAGAACTATGCGATTTACTGGATGTCTGAGACGCAGTATATGTCCCACTTCCTGTAGAAGTTTTTGTAGAGCTGGGTGAGCTACTTATAGATGTGGTGGTTGTTGGCGTTTTGGAGGAGGAAGTAGAGTTTGTAGGAAGGGGTGTAGTGGTAGAGCTTGCAGTATACGAGACGGAATCGGTTCCGGTAGGACTGGGACGAGGCAGTTTGGATAGACTCGCGGAAGGGGATCCTGTCGGTGGAGGTCGTCGGGACATGCTTGCGCAGGCAGAGGCACTTGCGGAACGAGACGCACGAGCGCTGAGCGTGGCAGTGGTACAACCAGTATTTGTTTGCGAACCTGCTGTAGTCCCAGATACAGTGGCAGAATCTTTCAGACTTTTTGTAAATACCTGGCAGCGTGTAGGTGATACGGATACTTTAGATGTTTTGGAGGGTGGGTCCGAGCGTGTATGACTCGCGGTAAACTGGAATGAGTTTGTTAGAGCCGTGGTTGTGCTGCCGGTGCTAGAGAATCGTGTGCTACGGGACAAGGTTCCAGAGGCGGTTTGTGTTTTTGTCAAAGGGAGTGACGTAGTAGCTTTTGCACTAGCTGTTCCCGTTTTGGTGGATGTGAGACTACTTGTAGATGTAGGGGAAAGTAGCAGGGAACTTGATGCGAGAGGGGATTTAGAAAGAGTGGCCGATGCGGTAGAAGTTCTGGAGGCGCGTAGGGATGCAGAGACCGTGGGGCTGGCAGAGGAACTTCGCGAGGGCCTTGTGCTAACAGTTCCTGTAGGACTTGCGGATGTCGTTTTGGAACTCGACACAGATGATGTGAGGGTAGGAGTTGGAAATCGGCTGTATGTCAAAAGGCTCGTGGAAGTTTCTGTTTTGCTGGGAGCACGCGATACTGTCGCCGCAGAACTTGCACTAGCCGTTTTTGTTGGCGCAAGGCTCCATGTAAAGGGCATGGTAGGCCTCATAGATTTCGTAGACGTTGTGCTAGGACTCACAAGCGATGTTGGAAAAGAGGTTCGCGTGCTTGTTGTCGTTTTTGTAGAGGTTTTGGATGCCGTTGTTGTGTAGCTTTGTATTGCCGCGCTATCAAGTAGCAGCCGGTCTGTTTGACCCTGTGTGGCCCAAAGTGCGAATAGCAGGAGCCAACGCATATCTATTAAAGATATATATGCGATGGCTTAAGTGTTTCATGATATCATATTCTTACACATCAAAGTGAGGAACGGGGAGGATTTTTGTTTCATACATTCCGCTGTCTTTAGGTTCTTTTTCCTTGTCTTTTTTCTTGTCTTTTTCCTTTGGATCTTTTGACTCACCTGCTTCTGTAGAGTCAATATCGATTGAAAACTCTACTTTTTTTCCGCAGCAGTTGGAACGTATATGTTTATGATTGATGGCACTATATATAATTCCGACAAGGGATATAAATAGACCCGTTCCACCAAGGGCGGCACCTGTGTCCATGGTATTCTATTATACCGCTTAATATTTTTTAACTTTGATACTTCCCGGTATCACGGTATTTTTTAGACTCTCAAAAGAAACTGTATTCGATAGGAATGACGGATCTCTCAGGCACGGGTGCAAAAGGATTCGTATTTGAAGAATTGATGGACATTACTTTGCGAAAACTTATCCAACCGTTCGCTTCAAAGGGTGTTTCCACGCGTCTTCTCAATGAACAACAGATTCGTGATGAGTTTGGGGAACAATCCTTGAATGGCGTGGATCATTTCTTTCTGTTGGAGAAGGCCGAGCCAGTGCTTTTCTTGATACAGGAAAAATGGAAGTTCGTGACGAATCAGCGCGAAGTCAGCCAGTTTCTTGATTGTTGTGCGCGAATTTTGGCGCGCATGCCGGATTTTAAGGGGCGTGTTATACGCATCTGGGTAACCCGAACACAGCCCACCGCGAATGGAGAGAAATCCTTGAGCGAAGGAGGCGCGTATGTGGTTCAAACCAGCACAAGCATGTCCTTTTTAGCTCAGATGACGGGGCAGTTTATATGCGAACTATTGGGGGATAGAAGTATATGCACTGATATGATTGCGACGATGCCGAATCTTCTCTCGGGAGATACTCCGTTGGAGCCTCTCACAAAAGAACATCAAGAAAAAGCGGTGGGAAGTATACATTCTGCAAAAATCAAAGTGTGTGTTGTGAAAGCTTAGCGCCGCCGCCTCGTTCCAGCCTTCTGATTTGGAGCAGGTGCAGGCACAGGGGCAGGAGCAGGGGCAGGAGCAGGAGCAGGTGCCTTTTTCTTATGGTGTCTCCTCTTCTTGTGTGTGAATACACCCTTCACACTCGACACGAGTTCGTTAAACGCTCCCTGTACCTTTTTCATAAAAGATTGTGCCATTCTATTATTGGCGTGAGAAATAATCATCAAGCGCCTTATCAAAAGCGTCCATTTTTGTTTCCACGGCCTCCCCTTTTTTCAACTTTGACACTTTTCCGCGAGAACGGAATGCCTTTAGAATGGCAGGAAGTGATTTAGGAGGGTCATATGCAATGACTTCGCGAAAAAACTTGGGAACTTGTCGAATAGCTTGTGACATTGCAACCGGGTCTTTAATGAGAGGGGGGGCTGCGGGAACTTTCCAACGGGGTACTTCACACAGAATTTGCGTAAGGATTGTTAAAATCTGTTTTCGTGCGCTACCCTGAATGTGTGTATCACCTGCTTTCCACATATGGAGAATACATTGAAACTCTTCATGCATCCGGACGAGTTGTTTGTCGGCAAGTTCTTTATACATTTCCGCATACAGTGCCATAATGAAAAATCCGACACCCCCTTTTTGTTTTGAACCGGGGGATGCGCGATCATACGTGCTAAGAGATGCACCTTTGATTTCTTTTTTTAACTTTGCCTCTTCTTCAAAAAACCATTTTATCCAAAAAAGGGCGCGTTCGAGTGAGCCATCCGTAATAGCCTTACATAACTCGGCGCCTCCTGTGCGTAATAAAGGAGAGTCTCCTTCCGCCTTCCATACCTTATTCAAGACTGCTGTCGGAGTAGCGGCGGCAACAGCTCGTATCCAACCTTCGAGATGTGTTTCTACACCCACCTTTGGCCATGTAACCAATGTTCGTGTCGGTGCATCTCGCACAACTAATACAATCTCTCCAATGCGTATTTGAAACTCTTCGGACGTATAGGCCTGTTCATCCGGAATGCGCTTTAATATATCATGTATTTCTTCAATGCGCTTTTTTAAGTATACAAATATGCGAGGAGATGCAATACCAATATGGGAAAATGCAAAATCCCATATGGCCCTCACAAATACGTCTATGCCACCGCTCGTCACAATATCTGCAGCGAAATGAAGTGCTCGACCGGTGCTTACGGCACCTGCTTGTCCGAGGGAACTTTCAAGCGCGCGAAGAGCCTCGTGTGGTTCATATCCACATCGTGTGCGAGGTTTTTCTTCTTCCTCGGTATTCATTGGTATTTAGGGCCAACAATCTTTTTTCCAAAATTCTTACGACTGGTGCGTGGGATCAGACCTTTTGCCTTTAAAGAAGCTACCCCCGTGAAGCCTATTGATTCGCCCCGTCTCCAACGCCGAAGCATGGCCCGATTTTTCCTAGTAGCCCGATATCCTCTGCGCGTATTCATTCTGTTATACGATTAGATGAGTCGTGGGACACGGAAATATTATGCCGGATTATCAAAGAAGCAGGCCACCCGCAGAAGGGGCGAAATCGCGCATAGAAAAACCATGGATTGGCGGGATCCGGCTGCGTATATTCCATTTGGAACGGATACGGGGGTGAAAACGCGGCAGTCAGGGTATACGGCCAAATGGAAGCGAAAGTTTCCAGGCGCAAAGTCATTGGATGAAAAGGCTGCCGCGACGGGGGTGCCTTTGAAATATATTCGCGAATCCTATAATCGCGGAATGGCTGCCTGGCGCACGGGTCATCGACCAGGCGCCACACAACAACAATGGGGATATGCGCGTGTGCATTCGTTTCTTCTATGCGGAAAGACGTATCATACAACCGATTCCGATATTGCATCGGAGGCGAAGAAATCTTCCAAAGGGGCGAGAGATTGGTTTACCAGGTGCTAAAATCGGATAATGGGGAGTTCTTGAAACCGCGCGTGCGGAACGGGATAACTTACCCGTGTTCTATCGTGCACTGTTGTCCAGTATACACCATTTTGAGAGCTTTCTAGTTTCCATCGAACCGGGTCACCTTCAATTCCATTGTCAGGATTTGCAGTTGTCCACGTAAAACCGTCCATGAGCACTGCATATGGAAATGCAAATACGAGTGCCTTTTTATTCATATCCGACCATCCCTTTCGGTAGCCATCCCCGTTCACATCTTGTATATCTCCAACCCAAGTCCCCAAGGGATTTGTCACTTTGGCATTGCGTATATCGATTTCCTGATTCCCCAAGAAGAAACGAAACTTTGATATATGGACGCTTGGATGATCAGGGGAGCGGGTTTTAATGGGTCGAAAACGGATATATTTATAACTATTTCCCTTGTTTGTATGGGTATGAACAACCGCGTCTGCTTGACGAAGGGGCTCGTCATACATAATGTTTAGATCCCCCCCTTTGTTGCGTATTCTATCGAGGCCAAAGGAGGGTGTATCTAAGGGAAATGTGGATTCTGTTATTTGGATGGGTGCGCCATAGTTCGTAAATGCCTCTTTATTCGGATTTACATAGGGATTGGAAGTATCTGAAACGGTTGTTGGCATTTTCACAGAATCAAACGATACAGGTATATTCCAAGATGATTCAGAAAAGGGTATTACAGCTGTATCATTCGTTTGCATGGGCTTGATAGCATAGCAAGTGGCCCCTGCTAGACCGTTGGATATGGGTTGTTTGTTGACTCCTGGAGAACCAGTGCCACAGTCCGTTGTGACAGGAAAATATCCAAAGGATTTTATTCGAATACTAGATGTTTGTTTATCGAGCCTTCCTAAAGAAGATGAACTAGACGTGAGTGTTAAAGAATCTCCATCAAACCCACCATCTGAAAATAATGTTACTTCTAAACCGGTGGGCACATCTACTTTATACACCCCGTCGTTTATAATTCCAGATGTTTTCATTGGATCTATACCATACTCCCCTGCCCCTAATGAAACTATGGGTCCTTCTGTTCCATCTGGGTTTTTACTGAAAAAGGTTGCCACAGTGCCCGAAATCCATCCAGGAGAGCACCAGTGTGCCCCCGCGTTTTGAGCTGCTACAAGTTGATCATATGTCGCAAGCCCTCCACCGTATGTGCTACATATATTTGCCGCATCTTTTTGCGAAGAACTAGTTTTAACATGAAATACTTCAAATGCCCTATTTCCTGTAGATATTGTATTTATATTTCGGAGAAGATCATCTGGGGGTTGCGGAAGAATAGGGAACATGTTCACAGCATCAAATGCGCATTCCGCAAGTTTGGAGGGTTGCATTGTGAAACGCATTCCGCTTGTGGTAGATGAACTAACATTATATGTATTTCCAGAAGGTATCAGTGTATCTTCTTGATATGTAATATCACATGTATTTGCGTCAAGGGTTCCAACACGTGTGATGGTATTTATTTGTTTTTTGTGCAGATTTTTACTTGTGTAATAGCGTATCATTTCATTTAGAACAGCGGTGTCTTTACAGGATGTAGTTGGACATGATCCTAAAAATCCAATCGCACCTGCAGAGGAAAGTGTATTTTTTCGAAAATCAGGAAGAATCGCGGCAGTAGAAGAAGTTACTGCCGATATATTGGAAGAGAGACTATTCATCATGCTAGATAAAGTTGTTTCAACACCCGTTTTAATTTGGGACGCATATTCCATTGGTTTATAAAGTTGGGGTATATTGTCTTGAATAAATGTGCCGCCGCCTTTTGTAGAATCTTTTGCAGTATCATATTGAATACTACAGTCGGATATATTCGTATGAACATATGTGGAGAGTTTAACACCCTTTATCACTCCAGAGGGGAGCGGAGTCGTCACAGGGACTTCTGCACCTGATTTATTATATGAGAAAGAGCCCTTTTTTACCATGACTCCTTTTGCATTTGCAATCGTAGAATCATAATTTATATCTGCTTCTATATCACATTGATACTTATTTGCTGTAACCGCGCGAGTGATTCGTAAAATGGACCCAGGAACAGTTGGATCATTGTTATATTGGTCTGCTATACGAAATAGAACATCCAAATCTTCACATGTTGTTTTATTTCTACATCCTCCACTTGCATTATCTAAATAGTTGTTGGTAGGCACGGGTTTTGGAAATATGAAAGGAGTATCCCATATACCCATATCGTTTGGCTTAGGCATAAACGCAAATCCAGAAATATCAAATACTGCATCATCGGAACCCCATAGACCTTTATCTATTGTATATGGGAACTTCGCTGCTCGTGAAATAGATGGTTGGGGTTTATTTGCTACATCATCCCATGGTATTTCATCCCATATTATATCGCATTGCATATTATTAAAATAACTAGTTCTTGCAGATCGAATCTTGTCTATACGCAATGTATATTTCTTTATATTCACATCGGGTGCCTTATTCCCTCCTACATCTATAGTATTTGTTAACTTAATATCTCCTGCGTCTACAGCATCTATATAGTCATTCATTATGCGACGAAGAGTATCACGATCATTGCATGCAAATCCGATATTTGTATTGTATGTATATTGTATGGTTGGAGCATAGTTAACATTTCCTGATATTGCGCTATTTGTTTCTTTCGGGCCACAATTGAATTCAGAAAGAAAAGATGTGACGCAACGTGAATCCATTGAAAATCCAGAAATACTAAACGTTCCATTCGATGTATCATATGTGTAGAAGAAACGACCCACGACTCCTTGAATAGGAGGAAGAACTGCCGCAGCAAGTTGTTCTTCTAGTTTTGCCACATTTGATTCATATGAGTTTCGTGCCTGATCGAGTATATCTTGGGACATTTGTGTCGACTTCTGAATATTTGTATACTTGTCTTTTATTTCTTTAATTCTATTTTGTATATCTGTCGTATCGGATTGCTTTTGAAGATCAAATCGCAGGTCTAGAATTGTATCTCCTATGGTTGAAATGTGAATTATAGTACTCATAATATATTTGCCATTCATAGATTCATAGAACGATTGTGCAATAGAATCTAACATAGCCTTGTTGTTAATATCGAGCCCTATTCGTTGGCCATTTACCGTGGGTATCATAAACTTAAGGGTATTGACGGATTTTTCTAAAAGAGATGAATCATTTATATATTTTTGTTTCATAATACGGATCGTGCGGGAATAAATCCACTGTATTATGAATGTGCGCGCCGCATATGGAAGTAATCCAAGCATATCGTTTGTAAATAGGGTAGAACAATGCCCATTGTTGAATGATTTATTTTCCTCTGATACAACTGTTTTATAATCGGTCCCTTGTACGGACTGTATCAACTCTGTGCGACAAAAGTGTTCCTGACCTGTGCTTGAACGAATATACGGCTGTAAATCATCATATCGTATATTTATGAATTTATCTATATCATCTGTTGCGCCCAGAAATATTTTCTTACATAGATCTATACTTCCTTTCATTTGATTCATGGCCGTATCCGTGATTGTGCCAACATAATGGATATTACAATTCATGTTTTGCAGTTGGTTTACATCATATCCTCCGAGTTCATATAGGAGATTTATAGGAGATGTTATAACGAGGGTGGAATAGAGACTACTATTTGCCATATCAGGGCGTGCCTGTATCCAAGAGCTTGGAACGCGTAAATCCGAGGCGGCCGAACCATGATTCTCTATGACGTATTCATATACTCTTTCAAGGTCAATAAAAGGGAAACTGTTTGTAGAAATATTTGACGAACCATTGAAGGATATAACTAACGGCGAAATAGGATATACAACACCATCTACTGGCGAAGGTGTTAGGTTTATAAAGTTGGGAAATGTGACACTTTGCGTAATATCGGTAGATAAATAACTTTGGGAGTCCACAACCTGTCCCTGAGCATCCACTATGACGGCGTTCATACCTGCGATACCACTTAACATTATATTATCCGAATCTCCTCTTCCTGTAAATATCACTTCCGATATTTGATATGTATTACCGAGATCCACCTGCCAATATGCATTTGAATAGTTTAAACCGGCTTGCCATGTCTTATTTAATCCTATTCTAGGAGTTGTTACACCATCTACTGTGACGGATATATCCGCAGAACCTGAAAAGTTAGCAGGGTTTACATTCGTTGAAACAGGTTTTTGTAATGCTAGATTTGTTCCATTCATATCTAGCACTTGAATTTGTGATATTCTCAAATATCCGTCACCGTTCATCGGTGTATATATACGAACATATCGACCTAATGTAGTTTTTAAAGATTTTAAATAGGATTCCATATCAACATAGTTAAGAAAGCCGTCTGCCAAGGAGCCCCTGTTTGGTTTAGATATATGCCCACTTTGATGTATAATATATACGAGTAATAAGATAATTCCTATCCCTAACAGGGTGTAGATTATCCAGCCCATTCTATCTTGATTCCTTATTTTTGATATGTGCCTTCTTTACGTAATCAAGTTTGATTTCATATTTTGTAAAAGTTTTGTAATATTTATAAGTCTATCGGATGTTGTTTGTAAGGTTGTATTTACACTATCACCGGATATGATAGATTTTGTGATAAACTGTATTATATCCGGAGATATATAATAGGGAGATAGCTGACGCACTTTTGATAGTAGGGTCGATGTATCTACACCCACCATTGTTGCATCAAACTTCAAACTATCGGCTGGGTCGCAGCGTAAGAGTGAATATACAGTATTAATCGTATATAAGTTGGAAGATAGATCTACTTCTTTCGTAAAAAGGCTCGCATTCATGTCATCATATTTTCCTGGAAGTGGAAACATCTTTTTTGTTTGTGTAGCAAGATTTATACAGGCAGTAGATAATGATTTGGGATTACATTGGGTTTTGAGCATAACTTGATAGTTCATATTCTCATCTTGCATGGCGGCGGCAGACTGTATATGCTTCGATGCACCCGTTGACATATAGTTTAGGGAACTTAGTTTGGATAGATACATATCGCGCAAACTTTTCAGGGCATTGCACGATTGTGCTCGCGGATTGTCTGTCCAGCTATTCTTTGTATTTTGATCATACAAGTTGACACTCATTTCACTTTGAAGTTGGTCGTAGTTTGTAAAAAGTGCATTTCTAGCCGCAGATACATCGTAGTTATATCGCGCCAGTGCGTATATAGATATATAGAGGGGGAAGCTAAGGGGCATCGTATCCTTTGAATTTGTTGGGTCTGGATTACTTACGCGTTGAATCTGTGCGGATGTTGTAGGCGTATCCTTATTCTTTACAATATCCCAAAATCTAGCAGGTGTGTCTGAGGACATCGTATTAAATCCCTCGGATATGCTGAATATATGTAATAAGAGTATGGCTATACTAAACATAGCGAATATGTATATATATGGATATATCTTTCGCATAGCTCCTATGTTCTTAGGATATTTTTTGTAATACTTCGTTCACTTTATTACTTGGTTTTGCAGTATTATAAGAGAATAAGGACGGGGTTATTCGCTCCACCCCTTCTACAAAGACAGTTCCAGCGGTAGTTATGGATACTGTATCGGGATCAAACTCTATTACTTCTTTTAAACTGTTTGTATCACATGCATCTGAAAAAGATGCTGTCAGATATGTGCTAATACCTGTATTTATTGAAGAGTTGCTTGCAATAGACGATTTCTTCGTAACATCCTTCATAATCATATATTCACACATAGAGGGAGTTCTTGCAAAACTTTGTTGTATTGCGGTAAGGGTTTGCAGTGTCGTATTTACACTCGTATCATAGGACGATGTCTTACTGGATTGCTTGGAATCAAATGCCCTTTTAATACTTGAGACTACATTTGGGTCGCGACAGTTTATTTGACACTGTGGGTTTGTATAGGGTGTATCCAAAGAACTACTAGATGTTAGCCCATATGCATTATTGCTTATATCGGTATATGAGGATATACTTATGAGATTGCGTATAGCTGTAGGTGTTAAGGGTGTAGCACACACGGATCCTGCATTGTTTATATTTATTTTAAATCGTTTTGCAAGTGTATTTGTTTGAGTTACAATGGGATTATATAAAATATCATCATATGCATTATATAACTCTGAAAATAATACATCACATGTAGCATCGATATTACTTGGGGGAGCCCATTCATACTTCTTCGTTTTTGTAGTGCCGATTGCAGAAATTTGTGACATTGTACGAGTTGTCTTTATAGTTTCATTGGACGCGGGTGTCGTGCTTGCATTGTAATATTCCATAATCATATTCATTACAGTTGGATTATTGCATTTTAGTTGCTTTATTGCTTGCGCCCCATATACCGAACATGCTTCTAAGAATACTTGTGATGCGCCAACGGTGTTCGTTAGATTTATGACAGTGGTCTCTGCTTTATTTACATTTTCGTCGAGGGCTTTCGTAGGATTTGAATCTATGATCGGTTTGACAACGGATGATAGCATATTCATAATCTTATCCCCTATCGTATTAAATGTTAGTATACCGCCTACTGTATCTACTGATTGGAGATAGGGTGTATTTTCTTGAATAAAAGTTGAATCATAGCTATAGTTACTAAAACTATACGAGCAGTTGGGAAATGTCAATCGGATGGCATTCGGCGTGCTTATATTGGGAAGATTTGTTTGCCATATAGGAGTTGCATTTATATCATTGTCTACTAAGACTTGCATATATGTTTTTGAAATATTTGTAAGGGGGGCATCGAGTCCTGGGCAATAGTCAATAGCATTGATTGGATATACTGCGCCCAAATCAATTTCAATATATTCATTAGATTGTGTATTATTTCCTAGTTCCCAATAGTCTCCTGCATTGCGAGGCCCCGTATATCCATCCACGATTGTATCAGGTGTGCTTGCTCTATATTTTTTAGATGTAGCAAAAACAGGTTTGTTTAATGCAATATTCACACTATTGGACCACACAACAATCTGCGAAACTGCAAGGTATCCTGGGCCTCCATTTGCTGCAGGAGTCATACGCACATATCTTCCATATGCGATACCGTTATCAGATGTTCTATCTGTTACACCTACCTGTGCTGAAACTATGTCTCTACCCACTGTTGTTTTTCCATTACCTACATCTCGAAGCATTTCTACGTCATAGTCGCACCTATCTGTGGAACGTGTAACAGCACGCAACACCTTTAGAATCTGGTTTGTGTTGTTACTATTAAACTGTTGTATAAATGTATCGATTTGTCGTTTGTCTTGGCAGCGGGCGGGACAGCTACCTAATGTAGTTTCGATTGGTAAAGCACGAGGCACTACAAACGGGGCTTTGGGCACATTAAACTGATTTATCACTTGATCCGTGAAGTCGACATATTGTATATAATCTTGATTTGAAGTTGCCTTTTCCGCCACTTGTGCCCCGTTTGCATCCAATATTTGGATTCGAATCCCTGCGTTACGGGATGTATTAGGGGAATCTAACATTCCATATATATATACAGTATTAATCAACTGAAGATATCCTAAATCTATATCCACATACTCATCTTGCCCATTCATTTGAAATATATTTTCTACTCCATTTAACACAGCGATTGTTCCATCCACGATTTTAGTAGGCCCTTTTCCGCCATTTGAACTGGTAGATCTCGCATATTTATTCAACGCGGCGTTTTTACCTACGCTATTATATACAACTACTTGCGATAACTGTAGTATTCTATCATTTGCTGTAAGAGATGGTCTTATACGAATATAACGACCCTGTATTTTGGGAACTGATAAAGTTCTTCGCGTAGGATATATTGTTTCCTGTGTTAAAGGGTCTGTATAGGAACGGAGTGGATATTGGTTCCAATCTTGTGAAAAGTCGTCTGTTGGGGCCCATACACATGTGCTTTTATCTTTTATCTCGTATCTTCTTACAACTTCTTCAAACTGTATATCTGTGCCCTCTACATTTCTAGATGGATCATACGATACACTTGTCCATTTATAATAACATCCATTCTTTCCACGTGGTTCAATACCTAATACTGTTTTAATATGTTTATTTCGCAAGGTTTGATACCGATTTATAGTATCGCGCAATACAAACTCATTGGTGCACAATAACTCCGTTGTTATGACTTTTTCACAAAATGAAAAACTAGGAACATATCCGCTTTTATCCGCGGCCCTTTTCTCGTATATAGGTCCGTGATTAATCGTATAGTAATCATTATTTGTGGCGACGAATAATCCATCTTTTGGATTGCCTACGATTTGATGTTCAACGGATTTTCCTAAAGAGACGGATACTGCATGGGCTCTATCATATGCATCTGTCACTGCTTGTCCTGCCATACCTCCTGCGATACCTCCCGCAATACCTCCTACAACTGCATTTCCTCCTGCTCCAAAAGGTCCTGCGCCCGCAACAGCGCCTGCGCCCAAATTCACGGCCATCGTCGCACTTGTAGTTGCAAGAGACCGTTGAAATGTATTCATGTCCCAGCCTATTTTACCGGCTTCTTTCTTTGTAACTTCAAAGATTTTGGGCACAGAGATAGGAGGATCTACGCCTTCATCGGCAGACTTTACATGAGCCGCAGGTGCAGTAAAGTCTGTATGTGTGCAGCCGGTTACAATAAACAGATTCACAGTATTTCCAGTCGTGGATACTGGTTGACTGACTGAATTTGCATTTTTATCTGTTTCAGATTTGCTGAAGTAAAATCGACGATAGGACACCGTATTTCCAGGATCATCATCGTATGTGGTCCCGTATGATTCTGTATAGTTATCGCCTGTAATAGGATGGAAGGATACTGTTTTCATTGCGCAGGCGACATCACAGGATAGTTCAGAGGATGCTATGACGCCATAAAACATCACAATATATTCAAAACTGAGTCTACCATCGGATAATAACTTTGCATGCAATGTAGATTGATCATAATAAAACTGGGCCATGCGATCCATCATAATAGGGTGTGCAAAATCACACACAGGAAAATCGAGTTGATTCGTATTTGTAGGAGGATTCAATCCTGGATCATATACAGTAACGGTTTTTGGAAGCATTGCTGGTCGCGCATATGTTTGCTTGTTCCCCCAACACACGCCGGCCACTTCATGAAACCCATCACGACATCGTTCACGACAAAGAGCCCCTACATCGATATCATTACCCCTACATCCCTTCCAGCAGACACCTAAGACTTCTTTTTCATCACCGCTACAATTTTCACGACAAAGAGCCCCTACATCTTTATCGCCTGGATTACATCGCCCCCAACATACGCCTAAGACTTCATTCTCTTGATCGTTACATTTATCACGGCAAAGAGCCCCCACATCTGTTTGATTACCTGTACAGTCTTGCCAGCATACGCCTAACACATAGCGCCACCCAGGTCCATATGAATCACAATTCTTTTTTGTGCAAAGTGGTAGTATAACCCAGTCATCGTCACCTGGATTACAGGATGAAACACAGAGTCCCACGCCATTATGTTTAAAAGTATCCCCATATTTCCTACAATTCTTCTCTCGTTCCAATACACTATGTTTAATTTTTTTCATATATGTATCATACCTGCAGTTACTCCAATCTTGACATAGTGGAAAACATACGCCCCCACCACCCATCTACTATAAGAATATATCTGATAGTAAAATGTATTTACGCAAAGTGTATCAACAGTTCCACCGCCTACAGCCGCAACTCATATAGACTGAATCTCGGGAATCGGCCCAACAATCAAGTGTTTGCGTGCCTATACCTGTTTTTGTGTCAAGATTTTCGCCTGGCCATTGTTGGTCACAGGGTGTATAATCCACAGGATATACGTTTGCAGAGCGCGTATAGGTTGTTATACGGGACTCTTTGGCTTTGGTCTGTGGAACACGGCTTGATTTGGCATATGTTCTTGGAACTCTACTTTCTTTTGCATATGTTGTTGGAACATATGTGCTAATATTACAGAGCATATCCACATCAGACGATGTCCATGTTCCGGGATCGCACGGTCCTCTCGCAATCCCAGCTGTTATTTTCCATCCTGGAGGCAATGAATCACTGGTATTTTTATGACTTGTAAAATCACTACGTGGTTCTGTCCCCCTCGCATACGAATGTTTGTTCACGGACATTGTTGTATCCGCCATATAGGGTTGTAACATATATGGAGATTTCAGTGTCATACTACCATCGGGTAGATAGCATACATATGACTCAAATGCGTCAAGGACCATGAAGGGTGGTAGAAATGTGGTAATAATAAAATATAACGTGTCATCATTAATAAGAGTGGCTAACGGTTTCCCACCTGGAGGACATACTCCTCCATTTTCAAACATTTTATCAAATAGAGTGGGAAGGAGAACTTGCAATGTTAGAAAAGCAGCCATGCATATTCCATCCATTACGTTCCATATGGTAGTGATTGTATCCATTATGATTGCCAAGTTAACAAACGCTGGCGCGGCGGGTGTAAAACATGCGGCTGTTATAACACTTGACATTGCTGTTAATGCAGCACTAATAGATTGAAATACACTAAGTTTTGTAGTAACTGTTGCAAGTTTTGCCTGCAGTTTGCTTCCTAAGAGCTGCTTTAACGTATTTGCATATGCTTTTGCTTGATTAAATCCAGTCATGAGTTTTGTGACGGGGCCAAACTTTGCTAACTGTTTCCCAACTGCTTGCACCGGTCGTCCAAGCCTTTCTGCCACTTTTGATTGGATACTCGCCATTTTCGCCTGCAAAATCTCGGTAGGTTTTCCAATCGCATCAATCGTGCGTTGATATATTCCAGGACGCCGTTTTTTATACTGATCATCTTCAAATAGCTCGGCCTCCGTTAACATGCCACCACTCGCGAGTTTTGCTTGTCTCGCCTCATTTCTCGAATCAGCGATTCCACCCCAAGATGCCGTTTTTTGAAATAATTTCAGTTGGGCATTCGTGAGTCCCTGCTTTCCCGATCTATTCATTGCCCCCGCCATCTCATCTTGTGCCTTTGTCATTATAGAATTATATATAGTTGTTGCAACGGTTGTCAGTGCCGTTTGACCTACTGCAGCTGCAGTAGCCTCTGCCGTTTGTAACATCATGGCCGTATTAGGATCATACGCATCTACGCCAAGAAATAGGGAATGATATAAAATGGCTTCTCCCTGCTCTACTACATTCTTGGGATCGGATAGGGCCTTTTGAATGTAACATTTCGTAAAAATACTTCGAGATGCCGCAGATGTTACGTCGCCCCATACAACATCCTTTTGCAAATATTGCGCATTGTCCGCATCCCACGGAATACTGGAAATATCGGCATCAAAGTTACTCAAATACGAGCCAAAATCGGGAATAAGTGTGTCTGTGACGGGTATTGAATTTAATAAATCCAGCATATCTTGTGTTGGATATAAGTTGGCACCCGCATATTGTTTGTATTTATCGTCTTGCATTGAAAAAGACACTTTCATCGATGGACCATTCCATATAGGGAAATTGGGAGCAGTATTGGTATCAAATCCTTCTACTACTGGAACATCCCCATACGATACAGAAGTAAATGTTTGAGCAGGGATTGTATCTCGTGCTTTTTTAGGTGATATATATCCCATCGCGGGAGCCTTTTCTGCTACGGGTGTTGTGTGGCGCCGCTTCCATATGAAAAAGTAAATAAATAAACTACATGTAATAAGAAGTCCTAGAAATGGAAATAGAATATGTAATCTAGACCGCATATGGCCTTCTTCTATTTCAAACCCTTAAAAAACTCTTATTCGAATATGCGCGCTTCGTATTGACTTACTCGCTTGTCGATACTCCGAACTTTTCTTGTATTTTGAGAATAGATGCTTTCATTACATCATCTCTATTGGGAATTAGAACATCGGGAATAGGATGCGTCGCAGATATCGCATCGCATCCGAATGTATTCGATGCGTTCGTGAAATGTTCAATAAGTTCTTTTGTATGTTCCATACTATTTACAGCATTTTTCTGTTCATATTCTGCAAGAATACCCTTGTTGGCACGAAGACTTTTTAGTATACCATGACATGCCTGTATTTTAGTATTTCCTTCCATGTTGGAAAATCCCTCCAAGCGTGGTCGCGTGTATATGTATATTCCTACTATGAGTAGTCCAATACACATCCAAAATAAAGTATATAGAATATCCCAGGCCATTCTTCTTTCTACATTCGATACATTATAATCCATATGTTTCGCACCCATGTTTGGTAAATAAGCCATGAAACATCTTTAGTGTTTCATCCAGATTTACAATAAGAATATCCTTGTGTTTCTCTTTTATTTCAGTATAGTTGTCGATTTGTGATTTCAGTTGTAGGCATATTTCTTCAGATGCCTGTTGTGCCGGAGAATCTTGTGCTGTTTCTTGCGGTATGTCTTGAAAGCCATCCCTTTGTTTTGAGTGCAAGTATAGTATATATCCTATACAGCATGCTAGAATGTAATATAGACCATATCGTTGAAAATGCTTTATAAGTTGCTCCATTTACTATAGCAACAGTTGAAAAATTTTTATAAAAAAGCACGATTATTTCCAGGGAGTATTACATTTATATTTATTTAATACATTACGTAAGTTTGTTCTCTCATTTGTTAGATTTGTAACAGTGGGAGTAATGGCACCAAGGTTTGTGCGTATATTTGTATAATTCGTATTCACATCCGTATAAGCTCTTTTAATTTGAACGCAGCTTGCTGTAGTTGCATCCGTGCACGACGGATTTGATGGATTTTGAATACATGCATTTACAGCACCGTCATTACATTGTAATCCTTTATAGATTTGATCTAATGTTTGTGTAGCATTGTTTAGTTGTGTATCCCCATTCATCAAACCTGTTTGCATATTTACGATATTTGTTAAATTATTACTTAAATCGGTATACGACTTCATAAATACATCACAACTAGAAGAGTAGTTCATTTGCACCCTGTTCGCATATCCAGTATTATTTAAAATATCGCGAACACTTTCACAAAAATACATCCCCGTCGTTGGATCATCCGCTATACAAATTTGATCATTCGGGTCGAGGCTATTATTCAACATATTTGTAGCAAGCTCTTCAGTATCACATAACCATTTATTATATGAACCAAAGGATGTTTTTGTGCAGGAAGTTGCCTGAAATCCTTCTACGCAGGATCCCCCAATCTTTTTTGTTCCAGGCGGACAGTCATATATACACGTGCCTTTATAGAATATTTCATTTGACTTACATATCTGTGATTCCACTTCTGAATCGCGCGTGCGCGAGATAGATTTCGGAGTACAATTCACAGAATCCGATAGCTCATTTTCTGTACATGTTTTTGCACACTGCCCATGTATGAAATGTTCATCCGTATTACAAATAGGGACCTTTTTTTCCGTTTTGAAAGGGGGTTTAAATGTTCGAATAGTATTTTCGGTTACTCCGTCTGGAAATGCGCATGCTCCCTCTTTGGGAGTAGTTCCTGTAGGACATACGGAATAACAATTATCAGGGTTCATATGCAAATAATGACCCAAAGGACATTGTTCTTTCCTATTCCACTGCCCTTGGCGGAAGGGTTCTATATCTGTAAACTGTGCTTCAGGCGGTTTTACACCGTAACATGTTGCAGTGTATGTTGCATCACCCTCTAGGCCTGCGTCCGCGATTTGTTCCGCAGTGGCAAGAACCCCTCCGTATCTTTTACACTTGTATACTGCTTCTTCTGACCCCCCCTTTACACGATATACTTCTTTTTCAGGCATATATTCGGAGACATCCCCGCTCCCAGCTTTATTACATGTTGCAGCTTCTATCATATACACTTCATATCCAGAAGGGCATGAATATAATACAGGATACTGTGTATTCGTGGCTCGGGTCGGGCGCAACACAGGGATTCCATTACACATGGAACCATTCTCTACATATCCTTCTGGGCACTTTGAATAACAACTGCCATTTGCGCGCGTAAACCCGTCTTTGCAGGCTGCAGTATCTGCTATCCGCGTGTTAACCATCGAAGAGTTGGAACTGAAACATACGACATGTTTCATTGGCTGAGTTCCAGGGAGCAGAGTCCACGAAGCGGAAGGAGTTTGACTCAATGAAAAATATATCTTATCATTTGTTCCAACACCATATATCATATGATTTGTTAGGGATATCTGTTTCATGGCAGCACCCTTCAGTTCTCGCCAGTTTGGTGACACCGTCACATTCGTATCTGCGTAAAAGACTGTATTCGTAGAATCCAGCACCGCTACATCGGATCCATCAAAGACTACTTGTAGGAATGTTCTACCGGCAAGTGTGCCTGAGACATTGACCCATACAGATTCTATAAAGTTGGGCGTATAATACAGGACGTTCTCGGTTCCTATTGCATAGGCCGCCCCCCCTTTTATAGATATATATGTATATGTATTGCCTTCATATGCAGGTATAAACAGCGTGGATTTCGTTACATCTTTTATATATATCAGTTTCTTCGATTCATTGATTCCAGCTATCATAGGAAAATCCATAGATACCTGTGTCACCGAACCGTCCAATATACTCCATGTATAACTCGCTCCTGTCAATAAAGTCCCATAATGGGCTACATTTGCATTATCTACACCTACCAGTTGTCCAGAAGATCCTGATACTTGCTCAAAGCCTTCTGTGACGGCTTTCCAGTTTGGTATATTTGTGAGCCCATCATTTGCAATGAATAGAGTCCCATTGGGTGTCAGACCAGATAAGAGAATACTTTCCATATTCGCCATACCTTCACATGATGGGTATAATATCCAGAGTCCTACTATACATAAAATGACTCCGAATAGAAATATATATAACATGACCCCTCCTACTAAGAACCTGGTTCTTATCTTGTGTACAGGACACGGTATCATTCGTCATCCTCTTTTACCGCTTTAAGACGACGAATCAAGGTTTCACACGACGTTTCCCACGTATACTTGAGGACTTTTTCCTTCGCCGCTTTCCCATGCGCCTCTTTCTTATCATTGTTCAAGAGATACTCCTCCATTGCGAGACAGACATCATGCGGATCACATGCCATCGCTTCCCCTCCCACGGGACTAAATGCCCCTGGCAGATAATAACGAATCGTGGGCGTAATAAGGGAAGAGTTCTCGGAACTACAGAACTCCTTATAGCCACCAATATCCGGGACCACCTGAGGAACGCCTACACCCATTTGTTCAAACTGACATAACCCCCACCCTTCCCCATCCGCTGTAGAAATACCTACATC
The DNA here is from genome assembly GCA_009924895.1 of bacterium. Taxonomy (GTDB): domain Bacteria; phylum Patescibacteriota; class Minisyncoccia; order Phycocordibacterales; family UBA2100; genus UBA10103. The sequence continues at coordinate 73,342 of RFQR01000004.1, forward strand.
CGCTGCATTATAAAATAAGTTGATTTCTTCGTCCTTAAAGGACATGTTTTGCGCTGTGATAATAAGACGATTTGCGAACTGCTCAATAGCAACACCTCGTAGTTTCAGTTCATGCGAAAAAATGTTAAATAAATCCCATCCACCTTTTTCCCCCCTGTCGCAAATACACAGAAGGTATATGGGCTTGGTAGGATACTTCACTAAGAGCTCCACAAATGCCATCAATAGAATATCATACCGTTTCCGTGGCTGATTACGATTTAAATTTAGAAAGAGAAAGACGTCAGGGGGCAACGATAACTGTTTTCTCGCCAACTCGCGTGGCACAGAAAAGAACTGCTTGGAGTTGAATCCGTGCAACAATACATCGACGGGTCGTGTAATGTTCTGGTCCTTCAAGCACTTCTTCCAATACGGACTAAATGCAAACACTCTATCTGCGTCACGATTCAAAATATCGAGAAATATTTGATTCTGTTTCGTATATACTTGATCGCAATAAACCCATAGTTGAAAATTCCTAGGAATGCCTGATTTTCGAATAGCCTCCATAAACTGTGTGACGACCGCCATATCATTATATATCATAACCACCTGGGGCTTTTTCTTTCGAATCACATCAGGAAGAATCCCATATCCAAACCCCTGTTGCAATGGTTTTTCCAAGGCTGCCACATCAATCACATCAACACCCGGAGGATATGGGCGAAAGACATTGGATAGTTCATGAAACTTTTGAATGCCAAAATGAGTTATATGTAACCAGGGGTGTTTTGCAAGCTCCGTAAGAATACCATGTGATACTTTTGAATATCCAGTAAACTGATGGACATGTGTGCTTACAAGTAGAAATCGAAGTGTATCTGGGCTGGGCTCGGTCTTTGTAAACATTGAGCCAAACCCGATAGTAGAAAGAGATTGTGTTTCCGTTTTTGTGGCCAATAATGTTTCTAGATTTTTTAAATACTCGGGAAGATTGGGATCACTCATTCTTCCTAGTCATTGCTATGATACTTTAGACCTTTCTCCATTCTCCTACCACTTTATAGAAATTCTCACGACATTCCATCCATGACAAAAGGAGTTTCATACGATATGCTTCAAGCATTGTTTTGTTTTTCATAAGTTGCTCTATAAACTGGGCCGCATCCTTCCAGCTGGAGAGGGGTAATATTTGCAGATGCTCTGTTATCCAGTCAATCCACATACGGTTCTCCTCCGTTTTCACTAAAATGGGTATACATCCACATTCGAGTGCTTCATAGAAACGAAATGTCTCTGGATTCATTCCATCGGGGCAGGGAACAAACACTGTATCCAGGAGCGTAGATATATACGCATTTTTGTCAAGGGATCCTGGATCATTCCAGTCGTTGAAGAACTGAGATGTATATGTGCAGGAAATATCAAATAGGGGCTGCATATTGGTGCGCCGATTTTTCCAGTTCGTGCCAAAAAAAGACCATGCGAGTGTTCGAAACGGGAGTCTTGGTGTCTTTTCTAAGACATTTTTGGACCCCCCATGTAATGTCCAATGAAACCCAAGTGGAATCGTGGTGACTTTTGCGGGAAGTGTCTCACGAATATAGAAACGCAGAACTTTCTCACATCCACTCAAATCATAGAGATCTATATCATCGTCTAACATTTCATCACTTAGATGGAGCACACGGAATTTGGCGCCGGCATCGGACCATCTTGTCAACATATGTGTAATTTTCGGAATATGAGGTCGCTGTAGTATTACGATTGGCGTATCCGTGGGAGGAGTGGCATCTACTGAAATCTTCTCAATCGGGGCCAGGGAGGGCTTTCCAAATAAGTCGAGTAACCATTGACCTTCATGTAGGTGTGAAAAATCCAGGTTTTGTTCAGCGAGGCAGACAAACCGAAAGGGGAGCTTGACTGATGTAGAATAGCTCCTCTTTCGCATCCCTCGGCTCATATATGGCAGGCGCCGGACGTTGAGAACTTGGACGGGTTTCGGCGGAGCGCGGATCTCCTGTAGGGCCGCAGCAATATCCATCGGGGTATCTGGCAACTCTTTCGGTGTAAAACGCTCATCATTATTCCATAAGTCACTGTCAAACCCATCAATCCTATTGAAGTCATTAAACTGACTATTTGCATATTTCGGGTCGTCGTCTTGGTAGCAGCCGGCCACAATCGGGTCCAAGATATAGGACTTTAGAATATTCACAGGATTACAAAGCACATGGTCCGCACTTGTCCAAAATCCATCCCTATCCTCGATCATCTGAATGATTTTCTGCGCACCCCGCTTTGTAAGTATATATGCATACGCGCATAAGTGAAAATAGCGCGTAGGCGTGGTTTGCCCCCAAAGTGTATTTTCTTGTATACGGCAAAAGGAGTCATTTACACGCTCTTTGATTGTATCAAAGCTTGCTCGATTGGGTGGAAGCACGCCTCCCAGATATAGAATATCGTAATCTTCTGGAATATCCTCTACGGCCGCCTTCCATGCATTTTCCCACCCAGGACGAAGCTTGACATCATCCTCCAAAATCAAATAGTTTTGAATATTTGTATGTTCATGTGCCAGTTTCCACCAAAGTCCTAAATGACTCAGGGCACATCCAGCCACCGCCTTTTTCCAGAAAAAGTCATTGGATTTCAGGACGCGCTGGACACTCGGTGTCAACTCGAGCGCGCGACCATCTATTGCAGACCAACGCTCGACGCGCCCTTGGAGTTCTGGGCAGTTTTTCCAAAGGCGTTCTAGGCGATCTGCGCGACGGTCGAGATTAATAACATATGCATCATCAATCTGTTCTGTAAATGGGATATGCGCTTGGAAGTTCCCGCGATGCATATACAGGGAACGACCGGATGTAAATGTTTTCCGGAGACTTCTATCACAGCATACGGGATCGAGTGGATACCGTGCAACCGAATGACGCATGGCGAGAATACTCAAAATGCTCTGATCGTGGCGATGGCCGTAGGGTTTTCCATCTGGACCGACGCCGGCCCATTTGGGACCTACAAGAACTTCGCGTCGTTTTGCAAGGGCCATGGCTTCTTGAAAGAGGTGTGTGGCCGGGGCAACGCCCGCGCGATATATTATATTTGCTGCTTGAATTTGTTGAGCCGCTAGTTCGGCACCGGTGACATGAAGGGCTTCACAAAACTCGGGAGAACACCAGCGCTTGTTTTCCTCTCGAGGATCTTCTAGGAAACAGAGACCAGATGCCTGCGCTTGTCGCATCCAGGCTTGTGGCCAACGACATAAAAAGGATCCGGCGTCGGTATAGAAAATGATCTTCTTTGCAAATTCCTTGCGTCCACACACCTCGTTGAGAATCCATATCTTCCAACCAAAATGTTGAGGATCCCAGAAATCCGTAAAAGCATCTGTAGGGGGAGTTGTATCTGGAAGAGACTCAAACGCGGCAAAGGGAAACTTGGATTGTAGAACAGCTCCTGTATCTTCCGGCACATCTGAAGAAAGAAATACGAGGGCCTTCAGTTCCGGCATGGCCTGCGTTTGTGTTCCAACGGAAATGAGCCAGTGTTGCAGGGATGGGAGATACTTACGAGTGGCGCAGGTAACCATGAGAGGAACTTCGAGCGTGTTCTCTATATCGGGCTTCACCTCGGGCTTCACCTCGGGCTTCACCTCGGGCTTCACTTCGGGCTCCGCCGCTGCTACATATGTATCACCTACGGTCACCGGGAAAGAGTTCACGGCAAAACCACCCAGGCCGAATATACGCCGAGCACATTCCGCCATCGTGCGATGACACCAGGCAACTTTATAGGGATCCAGTGCAGGAACTGCAAATCGTTTCAACCACTCGCTGTCATTTTCATCTACACGCTGCACAGCCTCTATGAGCTGTTCCGGTGTTGTAAACTCACGCGCATCAATACAACCAGACACATTAAAATCGCGTTCAAATGCGGGGTCGCCCCAATAAATAGGAATGCATCCGGCCGCTTTTGCATGCAGATATTTTTCTGTCACGTAGCCGCGGGCCGAGTTATTTTCATATGCCAAACAGAACTTGTAGTGTTTCAGGAACTCGAGTTTCTGTTGTTCCCCGCCCCCTCCTCCTGCGCCGGCAAAAATCCCATCCCCTACATTGTTAAAAAGGCGCCCTGCAGAATCGACGGGTTTATAGTCGGACAACCATTGGAATGCAGTATTTCGTATAGGATTTGACGGATTTGATACAACAAAGGCGCAGAATTTCTTCTTTTGTTCAAGTTCAGATGCATAGACGCGCGTGCAACGCTCCAAAGGAATCGGTTTCGGATTTACAATACGGGAGGCGTCTGCTCCAAACCAATCAATCTCCAATATCCATAGGGGAAAACGGAGATATATCTCAGACATCATATCATAATGCTGAAATCCAAGATTGAGCTTGGCCTCGGGGATTGGTTTTGTGTTTTCTCCTGTGAAATGGATTTTGGGCAACTCTTTTGGAAGCGCTTTCCAGGCTTCTCCAAAAGGTCCAAATATTACTACAGAATCACCAGAACTTGCAGGACCACCTACAACTTTCACGGGGGGATCCAACTTTGCGCCTGCCGCGGAGAGCATCAGTGTAAAAAAGTTATATTCGGGGACAAAGTTCTCCCACATGTCACAAAAACCTACACGCAGTGTCGCGCTTTGGCTAGGAATAGGTGATACGAATCCCTCTAAGACCCCCCTCCAGGCTTTTTGAACTGTTGGCGAGAGAGGAGAGTATCTATGAATCATCTGCGCACGTATAGTCTGTATTACATCCGCTGCAAATATTCCACTTTTGTTAGTTATATCTTCTTTCAAACGTTGAAACGCAGAACACGCCTCTCCAATATGATTATCAGAATAATATCCGCGTTCAAGTCCAAATCCAATATCACGTAGAACAGGAGAGTTATGAATAAGAGGGATTCCTGCCCATGCCACATCCAGGAGCATGGGTCGCACAAGAGTGAATCGAATATGCGATAGAACACAGCTCATAGGCTCTCGAACCCATTCTACACAGCGTTGGCGACCTACAAACTCCCCACTTAATCCTACTGCGTCGTCACTACAGTGTTTTACAATATTTTCCATAAAAAACTTGCTTTTTATTATAGTATCTGCATTGTGAACCTTCCAGTTCGCAATCTCCATCCCACGCCGTTTTGCTTCACGCAAGATTACAAGGGGGACTGTAGCAGAGCTCGCATTTGTTGTATTCGTTTCTGCAATATGAACCTTCCATTGAGTATCTTCTTTCCATGTCTCGAGACCCATCATTCGTATATGTGTTGCAGCAGGGGAAGGGGACCAGAGAAAAGGGACGACGCGCACAGGAAGGCCTGAAAGCAACTCCACGATTTGGACCGAACCCTCTTCTGTTGCAGCAGTATCCATCATCCAAACCTCCGTTAGCCCCTCGAACTCCCTTTTAGGAGTTATGGAGGTTGGATATAAACAGCACTCCATCTCTTGTAAAAGAAAGGGTTTTCGTATGACCCAAATAGATTGTTTTGTTAGCTTTGCTCTAAGTTCGGTTGTAAGAATCATACGATCAATCTCAAATACTATATCATATCCTGATGCATCTTCAATGGAAATTATTTTCCAATAGGGTTCAAGATCCTTGCAATCATCCCACCAAGTTGCTTTCCCCGTCATTTGAATAAAATGGACTTCATGACCAAACTCTCTCATAAGCTCTGCGATTGCGAGGGATGTATTTGCCATACCCGAACTAAACATCGAGTGTTGAGCCGTTGCCAGTACTCCTACACGCATCCTATCTCGTAAGATTCGTGGAGAAGCTTTTAGACCATTAGCGTCGCAGAGTTGAGGTCCTTCGTATATATGATCGTTGTGTTTTACCTACTTTCGTAGCCCATTTTGTAGGCCCTTTCGTAACCCGTTTCTTAACCCGTGTTGTAGCCTTTTTCTTTTTACGTATAGAATGCATAGGAGTCATCATATGTCGCGTATATTTGTTGATAAGCGATAGTTCCGCTTCATATAACATGTGATAGTTTTCTAATGCTACCCCATGTATACTTTCCTTTACATGTATATGATACATCTTCTCATTTTTACCCATGGAACTCGACCTAGACCTAGATTTGAACGGCGAAGCATTTTCAGACATTACGCTTAGATTAGATCGAATAGATTGCGTTCCATTTGTATCTATAGAACTAGACTTCGAACTCGAACGTATATTCATAGAAATATCGCCTGTATGCAATCTCTCGAATAGTGTGCTTAGAAACCATTCTATATCATCATATGCATAGTCAAAAATATTGGATGTTTCATTTCGGTCGGCCATATCATATGCGTGTTTCGCAATAGCACACAGGCTAAACATTGTTTCATCATATTTCAATCGCAGCTCAGGCGTATCACTCGACCCATAATACTCAAATACGCCAGCGTGATCTGGTTTTCCAAAAAACGTAGAGATAGTCTGCATATTCTCTGAATTAAATAGTATTGTATACATACTGAGTGGAAGGTGCAGCGCCATTCCATAGGCATATGCTATATATGGGATTTCTGGCATATATTGTAAAATGAAATATGTAAAAAAACCAGGATATTGCATATTCTTACCTAGAATCATATCCAACTCCTCTTGCGAATCCCTGTCGCCGCCTTTCATAGACATTGGCATACCCCCCGATATAGGTAATAGCCCACCTACGGGAGGAATATCACCCAATACAAGACTGATATCCGCCTCTGAAAAATCTCCGCGTTTCATAATTTTAGTATGTATAATCTCTGGGCGAAATATAACTTTATCTACCGCATTTGGAAAAAAAGTCCTGAATGTTGATAGATGCCTTATTTCCCTTCTTTTTAAATTTACAAGAAACGGATATTTCATTTTATACGTTTCTAAATAATCCAGACCTTCCGCTATATCTTCAATCGTTCGTGGAAACTTTTTGAGTATATCCGAGACCCGTGTTTCTATATTGCGTATAACAAATGATAAAATGATTCTAATCGCGCCCCGCTGAGTAGAAGTGATATGTTCATTTGGTGCATTGGTTAATGTCAAATCACCCTCCTCCGAAACAAGTTTATAAAAGTCCTTGAGGCTCTGAAGAACATCTTTATTATGTTTTTCCAGCTGTTCATATACGGTTTGCATGGCAAGCTTTTGTCTCACCCCCTTTTGCGCTTCTGTAGATGCGATAGGATAATAGTTGATTTCCGCACCATAGGAACGAATACAGGGGACATTATTTACCATACAGCGAAGCCATACATTCACATCATTTGTGCATAATGCTACTTTATCCCTATTTATTTTCGTATTTTCATGGATGGCATATTCTAACCACGCAACTTGCAATGTATCTTGTAGCTCTTTTGCAAGTAAATACATTGCAATCGTGGGCTGCTTCGATACGTCCTGCCAGTTGTCATAGATGTATTTATTTTTGACACGGTTTCCTTCGAAAAAATGCCCACCCGTTTCTTTAAATGCATTATTAAAGGTAATATGGACTGTAGAAAAGGAGGGGACAGATGTGGTAGCTTCGAATGTATATACATTCTGTTTATGTCCTTTATAGGATATCGATGAAAGTGTCTTGAATAAATCATATTTTTGCAAGATTTTCTCGGGCAAACTGGATGGAGACGCAAGCCCATTTATGACGCTTGCGTGCTTCTTCTTTTTTCCTGCAGCGTCTAAGACAGATCCAGGTGTAACAACAAGCGTATAGTCAGATGATATTTTGTCCATTCCTATTCCCGCATCTTGTGCAAGGAAAAATCCCGTGGGGCGAAAATCTTGACCCGTCGCTGAAAAGGATAGGCGCGTGATTGGAATAGGTTTATAATCATTCAATCGTAAGGCAGCTTCTATACGTTGTTTGAGTATCTCTTTTTTATCTCCAACGCCTACCACATGTTGTTTATCTGATACGCGTAAACCTTCCACATGAAATAAGTTGGATATTATATCACGTATATAGGGTCCATGTATTAGATTTGATAAACGCCCTTCCTCGAATGAAATCATAGCATCTTTTCCAACATCCATACAGGATATTAGACGATTATAATATGCTGTATCATCGAGTTCCCCCATTCTATATTGGATATTGATTTTCTATAATACGCCCCCATGCGGCGTGAATTTCAGGATTGTAGGGTGAATATTTCCATATTAATAGCTCGGCATGCGCCCTATATGTTGCCAAACGATCGGAATGATTCCTTCGCGCAGCTTCTACAAGTTCTGCCGCAGTCCTTATATCGGCACCTGAATATCCATATCCAAACTCTATCCAACTAGGGGAGTTATGTATGACCGGAAATCCAGTCGATAAGAGTTCCAATGTCATGTAGTTAAACTCGTTATTGTAGTTGTGAAGAACAAATGTGGCACTTGGCCATTCTTTGAGAGTGCTAACAATATCTCTTCGTCCTACGATTTCAACTTTATTATCTTTAAAAATCTGCATATGAGGTTTTACGTTTGCAATAAAGTGTGGGACCATCATATATCGTTCGCCGCTCACGACTATGATTTTTCCTTTCCAGTCTTTCTGTTTTCGATACCATGCCTCAAGGATACAGAGAGGGACGAAGGAACATTTTTGAAAACTGATGTTTGGCTCCATAATAATAAATATTTCATCTTCGGGAGTTTTGGGTGCTTGCCATCGTATATATTCTGTTCCATCGGATGTGAGCACAGACGGATCCCATACATATGGGGCAATCAGTTTGTCCAACGACCCCTTCACGGGTATATGGTTCAAATACGATGCGTATTCGGCATGTTGGCCATAATGTGGCGACACTAGAATTGTGTCATTTTGTCCAACTACATGATGCGCAAAATGATGCTGATTTGCAAAAATGGGCGTTTCGATATCAATATTCAAAATATTCCCAAGATATACTTTAAATAAGCGACCCCCGATCATTTTTACAAACTGCCGGACGAGGGGGTCTAAACTCATACCGATTTCAATCATGGCTACAACATTCGACATGGGTTGTCGTAACATATCTTCCGTGATAATCATACGACATTTTCGAATGGCTTCGGGAATATGTGTAAGGCTCTTGGGTTTATCATTCACGAGTAAAATGGGGGCATACCCCATCGCGTCAAACATGCGATAGAAGACCAATACATTTTGAAAAAGGCCATTCGCGTGAAGATTGTCCACTGTAATCGTGGCAGTGCAAAGAAGAATAATTTTCCGATCTACGACGGGTTTCAGAGAACGGAGATTTGAAATAGGTCGCCAAGGTTTTAAATACGAACAAGGATCTCCAAATGTGTCCGTGCGACCTGGGATATCCATCTCTCTACACAAATGCGTGGGAACGTTTAAGGCCTTTTATGGGATGGGCTGATTCCCATTGAGTGTATATACAAGGCTGGCGATACGATTGATTGCATCTGCTACATTGGTGGGAGCGGGTGTCACCCATTTCGATGATACAGGCGTATATGTTTCCGTCGGCCCCGTCGGCCCCGTAGGACCATATATACCTGTGCCCGTATTCACCGTTGCCCCATCTATAGTAAGCCCCCCTGTAGGGCCGATATTGAGTGGGTCGGTTACTTGTATGGGGGTCTTGTCATAGGCGCTAATCGTATTGACAGCAATACGTTTTTCATCAAAAATCACCATTTGCTGAATTTGCCCAATTTGTGCACTTAATGTATCATAGGGTGTTAGTCCCGTCGCCGTAGTCACCGTATTTTGAAGCTCCGTAATGTTCAGCACAAAGTTATTTGCAGAACCCGTTGTTGCCATACTATTTAAGATACAAAGGATATACTGCGCGGCAAGCCGTAACCTTTTCAGAGATATCGATAGATAGATGACAACACCTATAGTTGTCAATGGAGATACATCTCTTATTTTAGTGAACACGCGAGATTTGACAGATGCACAATCAGCTGTTGTGATTTTATCGTCCATTCAGTATCCCGGTCGTAGTGTCACGATTCGCGACAGCCTTGGATATCTTTCATCGCCTCAAACGGTTGTCGTTTCAACACAGCAAGGTGTTCTATTTGCAGATGGCACCTCAAGTATTCGTATGACACAGCCATATTCGTTTTTAACCGTCACAAGTCGTGACACATACTCGTGGACCCTGAAAAACTCCTTCGGGTTTCCTCAAAATCAGACCATTGCAAATGCAAATACACTTACAACAGAATCCATCATTACATCCAATATATATGCATATAACTTTGTAAGCACCCCCTATCTGAATATGAATACATTGGATGTCACATCTTCATGTGCTGTCTATGGTCCATCTTTCATGAGCAGCCTGTATGTCGGCATTCCCTCACAAGCCCAACCAGGATATTCCATGTATGTGCAGGGGATCTATCGAAATATGGGTGATGTGAATATCGAAGGAAATGTGAGTGTGCGAGGAAATATTAGCACAGGCAGTAACTTGTTCGTCCTTGGAAATATATCTACAAATGGGTCGTTCGGTGCTCGCGGAGATGTAATGACCGTTGGAAATGTATATGTGCCAAATGGCTACATGATAGCAAATAGCTTAGATGTTCGCGGCCCTGCGACCATAGCGGGGCCTGCCACCGTTTCGAATACTCTATCTGTGACGTCCAATATCACGGTCCAAACCTCTGTCACTGCATCCACTTTTACTACAAGCTCCATTCAACTACTGAGTTCTCTTAACTTTCAAGAAAAATCCATCGCATATCGTGCAAATACTCTCCTCTTTTCAGATGGCATTACAGTTCCTAGTATTAGCAGTCTTTCGCTCGTAGCCTCGAACAGTATTGCTACAAGTAACCTCATAGTGTATACTACAATCAATGCCACGAATGTATCTTCTATTCTTTTTAACTCAACCGCGATTGTGAACCCAGGAGGGTCTCTTTCTATTTCGAGTATCTCTGCAAACAATGCCACGTTTTCCAATAGTATATATACGAACAATGTATATACATCTACTATTACTGGATCTACACTCTATCTAACTGGAAATATATACACCCAAGGAGCATATATCCAGGCCAATAGCATTCGCACAGATACACTCAGCACGGGAACTCTCTATGTGAATACTCTTCAAGCCACGGATTTTACAACGGATGACCTTCGAGTAAAATCACTCACGATTGCCTCCAACTTATATATAGATCATCTATCCAGTTTTACAGCATCGAACCTTTTTATAAATAATACAGGGGGGTTTGTATCTACTGCAAATGTAAACGCGGACTTCGTCGGCAGCAGCACTATTACAAATAGATCGGGCATGTTTTATACACAAAGTGGATCGATTCAGTTCGTGAGCCCGACGGTTCAGATGAATACCTTGCGCGTCAGCACCTTCACTACAAGTAGTATACAGACAAGTAGTCTAACCGCGAGCCTACTAACGATTGGTTCTCGCCCTACAGCCCTAGGGCCTAGTTTTGTAGCAGATACTACCCTATATACTAGCACCAATGTCACTATTACAGGAGGACCCGGTGATTATGTTACACCCTTTTTCATAAGTAACGTGCAACCGCCTGGAACTCTTCCTGGAACCCCCTATACAGTGGAGGCATCCTTTCGATTAGATTTTAATGGCCCCCAACTTCCTGGATATTATGCTACGATTCTTGGATTTAATCTGTATCCAAATGGAGAGCCGAACTCGCAAATATCCATCCGCAGTATAAATGATACAAATACCATTGCTACTTTATATGGCGTCTATGGGCCGAATCAATCCTATAGCACACCCCCGAATACGGGAGGTATATCCATTCCCTATCCAAGTCAACCAAGCTCTTTTTTACATGTGGTGGGAACCATGTATGGGAATAGTGCATTTAGTCTACAATTTCAATCAAGGTCAAATGATAACTACGTCGCAATCAACTCCAATAATAGTATAACAATCAACAATGGTGCCATTCGTTGGCCCTATTCTCTCAATGGTACAACGATTCAGAACTCGCTAAACGATATTTCTACGCGGTCCCTCTATTATTATGGGGGGCTGAACTTTGCGTCGGATCCAGCTCTAAAAGAAAATATTATAGATGCCGACTTATCCCAGTGTTATACTATCGTTGAAAAAATCCCCCTTCGTCGCTATAAATATATTGATACATACTTGTCGACGTTTCAGCAAAAAGACGCGCATCGTCTTGGATTTCTTGCAACAGAACTCGAACAGATTTTTCCAAAGTCTATATCGTATACGCAGTTACATATGGATTCTGGGTATGAATCCACATTTCGAATGATTGATACGCAACAGATTGAAATGGCGCATATTGGCGCAACGAAACTGTTAATGAATAAAGTCTCCAATCTCTATGCTACATTGGAAGAAATGCGTGGACAATGGACATCTAGCGCAAAGTATCCAAGTTAATCACGGCACTGTCGTTTCATATTTTATTGCACTACAAGTATATAAAATATTAAACGGTTCATGTATAGCAAGGAGATGAGTGGAGTTCCGATTATAGATCAAAGTACATCTGTTATTCAAATCAACTCTACTGGAAATTCTTCTGTCGTATATCTATCAAGCACCAATATCCCGGGACAACTTGTTACGGTATTCGATGCAACAGGATTCATATCATCGCCTCAATCTATTCGCATAAGCACTGTGGGGACAACAGCCCCGCCCCTCTTTATCCAACAGCGCTATGGATATATTACACTTCTTTCAGAAGGCCCTGATATATGGGCTCCCGTGAACTATAACTCGTTTCCAACTCCGAGTTCTATTTCCTATAAAGCCGCAGATATTACATTCAATACTACATCTACTCTCTATGCCAAACAGTATATATCAAGTATAAGCGTGTCAGATGTAGCACTGGAAGCCAAGAGTTCATTCATGCAACAAGTGATTCTCAGCACTCTTTCTGTAAATAACTATATACAATATCTTTCCACACCCCCTACAGAGCCGAGTATACTCAATACAGGAAATATGTATCAACTTGGCTCTACGCAATACAACAATAGATATAATGTCCGTAGCAATGTGTCTACTCTCGGCGATATCTATGTCGGTGGAAGTATTTCAAGTAAAACGGGAACGATTTGTATCAGCGAGGATTTGAATATTCTTGGCAGTTATCGCGCACAACGTGGCCAACTTGCGCGTATATTTGGCCTCAGCACTCTTTCGAGCGCTACATTTGCACAAGGCACCACTATTGCAAGTAGCTTGTATGTAACCGGCCCCGTTCTTACACCCGCAATCACTAGCGATAGCTTAGCAGGCAATACATATACGGTCACAAGCAGTATCACTTTTGGAAATGGACAACAGGCAATACAATATACCCCAGGATATCTCAACTTTGTAAACATATCTATCGCCGCTTCCACTCTTCAGACATCAAATGTGACCGGTTCCAACACTATTGCGACATCCAATCTTATATTTACTCGATTCGATCCGGCAAATACAACAGACACATTTCTAGCGTCCACGGCAACAATGGTGAATACGACGGGTTCGTTGAGAATTTCCAGTATCCGCGCAAACGAATGTCGCACATCTACGAATCTCGTAGCCCCAACTATGTTTATAGATAGATATATATATGCTAGCACACTCAATATACAAGATACTCTCTCCACATCGTATGCTATAGATGCCCCCTCTAGCATTCTTAGCAGCCATACATCCTATATAAGCACTGCTGGAGTCTCTAGACTTATTTCTGAAAATGAAACATTTATACGCGCGGAGATGTATAATATGCGTGTATATAGCTCTATGTTTTTTAGTAGCGCTACAATGCTTTCTATGAACAGCACGTCTATATATACGCTCGGTGGAAATGTTCTCACAGGTAGGCTAGATATTGAATCTACACTTACTGCAAACTCTCTTCAAATGAATATTCTATCTTCCCCCAACACAATATCCTTTGAGGGTCAAACAAACGCATATATGTCGAATCTTCTTACGCAAACAATATCCTCTTCGTATATTGAAACCAGCAGTCTTGTAACAGGAAATGCGCAACTCGGTGATAGACTTGTATATAGCACGATTGATACAAAGGCTCCATGGATTCTTGCTTCTACATTTCAAATGAATACGACTCCTTTTATGACATCTGTTGGATTGGGGACATATTACGATCGTTTGAAATTTACAGCTGTATCAGACCAAGCGGCCTATTATTCCGTTATTGATCCGAGCGCCCAAACCCCAAGTCAGTTGAGCACGGTGTATGTGAATACATTGGCAGGAACAGGCACACGCGGACAACAGGGAAACCAGTTAGGTCAAATCCTCGGGGCTGCAGCGGTTGATAGCCAAAGTGGTATATATATTGGAGACAATACCTTGGGTTGGAAACTTCGATATATTTCTAGTTCGAGGAGTCCATCGACTATTGCTGGAAACTATCAATACTATTATGGCACGAATGTACCGTCGCAAAGTGCAGCCATGAGTCCTACGCTGGCCATTTCTATGGCATCTCCTGGGACATTTGTTGTCACGGATATAAGTAATCAAGTCTTGCGCTTTATAGATAGTCAACCGGTGATTACTACGATCGCGGGAACAGGTGCTATTGGAAATACAGGAAATGGTGGGCCAGCTCTTAACGCCACATTTTTTAACCCGTCCATGACAGTCGTCGATGCATCGCAGAATATTTTTATTGCAGATACTGGAAATAATGTGATTCGACGATATACTTCTACAAATATATACGCCTATGCGGGAACAGGTATTGCAGGGGCTTCTGGGGATGGCGGTCCAGCTCTCAACGCCAGATTTCAGAGACCCTATGGACTTGCCCTAGATAGTTCGCAAAAGCTCTATATTACGGATCTGAGCAATAGCGTCATTCGAACAGTGGACCCTCTTACAAGCACCGTGAATCTATACGCAGGAACATATACAAGTGGATTTACAGGAGATGGAGGTCTCGCCGTTGCAGCGCGACTCTCGTATCCACGGGGTATCGCAGTCGATACCCAAAGCAATGTCTATGTCTGCGACACAGGCAACTCGCGTATACGACGCATTGATGCGCTGACGGGGATTATATCTACGATTGCAGGAAACGGTGTGGAGGCGTATTCAGGCGCATCCGGCCCAGGGTATCTCGCATCTCTTTCTACCCCCACAGGTGTCACGACCGATGCAGGTGGAAATCTGTATATTGCGGATACGAAGAATAACTGTATTCGGTTTCTGGACATTGCGACAGGAATCTTAACAACGATTGCAGGGGAACCCCCGAATGCAGGATACAATGGCGAGAATATCTTCGCAAATGCGGCCCTATTAAGTTCCCCTACACATGTGGTGTTTGACTCTGCAACATCCAATCTCTATTTTACGGATGAAGGGAATGCGAGGGTGCGTTTTGTGGATATCAACTCGGGTATTCTCTATACCTATGCGGGAAATGGGAGTCCTGCCACGGATATAGATAATCTTCCCGCATCCAATGCTCTTTTTCAATCTATAACAAGTGTTGCAGCAGATTTACAAAAGAATATCTATATCGCGGATGGTCAAGGGAGTATTCTTCGCAAATACGATGCCAGAACACAGATCGTTTCGACAGTCGTGGGAACAGGGGCGGGCGGTTATACACCCGATGGTCCAGGCTTACAAACATCTATTCGTAATCCAACGGCTCTTGTCGTAAATAGTAATAATAATGTATATTTTTGCGATACACAGAACCATATGATACGCGTCTATAACTCGACATTCCAAACAGTGCAAACTATTGCAGGAATAGGTTCCCCAGGATATAGTGGAGATGGAGGCTATGCATATTCAGCCGAACTCAACTTTCCACGAAGTCTGGCAATCGATACAACTGGAAATATATACGTGGGAGACACATCGAACTATGTTATACGGCGCATTGATACTACAACGGGAGTGATTACAACATATGCAGGAGATGGGTCCTATGGCTCTATTCTACCTGGAGCGCTTGCCACTGCATCACCTCTTGGAAACGTAACCGGCCTTACGACCGATGCTACAAATCAAGTATATTTTACAGAAATACCTACCAATGCCCTGTGGACTGTTCTGAATATCGACCAGACTCTTCAACCCATCAGTGTAGTTAGCACACCCTCTTATTTAGGGGACGGGGGACCTCTTTCAACGGCACAGTTCCATACACCCGTGGGACTCGTCATGGATCTGTCAAATAACTTTCTTATCAGTGACAGTGGGAACTATCGTTTACGGCGCTCCTATACATATGGGAATCCCCAAAACCCTATATATTTAAATATGAATATGCAATTCACGAACTATCAGGCCACTACAGGGTCTGTAAATATCAATATAAACGGCAATGCGATTGCTACATTTACACCTTCGAGTCTAAACTCAACGCTTGTGTTTCAAGATGTAAATATCTATAGTTTCCCGCTACAGAGCAGCAATCCCGTCTATGGAAATCAAACACCCTATGTTCAAATCACTCAAACTGGAAATACGGGATATCTGAAACTGGATGGAACTCTCTGGTTTAATGCGACTCCTGGAGGGGATCGTATTACGAATCTCCTCACAAGCAACAATGGACTTACAATACAATCGGGTATTTTGCGATTTCCGAATGCTCTGCAGGGTATTACTCTTCAAAATAGTTATAATGATACATCTACCCGAAGCCTGTTCTATACAGGAAGTCTCAATAATGCATCCGACCCCGCACTCAAAGAACAGGTAGATTCTGCGAATATATCTCTGTGCTACGAGAATCTTGCATCGATTCCTCTTCGCACATATCGGTATACGACAGCATACGAATCGACATTTCAACTACATGATACAACGCGTATGGGATTTCTTACACGGGAGATTTCTCCTATCTTTCCTAAATCGATTCAGACCACGCCCTTTAAAGATTGGCTGTCAAGTATTGAAACACTCGATATGTCGCAAATCAAATATTCGCATATTGGTGCTACACAGTATCTTATGCAAGAAATATCAAGCATGGAATCGTATATTCAAACTCTCCGTTCCCTGCGCTGTGCGGCTACTCAAAGAAACGTCATGCATTGATAGAAGCTGGGCAATGGCTACACTCTATAGCCCGTATAACTCAGATTCAGGCTCTGATTCAGGGTCCGAATCTGACACATCGATATCCTCAGACTCGTCGAGTTCTTATGCAAGTCTTGTGTCGCCTCCCCGAAACTTTCGCGCGTTTGCAGATGGACTTTCTCTGGCCCGTGTCGGCGTGCAAGGGACGGTTCTATCAAAGCCCGCTATCGGTTCCTTTCTCTCGGATATAACATCCCCCTCAGATACTTCTGGGAATAAACTGAAAAAGGATCCCGTGGATAATATCATTATGTTGGATAGCACAAATCGTGATAGGACGGTGTATACACAACCAACCAATGTCACTCTCCGACTCCCGCGAGTCTATACAAATATAACTAAATTTCAACTGACACAGATTAAACTACTCTCCTCTTTTTTCTATTTTCGCCCCGATAAGAATAATCTCGATATATCTATTTTAGAACTCGGTAGAACAAATCAAGATATACTTGGTAAAGTTCTTCCAGCAATTATCAAAAACTACATTCGCAGTGGCACATATAATATAAATACATTGCTTACAGAGATTATAACACAACTTAACTATACACCCCTCTTTTATGACTTTCCAAATGGGTTTCAAGATTTTGCCCCACGATTTGCTGCAACAGGAGATTTCACACTCAGTTTTAATTTCCCCGGTGACACGTATTATGATAGTCTATTAAATGAATATCAGGCGAATCCTACTGCACTCTCTATCGTTACCCATTATTTTAAAGGGCAATATGCAGGACTTTCTACATATACGATTGAGCAGATTAAAGTAGCCTATTATTACCCAGTTGTAAAAGAAGTCCTGCTCGACTCCTCCTTTCCATATAGACTAAACCTAAATATTGTATCTTCAATCCCCTATCTACTTCCTGGCGAAACGGTATACAGTCGATGTATTTATACATTTCAAGGCCTAGATGACGCGGTCATTCAAGAGGTAATAGCTCTTAATATTACTATATTGGACACATATCGGGTGCAGCACACATTTCGATATTCTTTAATTAACAAATACAATGTCACATATGAAACGCAATCCAATCGTGTTACATTTGCAAGTCCCTCTTTAAATACTAGTTTAGTGAATTTGATTACATATAAGCAATCACAGTTTTTTGCAGAGGAACTCAACTCGCAGGGAATTACGAGCGCGGACTATACAACCTTTAATACTCAAAATACCATTTTATTAGCGGTTCTCAATGATATGTTTTATTTTATAGAAAAATGGCTTGCGGTGTATTATGGCATAAACTTTAATAGTTACACTCTCAACTATTTGGCCACTCCCACAAATCTTATTCCTATTGTGGATGCATATCAAGCGCTTGGGATTAGTTCGAATTTTGATGCAAATGTCATTGCGCGAAATCAGTTACCTGTGAATACAAGTATTCTGACTCCCCTTCGTCAATCCGCAACACCGTATTGGAATCGCCTCACAGATTTGTCAAACTCGACCATTCCCTACCCGTATAACTTAGAAACGGGGAATCCTGCCACGAGCTCTAACTTCCCCTATAGTGTTCTATTGCAGCAACGGGATGGTGAACATTCGTTCGTGGATTCCAATGGTTATCTATATGCAAATCGCCTCACACGCTATGCAGATATACTTGTTCCTATTGAACCTGCATGTTATACTGTATTTAAATTCAAAAGCCCCGTGCGTCAGACACTCCAAGTAGAAACACTTCCGCGCCCCACACAGTTTCGTTATCCGGCCTATAATGCGGTGACATATGATTTGAGTGCGCAAAAACTCTTTGATAATAGCTATTGTTTTATAGAAAATACGAACAATGATCGGATGGACGTGTCACCTAACTTTGCAACGAAATATTTGCAAACGATTCCAGGATTTACACATACATATAGCACAATGAACTTTGGCATTTCTTACGAAAGCTCTTTAGCCGAATGGGGCTCCACTATACAAACATTCCAACCAGGTTTTACACAATCCTATTTTCAAATGTATACTCCCCTTCCTACAACATATCAATCGACAATGAGTGCTGGATATCGATACCCGATGTCTTTTACAATAGGGGCAGCCTCGAATGCGAGTAGCTTTACCACATCGATGAACATGTTCTTATATCATGATCGCGGTGCTTTTATGGCAGATGTATCAGGGAATCGGAATGAAACACCTATTAACTATCTCGCAATGGTAAGCACAACAACACTTCAGTCCACTGCTACAATAACATTTCCAGTATATGGCAATCAGAAATATTATATGATGGCGCGAACGGTGGATACCGCGACAGCTTCGCAAAACTATACGATTGCTCCTTGGTTTCCATCCGGTTCTAACTATACTGCTTTAACAAGCAGTCTTACAAACTTTAATCCGTTGGCAGACCCTCAATCGGCGGCATCTCTATCTAACTATATCTATGCTGTAAATGCGGATCCGGCCTATATTCGTCTTCCTATTCAATCATCTATTCAAACATCGCAAACCGTCGATCCGATATACTCTACTTTATTGTATTCCACTACAGCAATCGGATATGATGCAAATGGCGTTAGCACGGATCTCACGGACTATTGCGGATTTATAGGGGGGTATCCAACAAGCAACTCCATTCCAAATGCCACGCTGCGTATGGATCCTATCACTGGATATGCATTTGAAGTAGGGAACGGTTATAATACGGTCACACAGCAATATCTGACAAGTGGGGATAACAATAGTATTCTTCGTCCAAATGGACAGGGCGTCTATACACCCACCACGGTAGAGAAAAGAGAGACATCCATTGTTCATTGGTATGGAACGTGTTTTATTCCAAACTCTGAAAATCAACCCCCCATGCTTTCCAATACAATGGCGGATACCACGATTACAGTTCCCTATACTCCGCAGATAACGAATAGGCCTTTGAATGGATATACATATGCCGGCTCGAACAATGGGATTCAGTTTGGGGATGGAGTGATTGGTATGGGATTTACACCGAATCAAGGTGTCTGGGATATACAGCGAATAATGTTCAAAAGTATATATACATGCAACGATCCATCCATTGATACGAATCTTAATATCGCCTACGTGGGTGTATATTTCTCTGCCATTACAACAAATCACTTTCTACATGAAATTTCATTATCGAATGCAATCGCGGTCCTACAATACAATAAGCACACCGTATATACATCCAATACCCAGGATTTAGGATTTGACGCGGCAAATGGGACCTATTATGAGTTTCTTCGCGATAGCAACTTTCCCACTGGATCAAATGGGTATCTATACGGATATTCTCAAATTCGCAGAACAATCAATACAGATATAAACTCGATATACTCGTATATCCCGTTTAATGCAAATAAACAAATCATCACATTTAATGGAATGGTGGGGTCACCTGTGCCATATCCATATTATTCAGATGCATCTGCGGGGCAGTTTTATTATGATGGTTCATCTGCTCAAAATATGGTTGATTTGGTGATTCCCACTACAAAAACGAATCCGGATCCAAGTCGTGGACCACCCATAGACTATGATCAGACACAATCAAAATATGAACGTTCGTCGCCCATTGGGACAAATCTTCTTCAGTATATTACACCCTATCCATTCGCTCTTTTATCGAACACAATCAAAGCGTGGGATCCTCTCCCATATGCTCCCTCTGTTACTATTGGCGACGTATCTGGATTTATTATGACACAGGATTCCTATTATCGCATATTCGAATATCAGGCGGCGGATACGGATTATACTCTTGTAGAGAAATATCAGTTTACGATTGATCAAATCTTTCCTACAACAGATACGAATGTGAACTTTTTGGGCGTGGCTGCAAACGAATCCGTATACGCTTTTTTCGCGTATTCGAATCTTCCCGTGTATGCACCGAATACGAGTCATCTTATTATTAAAACCATGAACCCGATGAATGGAACTGTGCAGGATACCTATAACATTCTGAATATTCCAGAATTCGATCCAACGATACAAGAAATAACGAATCTCACGTATAATAACTATGGCGGATTCACGATGGCTCTTCAATCGTCGAATGCTATGACTGCCATTTGTAAACATACTGCTAGCCTATCTTCGATGACTGTTCTAAAACCCACAGATATCGCAGGGTTCAATGCAAATATGAATCGCTTGATAACACGCCAATCTCCCAAAGAGGAGTTTGGCGCATTCTATGTATATCCGTATAGAAACCTCGCAGGCCCTACACAAGGGATTATCGACTATATTTCTGTTACACCTTCGAATAGTATTGTGCAAGTAAACCCGTATTATAAATACACGGCATATACGGGTCAACAGGACATCTATCCTGCTCAAATAAATCCCTGTCAGATTACCATCTTTAATATGAGCAATGTTGGGTCCAATCCTACGGTGTATAGAGAGCCAATCGTATCTCGCGCCCCTTTCAAAGATTATCTATATTTCCTATCTCCGTATGACGCGACTCGATTTTATCAAATGACCGACTTCACCGCCTCATCGAACCCCATCTTTACATCGAATGTATATGCGACGCAATCCTATTATCAGTTTCCATCGGCGACTAGTAACTTTATACAGGGCGCAAATGGATCCAAATGGTCGGTGATTGGAAATATTTTATACGGGAATCGGAATGATATTGTAGATGCACCACGTAAGATTCATCAGGCATGGCAGCTCTTCTATCCTATTCAGCGGATTGTAATGAGACAGATCACGAAAAACTTTACATCGATGTATGATATCTCAGGTCTTCAATATCCCGAATATCCTCACACGGCACTTATAGGCTATGATTCGGCCAGTGGTTTTACAGCAGATACGTCGAATACTTGGGGATTGGAAAAATCGAATAACTTTGCCGTGGCAGACTTTCGGTTTCAAGGTCGCACGTTTAACTCGTATCTGTTTACGATGCCGCTTCAACCATCTACACCTTCGAATCCGTATTATTATCTATCTGTGCGCAACTATAGCCCTACTGAAAAATCGCAAGTGCTGATGCGATTTAGTCTCACGAACTTATATGACTTTGGATATGTGTCTTTGCGCGATTTGAGCAATGAAGTTATACTATCTCAGTCACGTTCCAATACATTTGCTCCCGATTATTACAGATCTTTAAATGCATTCAATTCAAACTTTGTGATTGGACCAAGTGGAAAAATTTTCGGGGCGAATGTGATTGCAGGATATGCTGGTTCGAACTTTTCAAATATTACCGGATTTGGAGATTTTTATAGTCGATTTATTGCCATTTATAATCAATATAATACACAAGTTCAGCAAGTGCAAACAATAAATAGTAATGTAAATGCGTCGTTGAACTCGTTTATTCAATATGATCTTCAAAATATTTTGCCAGCGTCGTCGTTGAATCGTCAGCGATTTACAGACCCTTTAACATATACTATATTATGGAAGTCGTCTCTTTTGAAAAACTATTTGCAGTTGGATGATAACTGGGGGCTTGGATGGAATCTAGGATTTGCGAAAGAAGATACATCCTATGATACAGTGCATCAAGGTGTTTCCTTTTTTAAAATATTAGATGATTATATTAATCTACAAGTAAGCAGGGAATATGATATGAATCGTATGGATATCGGTGGGAAAGAAAAACTATCTTTAACAAAAGAATCCACCGGTGTTACAAAAGCATTTCATGCAAAGTTATTATTAGCTCCGTTTGGCAGTTATGCTACAACACTTGTGAGTAATCCGATTAGTTTTAATCCGCCGGTTGCACGCATGGATAAACTGACATTTACTTGGGTAAATAATACGGGGACAACGATAGATAATGCAGATTGTGAATGGAATATGGTGTTCCAAATTACGGAAGCATAAGGGCGCTTTATGTTTTCTCAATATAGAGAATGGATGCAACACCTCCTATGTCTTATCCGCGAGAGAAGGGGTCACCTGTTCATGAAATGCCTCTAGAAAGTGAAGGGCCGATTGATTTTTTCCCAAATGTATGTCTTAGATCGCATTGGGATCCTACTGCCATTCTACAACGCACTCTCCCTGCAGGGTATGTAGCGCAACCATTGGATCCACGCCCCTGGACACGAATCTGTATGGAGTATACAACGGCAGGAGAGCAAGAACAGGCTCCTACGACAAATCCTGCGATTGTTATGCCTGGTGGGGGTGGATTCTACCCCCCTGATAAGTATATGGCAGCGATTGATACGGAATCCAAACTACGCGCGTTGGACCGTCCTTTAGGAATCAGTGAAAAAAAACAGTGGACTCCAAATGAACAGGGTGATATGTTTAATTCACAAATTATTGTTTCGAGGCCTGCAGCGAACCCTGCGCAGATTGAAGAACTCGCCTATCCTAGAGCACTCCTCCGGACCGCTCCCTATGATTGTCGCGAAATGAATGATAAGTATAATGTGGCTGTAACGTCAGACTATATATTTAATAATGCAACAAAACAAGATCGATACAAGCAGATGAATAAACCATATAAGCCGGCGCCTGCGAGTGCCCCTATTCAAGCAGCCGTCGAACGAATACGATCGGATCTTGATTTTAGTGCAGCACCTGTAGAAACACCTGGCACATATGAAAAACTTGCAAGAAATCAGCGCCAAGAGTTAATTTTGGGAGTAGAACCGGTTCCCACGGGGGCTTCCAAATATGATACTCATTTTGCGCCCAGGGGATAGAAATCCTTTCTAGTATATGCTATAGCAGGATGGAATATTATTTTGATCCGGTGGTTCAGCTTAGAGCTATATTAGGCCCTAAGCCGAGTCATCCATGGGGAGCTCTTATACCTCAAGTGCTTCTATGGTGCTTTCGACGATTTTGTATGAAAATGCTTGTGGATGATTCAGATATACCTGTGACAGAACAAATCTGGGATGATCATCTTCAACTTATACACGAATATGCTCCAAGCGGACTCGAAGTTGCTTCCGAATATTGGTTTCTACCCGAAAACGTGGAATGGGTCTATTCCTCTTTAGAAGAGTATAATCGCTTTTTTTTGGAATTCTTAGTCGCGATAGAGGGACTCAGCTCGAGCGTAGATTTAGAATATGAACAAGAACTTGCACGCTTTCTAGATGATTCGATGCAAGAAATTATATATGAATGGTTAGCGGATTTGAAAGAGTTTATAATATATCCTATGAAAGGCGCAAATGAAGATAGTTTCACAGATCAACAGTTTATGAAACTTATAAAGTCGCTTCTTGTGTATTCTTCGGCACAAGCCCAGAAACCCGTGGAGGCTCCGAAACCCGTGGAGGCTCCGAAACCCGTGGAGGC
>RFQR01000031.1 GCA_009924895.1 bacterium
GCGCCCTGTACAGGGCGCCCCTTCTGTATTGCTCTTTGTCTCATGCAGCATGGGCAAGGTTCTCAAATGTGTATATTTCTTGCATGATTGTTGGTTTTAATGCAGTATCGTCAGTAGCAGTATCTATCGTAGGAGAAAAACATGCGGAGTAGTCAAATCACACTTGCCCTGTTTCGAGACAAGGCTGGGAATCTTAAAATCAAGGCAAGCGGACTGGTTGATAGGGATTCTGGAATCATGGGAGAACTCATCGATACAATCACAATCGACCTTTCCCAAGAACCAGGGAGTGTCGCACTTGGGGAGCCGGACCTTGCACAACGCTACCAAACCCTCTGTGGAATTGACGCAATGTCACACGGGGCAATCTCCGAGATTCTCGAGTTATTTTGCCGAAGCGCAATCTCTATTGCAGGTAAACAAAAACGAGAAAAAAAGGCGGCATGATTGCGCACGCGAGGAGAGCCCGCAAGGGCTCTCTATTCTTCTGGTACAAAAGCTCCAAAAATCGGCGCCACAATTTGTTCTTTACTTCCATCGTTGTCGTGCCACGAAACTACATCAATTTGCACCTGCTTAACACCTAATTGGTTTAAAATTTCACGAAGTTCGCTATAAACACCTTTTCCCTAAGTTGCTCAAGCTCGTGAGCAAGCGCCGCAACCATTTCATACTGACGAGGAGCTAGCTCGACTGTTGGTTGTTCCAAGGTAACAGGCTGAGCTTTCTGGAAAAGCCGTATCACCATTGTTGGAACAAGGTCTGTTGGATTTTTCGGTGGCCTACCCACGGCACCACCGCGGCGAGGCGCATTTACCTGCTGAAGTAGCATACCTCCCGAAGTTCTTGACTCTGATTGACCTGGATTCAAGTCCGAAATTCGCTCGATAAGATTGAGACGTTCAAGTGCCATTTTGAGAGACACTTCAATTGCCGCGCGTTTACGCTTTGCTCGTGGACTTAAATCATCTGGGTGATGGAGTGGAGAAAGTATTTCGTTTACTCTCTTTAGTACCATTCGCGTCGTTGCCAGTCCTTTTGCCTGCAAGCGATCCCTTCCAGACAGTGCGGTGGGAGTATTTTCTTGCCTCTCCGTTTCAACTGGTTCTTCCGTTGCAACTGGTTCTTCCGTTGCAACTGGTTGTGGGCGTGGTGGCAAACCTGCCAAGTAACACGGTGACTGTATTTGACTCGTGAGCGCAGCTTTAAAATCCTCGAGTGAGTACTGACCAATAAAATCAACATCATCAATTGAAGGTCCTTGAAGAGTACACACATCAGCAACTTGCTCTACTACACCAGTTATCTCACTACTATACGCCCTAAAAAGTACCAGAACTCGGGAAGGCTTTGCTTGTTTTTGTTCACCACCTTCTTGAGCTGGAAATGATAGCTCAAGCGGGTTACCTTCAGCATCAACGGGCTGAAGGATGTCTTCATACCACTGACCATTCTCCAATTTTCGAACCGCATCAAGGACCGCATCAATTTCATACTTTGGACGCTCAGGTAGAATTTTTGGCTTATCAAGTTTTGATTTGGGCATATTGGTATCTTAACTCCTTTTTGCCGCCTCTTTAATAAATGCATCAAACAGCGGGTGCGGTGCAAGCGGACGGGCTTTTAATTCGGGGTGTGCCTGGGTTCCCACCATAAACGGGTGCACTTTCTTTGGCAACTCCGCGATTTCCATCAAACGCTTGTCTTTTGGCGACGTTCCCGAAAACACCAAACCGCCCTTTTCAAGCTGTTCAATGTATTCAGGGTTTACCTCATAGCGATGACGATGGCGTTCTGAGACTCGTGCAGCACCAAAAGCCGCACGTGCAATAGTTCCCTCTTTCAAATCACAGGCATAGGCACCGAGACGCATCGTACCGCCGTATTCTTTGCGTGCCAATTTTTCTTTCTGTTCTGGCAAAATATCAATGACCGGATGCTCTGCATCTTTTTTAATTTCAGTCGTGTGTGCACCTGTAAGACCGAGTACATTGCGTGCATACTCCACCACCATGAGCTGCATGCCATAACAGAGCCCAAAGTATGGAATCTTGTTTTCTCGAGCAAATTTGATAGCCGCGATTTTTCCTTCGATACCGGTTTCGCCAAACCCGCCGGGCACTAAGACGCCGTCATACTCTTTGAGCTCTTCAACTTTCTTCGGGTCATCTTGATAGTGTTTGGCGTTAAGCCAATAAATTTCTGGTTTCAAACCTTGGTGGAAAGCAGAAAACTTGAGCGCTTCTATAACCGAAAGATACGCATCGGAAAGAACAAAATCCCCGGTATCAAAGTACTTGCCGACGATTGCAATTTTGATCGACTCTTTGCCGTTGTGCGCATGAGCGGCAAACTTTTTCCATTCATTCATGTCGGTTGGCTTGCCTTTCTTACCCAGAAGCTTGAGTAAGATATCTGACAAATGATCGCGTTCGAAATTAATTGGTACGTCATAGATAGAACCTACATCAGGCGCAGAGATAATGCGTTCGGCAGGGATATTTACCTGGATAGAAAGTTTTTCTTTTCGCCGGTCATCAAGTGGCTGCGCTGCACGGGCAATTAAGACGTCAGGCTGTACGCCGTAGGCATTAAGTTGGCGTACTGCATTTTGCGTTGGCTTTGTTTTCATTTCGCCGATTGTTCCTGGAATTGGCATGTATGAGACCATAATAAAAATTACATCCGATGGATTTTGCAGGTGCAGCACGCGCGCCGCATCAATGAAAAGCGCGTTAGAAAAATCGCCAAGCGTGCCACCGATTTCGACAACCGTAACATCTGATTGCGCAAGTGTCGCTGAGCGTTTTAGTCGCATGACAATCTCATCGCGGACATGCGGCACCGCCTCGACGCACTTACCGCTATACCCTAAATTGCGTTCACGATCGATGACCGCTTTGTAAATCATACCGCTTGTCATGTAATCATCCGCGAGCAAGTCGCGATTAAGGAAGCGTTCGTAGTTGCCCATGTCCTGATCGGTTTCAAGACCGGAATCAAGCACAAACACTTCGCCGTGCTCAGTCGGATTCATCGTCCCCGCATCAACGTTCAAATAAGGATCAACTTTGACCAAGTTGACTGAGAGTCCGCGCGATGACAAAATCTTGCCGATCGAAGCAGTTGCGATTCCTTTTCCAACACCCGACATCACACCCCCGATAACGAAGATGTACTTATGACTTTTTGCCATGCGCGTGACAAATTAGCTTGTACGTATGAACTATACCAGAATCTATTTCACCTGTTTTAGGGAGGGGCTGTGTATTTGACAATAGCCAATAAAAGGAGCACGCTGTCCACAGCTCATTTCCTCAATTGTGGGGGTAGAGCTGTGGGAGAAATGCCATGAATACGCCCGGACAAAGACCAGCTATCACCAGGCGACTGTCGACGAGCGATACTGATTTGCTCTTCAACTTTACCAGGAAAGCATTGCTGCTTGCCTGGAGGGAAGGCACTGTAGGCAAGCACGAGCTTGCCAAAGCCTTCCGGGTGCTTGATAAGCGTGCCCTTGTGCACCGCTTTAGCGCATCACGTAAACGTTCCCACTGAACCAGCTCAGGCGCGACCTTTTGGTCGCGCCTGCAGTGTTTACTTTTTATCGCAAGTACCGTCGAATCGCGAGAAAACTAGACAAGACCCCGAGCGCAACACCGGTCCCCATGAGCGTAAAGAAAAATAACAGGAAATGCGAGGTGTAGAAATCGAGTGTATTAAACGCTCCCGCAAACAAGCGATCGGACCCCGGCGCGGTCCACGCGCTAAAAGGATACAAAAACACCACCACAAAAAGACCCGCTATAGCGCCGTAGAGCACTCCTGCAATCATAAAGGGGCCACGCACATACCACTTCCCGGCGCCCACAAGATTCATGACGCCAATTTCGTCGCGGGCAGTGTAAATCGTGAGGCGAATGGTATTAAACGCAATAATGACAGAGGCGATCATGAAGATAATTACTGTGGCGTATCCCACGCGCCGCGATGTCTCGATGATATCGCTGAGACGCTGTATCGCAGTTTTATTTTGATTGAAATTGACTTTGGTTATTGATGCGCCAAGAGCAGCGGTTTGCACGCTTTCCAAGTAATTTGCAATATCTTGGTATTTTGAAGTATTTTTTGCGCGAATAGAGAGCGACGCGCCCAAAGGGTTATCTCCGAGCTGGTCAAGCGCTTGCATAGTAACCTGATCAGTGCCGTGGCGCGAACGAAATAGCGCGAGCGCTTCATCGGGACTTACGTATGTCACTTGTGCAACATCCGGTAGTGCTTCGAGCGCGAGCTTAACTCCCTGCACATCGTCGTTTGATGCTTTTACCGAAAAGTATACGTTTACGTCGACCTTGTCATTCAACTGTTTGAGGGTGCTTGAGAGGGCGGCACTTGCCATCACAAGTCCCGCCATGACAAAGAGCGTGATAGTGAGCATGAGTATTGCAGAGAGCGATACAAAACCATTACGAATGAAGCCAATCAGGCCGTACCGAGCGATTCGCTTTGAGTGAAGCCACACAGACATAACAGAGATTATAACGTGTATTTCCCAGACTTATCGTCACGAATAATCCTTCCCTGATCCATGGTAACGACACGTCTTCCTACCGAGTCAACAACGACTTTGTTGTGCGTGGTGAGAACAACGGTGGTACCAAGATCATTGATTTTTTTCAAAATGTTCACCACGTCATGCGTATTGATTGGGTCGAGGTTTCCCGTTGGTTCATCAGCAAGAAGCACGTCAGGCTGGTTTACAATCGCACGCGCAATCGCCACACGCTGCTGTTCGCCTCCGGAGAGCTGGTGCGGAAAATTCCACATCTTGTCGATAACACCGACAAGCTCCAATACATGCGGGACATCAGCTTTAATATCATCGTCTGAGCGTCCAGCGACTTCCATTGCAAACGCAACATTTTCGTAGACATTTTTTGTTGGAAGCAGCCGGAAGTCCTGAAAGACCGTGCCGATATTGCGACGCAGCGCGCGTAACTCCTGCTGTGAAAGCTTCGCGACTTCCTTCGAGCCAAAAAATACCGTGCCCTCCGACGGAATTACTTCCGCAAAGAGAAGCTTGATCAGAGTCGATTTGCCAGCACCTGAATGTCCTACAATTGACACAAACTCGCCTGGCTCGACGCTTAAATTTATATTCTGCAAAGCAACCGTGGTTGAGCCACCGTTATAAATTTTTGAAACATTGTCGTACAAAATCATCGCTTTGTATTATACTCTAGTCTTTCACACGCAAAAAGATTGCGGCCGCGCTTGTGCGCGGCCGCGATTGCATTCGGATTACTATTATTCTCGCCCGTGAACAGCACTCGCCGCATCGACTACGTACAAATTCTTGTTCTGCAGATGCCGTGCGACAAGAACTGCTCGTTGGCGCAATTCATCCGCATCCGTTTCCAATCCGCGACGAGCCATGTCTTCAATAACTGGCCAGATTCCTTCTCTCATGAGCTTGTCACCCTTATGAAAAGGAAGGTCTTGTGCCCGCGTAAGCTGTACCTCAACTGCGGTAAACTCTGAGCTTCGTTCCACGGTCACTCTCCTGCACTTATGCCGAGCGAGAGGAAGTCGAGTTCTCTTCTCATGAGTATCCTCCTTATTCTGTCTGGCATGGATGCCAAACTCAGATAGTTATGACAGCACCTTGCTATTCCGTCAAGTCTTTTTCTGCATCGATAAACGATTGAATATCACCTTCAAGCACTGTTTCGATATCGCGACGCTCATGATCTGTTCGATGGTCTTTCACCAATTGATACGGGTGTAGCACGTACGAACGAATCTGACTTCCCCACTCTATTTTTGTTGTCGCGCCCGTTGAGAGTCCGCGCGATTCGGCAAGCTGCTGCTTGCGCCTCACTTCCCACACTTTTGCACGCAGCAGCTCGAGTGCCTTCTCTTTGTTTTGTGCCTGTGACCGTTCACTCGTCATATGCACCCGAATTCCAGTTGGAATATGTACCGCATGCACTGCAGTCTCCCGCTTATTTACATTTTGTCCGCCAGGGCCGCCTGATCGCGCGACTGACACATCCAGTTCACTTTCAGGAAGTTTTGCATCGCCCACATCGGGTAATTTCGGCAGCACTTCAACGAGTGAAAACGATGTTTGTCGCTTACCCGCGGAGTTAAACGGTGACATGCGCACGAGTCGGTGCACACCAGCTTCGTTCTTTAGGAGTCCATACGCTCCCGCACCACTGACTTCAAACGATACACTGCGATACCCACCTATATCGTTTGTGTTTGCCGAGAGTACGGCAATACGCATTCCATGGGATGCCAGATACTTTTGGTACATGGCGTAGAGCATACGTGAAAAATCTTCCGCGTCATCACCCCCTGCACCAGAGACAATAGAGACAAGCGCATCGCTTTTGTCATACCCATCGACGTTTTGCAGTGCAGCTTTCAAGTCCTGGTACTCTTTCATTTTTTCTTGGGCTTTCTGTGGATCGAACCAAAAATCAGACTCGCCCATCGCCGCCTCAATATCGGCTATTCTTTTCTCAATCTCATTTTTTTGCATAGTTACTTCACCGTGCTCTCTGCACCATGTGCAAAACGGACCGATGACCAGTATGCAAACCCAACAAACAAGAGGCCGACAAGACCTGTTATAGGCTCAGGAACGTCAACAAAGAGTCCGGCGAACATTGCAAGTGCGAGACCGAGAATCGCCCAATGCGCTCCATTTTCGATATAAATAAGATTATGGAGCGTGCCGTGACGCACCATATAAATGGTAAGAGCGCGTACAAAATACGCACCGATGCCAAGACCAACGGTAATTACCGCAATTTGAGTAGTGAGGGCAAATGCGCCAACCACTGAATCAAGTGAAAACGCAGCGTCGAGAATATTGAGATAAATAAATGATGCAAGTCCAGAATGCGCAACTGTCGATGACTTAACTGAAAACATGCTTGCAAGACCTTGCACCAGTATAAACAGTGCCAAACCAATAACTCCTGCAAACAAGATTGCCGAGCTTTGAGTTGGGACCAGGTACGCGCTTACCGCAAGAACTATCAGTGCAACAAAAATTTCGATCGCTTCAATGCGACCCCACTTTGATAAGTACTGTTCTACAACACGAATCCAGTGTCGCTCTTTTCGCTCATCAAAAAAGTATTTCAAACTTACTAAGAGAAGAAATATGCCGCCAAATGAATAAATTGCATACTTTGCTCCTTTGAGGAGATGCGCGTACTCTTGCGGACTTTCAAACGCCATCTTGGTCACAAGCCACGGCGAGGACATAATACTCACCGCAACAATCAGAATAGGGAGCACGGCACGGGTCAAAAATACCGCAATAAGAATACCCCACGTCAGGAATCGTTTCTGCCACACTGGCGGCATACCGGCAAGCACTTTTGCATTCACAACAGCGTTATCGAATGAAAGCGTCACTTCAAGCACCACGAGAAGAAGTGCGATAAAAAATGCCGTGGCACCAAGAAGGTACCACACCGCTCCCAGAGAGAGTACTGTTAAAAATGCCGGGACCGCAAATGCTGATATTAGTGTGTTCATGGAGCCGAAGACCGGGATTGAACCGGTGACCCCAGCTTTACGAAAGCTGTGCTCTACCAACTGAGCTACTTCGGCATGCGTTAGCAGGGATGCACGAGCATAGTACGTCAAAAGCGCCGTTCGGACAACCGACAGACAGGGGTATATTTTCATGCGAGAATGCTTGTATGATTCGCTTTTCACTTAATTCTCAACGGTTGGTCGAAAATCTAACCCAACGTTCATATTCGCAGCTATTTCTTTTTTGGATCGGGAGCATGTTCCTTTTTGGCATCCTATATTGGATACTCAATGTGACCGTGGGGCCCGTACTCACAAACGTAGAACACGATAGCGCATTACAGCTGTTTCTCGATAGCTTGTATTTTAGTGTTATCGCGGGCACATCAACGGGTTTTGGTGATATTGCGCCTACCGGTTTAGCGCGAATCCTCACGAGCATACAAGCCGTGTTGCTATTACCACTCTTTAGTATTTTCGTCGCGCGTCTTGTGGCAACTAAAAGTGACTCGGCAATTCAAAAAATGTATCGTCATTCAATGGAACACAGTGTGCTCAACGGACGCGAGCAGCTCTTTATCGTTCGCAAAGATATTGATATTGCGATTGAATCGCTCAATACACACCAATCACTCTCAATGCGCGAGTGGGACAATACGGCAACGGCACTCATGCATGCGCAAAATACTATTGAGAAAATTCCTGAGCTTTATGATACTGACCTACCAAGTATTGATGACAAACGAGAAAAAGTGCTTATTGAGGCCGTCGAGAGAACTGCTCAGCGCATACGAGTACTTGAATCAAAAGTGATGCAGCACGTACGAACAGACGACCACACTGAGGATCTCTTAGGTGAGCTACGAGAGTGGTTTATCGTGCTGCGTTTTGTGTGCGATTCGTGGGCAGAGTGTGCACATCCAAGTAATCGCACACGCATTGAGTCATTACACAGCACGCACTAACGTTTCCACCATCCCCTTTGTTCAAGCCATGCTTTGAATTGCGCTCCTATCGCGAGATGCATGCCGAGCATCTCAAGCCCTATAAGGGCAAGCCACGCACCGGGAGTGAGCGGCGTAACGAGTGCTAAAAAACCAACCAACACTAATATAATTCCGATCGTTTTTCGTATGAATGGATTTTGAATTCGAGGTAATCCGTGTACTTTTGTGAACAGCTCTTTTATAGTCATATATCTTTCGTGAGCCGAAGACCGGGATTTGAACTCCTGGGAAACCCACGGTTTTCCCATTCCTTCCTCCACGGGGAACCACAGGTCCCCCGCCCCCCTCCTCGGTTCAATCCAATGTTATGTTGAGTGTTCATACCAGAGCCGAAGACCGGGATTGAACCGGTGACCCCGTCCTTCATTTCTACTCCCCCTTTACATATACGAGAAGATTAGACTGTATCTTTTCCCACGTAGGGAACCCTTGTCAGTCGTTCGGGCCCATAATTATTTTAGTGGGGCCACGGTCTTACCCATCTCTAACTTTTAGTATTTTAAAGTTGGAGCTGGACTTTAACCGTAATTCGGGATTCACGAAAAAATTGCTTTAATCGTGGGCAATATTGTTTACCATGGACGTGCTCTACCAACTGAGCTACTTCGGCTTATACGCCATCGCCTGCTTCTCGATGGACGAAACGATAATATCACGTAATTTCTTGTTGTGAAAATACAAGGTTACGACCCCTGTTTTTGTTTTAACTCGATAGTTTCCAACACCGCGATGGGGCGTAACAACAACGGAAGGTAGAAATTGCTTTCGGGACACGGAAAGTTCTCGTTTCCAAAAAGCAATGGTCTTATCAGCATCCATGTCTCCAAAAATCTGAAGACCGAAACGAAGCTTGGAGCGCTGTATGGCAAAACAGTGTTCTAAAAATGATACAAAAACGCGTATGAGCCGAGGATCGCTGTTACCCAAGCGAATCGAAGTCGGATTACTTTTTGTCCCTTCACCCCAATAGAGACCGACGCCAACACCAAATAGAACAGCTTTTGGAATGTTATCAATCGGCATTTTCCTAAAGGGGTCGCCATGCGGATTCCACTTCTTATATATTGCTTGAGAAATAGATCTCTTTTTTATCTTGTGTTTAGCAAGCCAATAATTTACCGTTGACTGGGAACAGTGCATTTTTTGTGCAACGACAGCCACTGAAAATCCTTTATATGCATATAGATCCTTTAACGCCAACTTCTCTAACATGGAAACTATTATACTATACTGTACTTACTCAACTACAAAGACCAATCTTTCAACTCCTCAATAATCGGCGCTACCGATGCATCGGTGACACTTTCTGGTGTTAACGACGCCTGAGCAAAAAGTGTATATTCCAAATCTTTCATGTACACCCATAGTTCGTCATAGGTACCGTTCCCAAGAAAAAATGTTCTTCCCTTTTTTGCATATCGCTCTCTGCCCTCGCGATGTCGCTCTTCCATACTTACTACGCCAAAAGGAGCTACTCGCTGATCCGCATATTCGACAATCATTAAGTCTCTATCTCCACCTTGAAGTACTTGCTGTATCTTCGAGAAACCCATTCCTTCGATAAGAGATAGTACTCGCTGCGAGACACCAAGTTCGCGGATAATCGCAGCGGTTGCGTCGTGCTCGTTGTCTCCATACTTTTTTCGGAATTCTTCTTTTACAGTGAGCCAGTATTCCGGACCCTCTGGTTCAAAAAGCTCAGGCAGCGTACGTGGATCTGACTTGAGTATGTTACCCATGTCATGCAAGAGGCATGCAATACCAATTGACTGTTCATCCACCGCACTACTTTGGGCACGCGCAATCAAGACACCTACCGCACCCACACGCAACTGATGCATCTGAAGTCCTTGATTAATGCGATAGTGGTTGTACGCCTCCTGAATAGTCATGCGCGTGAGCATAGCACGTCGCGACAAAACCTGTAATCAAAAATATGCTGGTACGTTTGCGTGAGTGATGGGTGGGGGGATTTGGTCACCTCGCTCGGTCGTCGTCACTCCCTCACTCCTCGACCCCGGAATTTTGATTTT
>RFQR01000032.1 GCA_009924895.1 bacterium
AGCAAATCTCTTTGCCTTGCATCGCTCTTGTGAGCGTTTCCTCCCTTAGACTTGGGCCGCTGGAAACGGCGGCCCTTTTTTTATTTTTTATTTGGTTTTGTTTTTACTCCTTCTCCACCATAATCTGGACGAGGTAAGGTTTGTCGTGCTTCCACTCACCCGGGTAGTAGGTCTTGGAGTAGAAGGCACAGCGGATGGCGTAGCACCCGTAGAGGGACGCATCCATATCCATCCACCGAGACCCCAACATCCCGCACGACCAGTTGTTGAGTTCGCCATTGACCTCGGCGTTCAGTGCGTGGGTGATGAAGTCCCTCATCACCCTCTGTAGAACATCCTTCGGCACGGGAACCAACCCCTCATCAACGGTATGACCGCTGATGGCGGACACCCCCTCGTGAGAGCGTTCAGCCGAAAGTAGTGTCCCTTTGTCAGTTTGGCGTAATTGATTAACTCTTTACGCACCTTCTCACGGCTGTCAAACATACGCTCCACATCATCGCCGGAAACGGAGGAAATGAAAGTCGCCATTGGAAGGAAAGGAGGGCTTTGGGCTGAAAGGAAAGGAAAGGAAGGCTGGGAATGGAGTGATTGTCTTGTATCGCTCCACACCAATTCCAATAGAGTGGGGATGCCCGGTCAAATTGTTTCGCCAAAAGGGACAGCGTAGGATGGATAGTATAGGTAGGATGGCTGTTCCGCAAAGTTCTCACGAGAGGGGGGATTTTCGTGGAGCCAAAAGTTTGCGGAATAGCCATCCTAGCCATACTATTTTTTTTGGGGTGATTCCCCCGAAAAATAAAACCCTCCCAAATATATAGAATGCTACAACGACCAGACCGTGATGCTCTCCGTCCCATAGTGCTAAGAATGGCGGAACGCCGTGCCTTAGAGCGTTCAATGTCGGGCAGTGGTGCTGGTCTCAAGGGACTAACGGGTGGCGGATATGACTTGGAAGGCGGTGGGATTTTTGACCTCATCAAAGAATACGGCAGTAAGTTTCTGAACTGGCTGACTGGTTCTCAAGAGGATGAATTCGCTGAACTCGCTAAACTCGGCATTACCAACAAGAAAAGTTTTATGGAATGGGCTCGGAAGAACCACCCCGATAGGGGAGGCGACACCAAAGTTTTTCAGCGTATAACTGATAAAGCACAGAGAGCGGGTTTTAAGATAGGAAGCGGAAAACGGAAAGGCGGAGGCGAACACACTTGGGATGCCTTTTTGAATGATGTAAAGACGAAAGTCTTACCAGAGGCGACGGGTGTGTATAATGTATTAAAGAAACGAATCGCTGATTCTAAACTTCCACTGAGTGAGAGAGGCAAGGGGCGAAAAAAGCGTGATTAGCAACGGTATAATGTATTAGACAACCACGAATATTTTTTATATTTATTTTCTCATAAATGATTAGATTATGTCATCTATTCATTTATGTGGCGGAAGCCGTGGAATTACGGTAGAACTATCTAACGATTTCTACGGACTAAAAGGCAAAAATGTATCCCGAATTACCATTCACGCACCGAACGGAGAACAGATGAAGAAGTTTGTAAGTATCTTCATTTCCGCACTCAAACGAAATGGAACCAGCACGACAGACATTCATAAACTAATGAATATGGAACTATCCTATGAAAATAAAAATATAAGTGAAGTTGTTCCAGCAAAGTATATGTGGTATTCTATGCCCTCCTATCACGCTAATGAAAAGTTCAAAAAATCACCCTCACTATTTTTTTTCTACATCAACAACTCACCCAAAGCCCTCAAATTTATTGATGACCTCGGCAAACATATCAATGTAGAAATTACAAAAGCCACGCACTATCTATGGTATCCAGACCGCCCAAGTAGTTTGTCCCCCTACAAAGACCAGATATGGACGACAAGTAAAACTATCAATCCTAAGTATCCTATCTATATCATTAGCAAGGGTCGGTATGAAAAGCGATACACCAGTAAATATCTGGAATGGGCGAACATTCCCTACAAGATTGTGGTAGAACAAGAGGAATACGATAAGTATGCCGAAGTCATAGATTCCAAAAAAATTCTTGTGCTTCCTAAGTCATATCAGCGTAAAGACCAAGGAGGAATCCCAGCCCGAAATTTTGTATTAGACCACGCAAAAAAGTCTGGAGCAAAACGCCACTGGATTCTTGACGACAACATACTGGACTACAGACGAAATTTTAATTCGTCAAGAGTCATAGTCCGAAGTGGAGTGGTGTTTAGAGTTGTGGAGGATTATGTAGATAGATACAAAAATGTGATGCTGGCGGGGCATAACTATAGTATGTTTGTGATTTCTCAGACTCTTTCCCCTATTACATTCAACACCAGAGTCTATAGTAGCATTCTAATCAATAACGATATTCCATTTCATTGGCGTGGGCGTTATAATGAGGATACAGACCTCAGTCTGCGAGTTCTAAAAGCGGGTTTTCCAACAGTGCTTTTCAATGCGATGGTGGCGAACAAAGTAGCGACGCTAAGTCAAAAAGGCGGGAATACTGACACCGTGTATGCGGTAAAGAATGCGTTGTATTTGAAAGCAAAGAGTTTAGCCGACCAGCATCCAGATGTCGCCATCATCAAAAAGCGATTCGGACGGATTCATCATTTTGTGAATTATTCTAAGTTCAAAGACTTAGCGTTAGAATTCCGACCGGGCGTTGAAAGCAAACTTAGCCATAAAGATGACAACTATGGAATGAAAGCGGTCAAGGGGTCATTTGAACGAAAAGGGGAAGATGCGGAGGAGAAGGAAGGGAAAGGGCGAATGAGGGATGACTGTGGTAAAATGAACTGGGATACATTATGCGACGAAGAGGAGTGCCGAAAGTTGGAGGGGTCTTCCAGCACCGAAGATTTTGGGGATGGGTATTAAGTCCATAGATTCCAAAACTTTCTTGGCTTCGTCATTCAACACCTTATCAATTTTAGTCCTTAGATTTTTCAGATTCAATAGAAATTTTGAACTTTTCGGCGGTAATTTTTCCAACTTCTTTAAGTCAGAAATGAAGGCATCTTCTTCCTTGAAAATAGAATCAAACGAATAGACCGTGCCTAATCTCTGTTTGAAGCCAGTGATTTCGTAGTGGATTCGTTCGGCATCCAGATTCTCTTCGTTCTCTACGAGATATTCCAGCGTAGCAATGTCCCCACTCATTTGATACATCCGCCCCAGTTCTCCGCTAATCATTGTGGTTAGTTTCTCACCGAGTTCGTCATCGCCCTCACTCTTCGCATACGAAAATAACCGCTTCGCATACTTGAAATAGTTTCCCACCAGCACATAATACCGAAATTCGTTCTTAAGAGAGTCCGCCAGTTGCTCCTTGACTTTGTTTAGCACTTTGCCTTTGACGCTCACTGTGTAAATACAACTGAACTCAGAATAGCGACGATTCTCCACCCAGCCAATCGCATCCACCTTACACAGACCCGGCGACTGTATCGCTTCCTCCAGCGAAAATTCTCGTCCATCCCGCAGAACCGTAAAGCCGGCAACGACATCGGCATAAGTCCATCGCACCGTATCAAACTTAATTTCCTTTTTAGCAAGTAAAAAATCGTCGGCGGAATCTTTCAGAAGTGAATAGGCATCGCTGTGTTCGGTTTTGCTGATGACCCCTTTCTCCAGAAGTTCATCCAGTTTCTTTTTGCTTTCGGCGGAACTGTAATGAATGGGCTTGCCGTCTTTGATTTGTGCGTCGGCAGAAATGACGCTCCACTCTGGAATTGTTCCACACTTAATGTCGCCTAAATACATTCCTTTGGAATGATAGATGTTTTTTACAATGTTGGTGAATCCAGATACGAAAGCACTCACGGACGGCAGTTTCACATCTTCGGTCATATCGTAATCACCGGCGTAAAGTTGGGAGCGAATCTGGGCGGAGCCTTTCAACTCTGCGTTCTTGAAACTGAATACTTTGATGACATCCACCACTTCGGGTGGGAACTCATCTGGGAATCTTTTCTTACGATAGATTTTTCCTACGCCCTTAGACATTCTACTAATAGGGGATATTAATAAAAACTAAACCTTCCACACTAATTAGAATGGATATAGACGCAATCAAGTCATACGCCTTGTCTAACTCCGATATAGAGCGGATTTTAGGCAAGACGAAAATACTGACCTATCCCGAGTTAGGTGATTTGAAAAATTGGGAAGATGCTTTTGACGACCAAGGACGGTGTGTATTGTTATTCCTTACTGAAAACCAACAAACCGGGCATTGGGTGGGCTTGATACGCAACAACAAAACGATTGAATATTTTGACCCGTATGGAGAAGCCCCCGAAGGAGATAAGAAATGGCTTAGCAAGGAGAAACTTCGTCAGTTGGACGAAGAGAAGCCGTATTTAACGAACTTACTCCGTGCCTCCGGTTTGAAGGTGTATTACAATACGCACCAGTTTCAGCAAGACAAAGGGGATGTGAATACTTGCGGTCGTTGGGTTGTTTCACGACTTTTGCTCCGAAAGAAATCATTACTCCAGTTTTATAAGTATGTAATGAAGGGTGGAGACAAGCCAGATGACTTCGTGTCCGCTTTAACTTTTAAAATATTAGGTAAGTAATAGATATAGAATGGCGTTTCGGTATTCAAGTTCTGTTGATTATCAGCAAGCCCAAGAGGACAGCGTCGCCCCCGATATTATCTACTATAACGGTGATATTATCAACAATCAGTCAGATACGCCCCTCCAAGCAAACAAAACGCAGTATGACCCCCAGATTCGGTTTAGCGAGACCCGTGATACGGCTCTTATCAAGGATGCGTCGCTCTATAACTTCAGTATCGTGCGATTCACGATGAACGGTGCTGGAAAAGACTTACCGCTGTTTCTTCCGCAAGTTCAGACGAATCCGCTTGTGAATCCCGCATTGGATGTGAATATGACGGTGTATAATCACAATATCTCAATGCGACTTACGACTCTTTCTACAGCCACTCCAGCCGGAGTGTCTCGTATGACAATTTTTCAAAATGGAGGTGGTGGGGCAATAGGGTATATAGTCCCCACTCAAGGAACGACATATACAATTTTACAGTTGGGAACTGTGAATTGGGGGGCAATCGGTTGGACTGCCCCCGTCGCTGTTGGCTCTACTGCGGTGCTGAATGTCCCCCCCGCTTCTATTACCGGAACTGGTGGATTTGCCTTACCGATAAGCGGAGCGAACACAGCAATCACGACAATTACCCTCAATTCTTCGGATTATATGCCGTATCCCACATCCACTCAAACGCTTACGACGGGCAATACCTATGTCATTGCGAAACTTGGAAGCAGTAATATGAACTGGGTGGCGTTGGGCTTAGTGGGTGCGACAGCATCTCAAGGTTCATTTGTAAATCCGACGGCAGTCGCACCCGTCGGCGTTGGTTATGGAGTGATTTTAGCCCCCGATTTGCCGGGAGCAATCCCAGCATCACAGATGGTAGTCGGTAGGCAATACTATATATGTAGTCCCGGCACAACAAATTGGACTTCAATTGGATGGGCTACTGGAACGGGTGGCTCATTTGCGACATATATTGGAGGGGCAACGGCAACGGGAACAGTCATTAGTTCTGAATCGTATCTCATTGCCGTCCAATCAATCCAAAATTTCAATAACTACGCTGTCCCTTGTATCTTTCAAAGCGAAACATTGGACTCTGACATCGCCCCCATTCCAAGCAAGCAGACGATTTCTACCGGTAAGCAAGATGTAAGCACTCGGTATTACTGGGTATATAGTTATGGCTCGTGGCTTCGCTTAGTGAATTTGTCTTTCGCACAGTCAATGACATATTTACAAAATATGCTGAATCAACTTTGGACGCTTCCTACGACTGCGACTCTATACGGTCAGCAAGGGTTGGGATTTTCCTCAATTCCCATTCTCGCAAACTACGCATTACCTATGACGATAGGAACATCCGCTCCATTTTTCGGATACAATCCGGCGAACAATCTTTTCACTTTGTATGCGGATTCGTATGGCTTTGGTTGGACGGAAGGTTCCGCAACAGCCTTACCAACACGAGCATCGTATCAAGCATCACAGACATCCATCTCTACATCCAACGCCAACACCCCGTCGCTCTCTATCGGAGTAGAACAGTGCCGTCTATACTTTAACCAGAATCTGAATGGTCTCTTCAACAACTTCAAAAACACCTACGGCGAAGCGACTTGGGGGAACGCCGGAAACTATCAGAACTTTAACGAAATCTTCATCGGCTCGTATCTCAGTCAAAACATTTTGACAATACCCGTCCAAGTCCAGCCGGTTCCCCCGAACCAGCGAACTCCATCACCAGCAATCCAGAAGTCATACTGGGTTATGGCTCAAGACAGCGAAAGCACCTCCACTCTCTGGTGTCCGGTTGCCTCCATTGTTTTCACCTCCGGCTTCTTGCCGATTGTGAATGAAAGCACGGGTCAGCCGATTGTGTTCGGCACGGGCAATGTCAGCAGTCAAAACACCGTTCAGTCGGCTTTCCAGCCTATCATCACCGATGTGGCTCTTGCGAACCAGAGTGCCTCCGACTATCGTGGATTCATCAACTACACCCCGACGGCAGAATACCGCATCACCGGCTTCCAGCGTGGTCGCAATGAAGTTCGCCAGATTGACATCCAAGTGTGGTGGAAGAATCGCTTGGACGGTCAGTTGTATCCGCTCCAGATGTATAATCTTTCTTCCGTCAGCATCAAAATTATGTTCCGCAAGAGGGGTGCGACAATCCACGGTCTGGGTAAGATGGTTTAGAATACCCGGTTGGGTGTTTCTCTTGAGTTTTTTTTAGCCCCATAAGTTATAGAAATGGCTACTTCCGACATTGCGAAAATGTCGGTCTTTGACCCCCGCATCATCCAGAAAGCCCCCGCCTTTGCGGTGAATAAGGGTGCCTTGTCTCTGACGAATGTTCCCTTTGCTGCGATTTCACAGACTACGGCACAGCATACTTATAACTGCCCGATTCCATCGCAGAATGTTTTTGTTGATAGGGCGATTGACTGGACGAGTCAGTTGTATCTGGATGTTCAGATGACGACGACAGCCGTCAGCGTTCCCGTCGGCTCTTCCTACCTTGACCTTGGTCGGGACTGTGCCTTGACGAACTTCCCTATCCATTCTCTGATTCAGACAATGACGGCAACCATCAACGACACGACCGTAACGATGAATACTCAAGATGTGCTGAAGGAGGTTCTTCGTCTGACCTCCACTTGTGGAAACAAGAAGTCCCGAACTTGCCCGACGATGGATGATTTGTCGGTGCTGTATTCCGACCTTGCGAACTCTGTCGGCTCCCCCCTCTCCAGTTATGGTGAGCGGAAGTCTGAATGCGAAGTAGGCAACGGTGCTTTCCCCGGCATTCGGTTCTGTTCTCCAATTGCTCCCTACACGGTTTTCAAGCCGACTGATAATGGTGCCGGCTGGATTGACCCAATCAGCGGTCTTACTGTTAATGTTGTAAATGGCGTTCCCGTCAAGCCGGCGACGGTGGGGGCTAATAACGGCGATAGTATGAAGATAGGTATTGTCGTGAATTCCGTTGAGAAACTTGTCCTTTCTCCTTTCATCTTTGCGAACCAGCACGAGTGGGACACCGGATTATTCGGCATTAATGCGATACAGTTTGTAATGAATCTTGGCTCTCCCACACGCATTCTGCGTGGGCTTCAGACTCTGAATGGTGCGAACCGCTCCTTTTCCGTGTCTTACGGAAATCAAGGCTTCCAGAACTCCCAACTCTTGCTACAGATACTTACCCCCAGTTTGGATGTTCCTCTGCCTCCGAAGTCAGTTGTGCCGTATATGGAGTTCCCCCGCTACATCACCTCCGCCACTCCTTCTACTTCTTTTGATGCGGATACGGTTCAGACTTTCTCCAGTCAGACGATTGTTCTCCCGCAGATTCCCGATATGCTTCTAATCTATGCGAAGCCGTCCTCGTATGCTACTCCCGATGAGGGGGACTGGCACTTAGTTCCCGAAAATATCAGTCTGAACTTTGACAACTTTGCGGGTCTTCTGTCCGCACACCGTCAGACTCAGTTATACCAGATGGCGGTTCATAATGGTCTGGATATGGATTGGGCTCAGTGGAGTGGTAAAGCCTATCGTGCTACAACCCTTCCTTATGGAGGGGCTACCCCCACTACTCAGAGCAACCTTATTCCCGCAGTCGGTGGTTTCCTTGTCCTTCGTCCGGGCGTTGATTTTGCCCTACAGAGCGGACAAGCACCGGGGCTTGCGGGTAATTTTGTGCTACAGTATAATATCAGCCTCCGCAATCAGACGGCATCTACCGTCTCAACCGTTCAACTCTACACGGTTGCCGTCAATGCTGGGTTCTTTGAGTCTATGGCGGGGTCGTCAAGGGTTGTAAAGGCAGTTGTATCGGAGGCGGACATCATCTCTGCGGAACCCGCCCCGATTGGGTCTAACGACGAGGCTCGTCGCCTCGTTGGTGCCGGCTGGATGGATACGCTCGGCTCTTGGTTCAATCGGGCATTATCGGCATATCACGCAACGAAGCCGTATGTGTCAATGGCGAAGAGTCTGCTACCGGAAGCGGGTCTGCTGGGAACACTGAAGTCTGGTCTGTCTGCCGTAGGATACGGTGCGAGTGGTTCTTCGGGCGGTGGTGGTGCTGGTGTTGCTGGGGGTCGTCGTAAGAAAGACCTCTCGGAGCGACTTATGTAAATATTTTGAATTCATTGGTTAATTGGGTAAAATAATTTTACCCCGATTAAGTATAGAATGCTCCAAGCACTGCCCCCACTTATGGAAGCCCATAATCACGCAATGCGACTCTCCGACCGTCGTGCTTTAGAAATTAACGCTCAGCATCCTCAGCGTGCTGGAGAAGGTAAATTGGGACGCACCCGTCGCTCCCTCGCAGATACGAAGTTTCAGAGCGACAGTGATGAAGAGCATAAGGAAAATCTGGAGGGCAAGGGTCATTCGGCTCCCGGCACACGACTGAATCGTCTGGTAGGCGGACGGGTGAAGAAGAATAAGAAAGCACTGGCGGAGAAAATCGGTGAGAAGTCCGAGGAACTCCACGAACTGGAACACGAAGCAATGGAAAACGACCATTTCAAGCAAGGCGGTGCTTTGGCTTCGCATCTGGTTCAGAAATACGGCAAGGAACACGCTAAGATGTTTGGAGCGGGATTTATGAATGGTGGTGGCTGGTGGAAAGATTTTGGTGAGGGTTTCAAAAAGGGTTTTTTCGGAACTGCGAAAGCCGTGCTTCCATTTGTCCTTCCGGGTGTTGGAAGTGCTGTTTCTACCGGAATATCGGCACTCGGTCTCGGTAAGGGTGGGAAGGGTAAGAAGGGTGTCAAACTGTTAGGAACCGAAATGGCGGGAGGCAATATTGACATTCTAACGGGCAATAATGATGTAGGGCGTGTTGCGAATCCCCCGCCTACATTTGAGCGTAATACAGTAGGTATGGGTATGAGCGGTGGTGTCAGCACACATCAGAATACGACGGTGTCGCCGAATCGCCATCATCTTGGTATGGGTGTGCCGGCTATGACTGGATGTGGTGTATCTGGAGGCAAAAAGAAACGGGCAAAGGCATCTCCGTCCGATGCTCGTCGTAGGCGGGGTCAAGAGGTGTCCCGACTAATGAAGGAGAAGGGAATGACACTTGGACAAGCATCCAAGCACATTAAGGAACACGGGTATTAGACAAAATTAATATATGAGTGAATAATATAGGATGTTGAATATTCGGTTTCCATACGAGTTTGACGATGCTTATGCGAAGAAATACGGAACTCGCCGTGAGTTGTATCCGTCATATCTGCC
Organism: bacterium; assembly: GCA_009924895.1. Classification (GTDB taxonomy): domain Bacteria; phylum Patescibacteriota; class Minisyncoccia; order Phycocordibacterales; family UBA2100; genus UBA10103. The sequence continues at coordinate 9,845 of RFQR01000032.1, forward strand.
TCCGACAATTCAGATTACATATCCAATGTCAGACAATTCATTCCGAGCAACTCAGCAGAAGTATCACGCTGAAAAAATGGCTGCCGAACGCAAGAAAGTAATGGAGACAATCATTAGCAAAGATAGTTTCCAACACCAATATCCTTGCTTTCCATCTGCTCGTCCCCCGCATATTCCGAATAAACATATTATCAGTGGTGTTCGTCCATCGCTTGATTCAGTAAGCCAACCTTCATTTGGTAATTTTGGAAATCTTGCGACATTCGGTGGTTTATCGGGTGGTGTGCTGACGAATTACAAATATGCCCGTTTCGTTCTGAATCGTCGTGCGAATGATGTGCGTCGCAATGCGAATCCCGAATTCACTCCGCCGACTGAAGTCATAACTCCACAAGAGCAACTGAAACTGGATTTTAGTTCGCTACTGGGTGAAGTGGGTGATGCGATTACGGCGGGTTCGTTTGGGGATTCTGTATATGGTGCGACACGCAAACTCGTCGCTGCGTTTATTCGCACAATGCCTTTGATTGATGACGCAGACGATGTTGTGGAAATCAAGCGGACAGTGGATAATATTATTGAGAGTGCCGATGTGGCGGATGACCCCGAAGAGAATCGTAATACGCAAGGTGCGATTCGTGGGGCGTTGGATAGGCAGAAGGTTGCTCGTCGTGCGAGGATTACATCTGTGCTTGAGAAGATTGAGC
>RFQR01000033.1 GCA_009924895.1 bacterium
GTTGATACAGGTCGTTTCTCGTAGTCTGCTTTAACTCGTCCACCGCCGTTGGGAATTCGTGGAAGGTCGCTTATCGCATCCCCGACAGTCGTGTGCGGTGCAAGTTGAGAAAATAAGCTTTCCGCGTCGTGAGTCGGTTTGACAACGTTAGCTCGAAATGCAGTTGCCCCAAAGAGCGTAGTTCGGGGAAACAAATGGGTCGGTTCAGGGAAGGACGGAAGACTCTCACCTTCTTTTGCAGCGACAACAAAAACTCTCCAACGATTCTGAGCCAGACCGTAAAATCCTGCCTGCAGAATGCCAAGTTTCGTTTGATAATTGAGATCTTCAAGCGTGCGAAGCAACAATCTCGGTGTTCGCCCTTCCTCCATTTGTAGCATTCCGGGAACATTCTCCATTAAAACGTATCTCGGATTTAACAATTCTACGAACGCCAGAAAGGTTTCGATGAGTGAGTTACGTGGATCACTAGGGCTACGGTAGCGATTGTATCCGCTAAACCCTTGGCAGGGCGGTCCACCGCACAAGAGGTCGACCTCCCCTTTTTGAGGAGTGCCCTTCTCCCCATCTGCGCATCGCTGAAGGAGAATGTTCGCATCCTCGTTCCAGATATGTGCATGTGCATGTGCCGCCTTGAAAGTCGCAGCAGCATCGGGGTTTAACTCAGCGGCCCATTTCGTAGCCATGCCGGCGGCTTCTAGACCAGTAGAAAGGCCACCGCAGCCACAGAACAAATCACAAATTGATGGGGGTTTCACATTTAAGTTTCCGTGGAAGGTGACTTGGCATCACCACTGACCTTCAACTCATCAGGAACCCACCCTCCCGCGATAGGCGTGACAGGACTGACGTAGGTGGAGCCTGAGTTTTGCGCGCTCTGAAAGTTGTCAAAGGCAGTCAACACAACGTCTTTTGTTTTGAAACAACCGTGCCTCGCCTCATCTTTGCGATGAACAATCGGAAAAGCATCAAGGACGAAGTTGGATTCTTCACGGCTCATTCCGTAAATGTGGAACATCGCGGCATCCAACTCCGCCCGAAGCACCTCTCGGCGAACTTCGTCCCACGCAAAGGGGCCTTTTGATAGGCCCAACTCACGGGCGAGCGGCTGAATATCGTAAGAGGTGTATGAGAGCTCGAGAACACGGGGTGCAATCCACTGGATGAGCTGATTGCAGCGGTCCCAGGGACAATGTCCGAGGAAAAAGGCCGGACGAGGAAAGGGCATCTGTTCCATCAGATAAAAGTTGTATGTGACACCGCTAATTTTTTGACGCGACACAAAATCAAGCGCAAAGGAGTTCGCACAGGCGAGCCACGCCAAGCGCAGAATGGGCGGAATATCCGGCATCAACACGAGAGGCACTTTGTTGCCGAAAGCCGCTCTCGGAAGGGCTGCTGCAACTGTTGTTCTTTCGTTTGTCGGATTCGTAATATCTCGCCACCCGAGGAACCATTGCCATTTTGCATCTAACCTCGCTTCGGCATCAGTTGCTTTCACCCAATAGCGAGGAAGCACTCGAAAACTAGGGTCGCGCTTTTCATCCGCACTAACATCACGGGCTTTCATTTTTCCACTCGCCGGATACGTCGCCCAGCGATGGTCATACTGATGAAGCATTTTAGCTTCATACAGCGGCAGGAGCTCACTCGGCGCTCGGGACCCACTCAGATCTTCATTGGCTTGCTGCTGAGTAATGAAGTGGTCCTCACGGTCATTAGACATATGAAACTCAGTCGTTAACACAACACCCCACGAGTTGATGCGTTGCGCTTTATCGATCAATACCGGAATCCGTTGGTACACACGCTGAACAACAGAAGCATGCCGCGAAGACGGATACAGAGGCGCAGATAACGTGTTGGGGTTGACCTCTTGAATGTCAGCTAACGACAACGTGTAAACACGCTCCGCGTGTATCTCAGAAACACGGTGTAGGAGAGACGCAAACACTGGCTGGGCTTCATGGTGGTTGCCCCCAGTGAAAGTGATGAGAGAAAAGCGAAATCGTGAGTCGACGCTTGGGAATAGCAGTCTTTCATCAAGGCTCGCCTTTAGCCGTCGTTTTCGAGATCGCTGCTCATCCTCTTGCTCTTCATTCTCTATTTCCTCGTCAGCTTGGTCGTCGCGCAGACCATTCTCAAAGTCGAAAAGACTCACGAGACACTTTTGTTTCACGAGTAACGAAAAGAAATTGCTGGTGCCGAGATCGGTGGCTAGTCCAGTGGGCACAATCAAACCGACTCTCCCCGCTGTTGCTACAGCGCTCCATGATTTTTCCGTGAAAAGCGCAAAAAGATTGATATCACCAACTGCAGTAAGAGGGTAAGCTCCGGAAGCTCGCGCAAATGAACTCTCCGAAGCGGAGCGCACTTTTTCCCTTAGAAACTCATCATAAAGATGCGACTTATTTTCCTTTAGCTCCCGAATAAGCCGATTTCTACCCGCCTTGTCTGCTGCTGCGATTTCCGGCGATTTGTCAGCAAAATATTCCTTTTCCGATAGTTTGATGCGTTCCCACGGTGGGTTTCCCAAAATGCAATCAAACCCGCCCTTGGCATGAACTTGCGGGAAGGCGAGATGCCAATGAAAGAAAGCGTATTTTTTCGCAAGCGATTCTATTTGTTGGACCGCGCTGCTCTCGACCGATCGTTCTTGAACGATATCTCGTAACGTTCCGGTTGTAATGCCGGACACGGAAGCCGCAAGGGACGACTTATTTGAACTTTGCCTAGGCGCCGTATTCGATGCTTTGTTTTCGGCGGGTCGAGCCGAACCCGCGAACAGTTCATCTTGCACATGGGGAAGTTGGCCGTCCTCTGCGATGGCTGCTTGGTTCGTCTCTTCGAGACCGGCGGCCGGATCACTCAAACTTTATGAGCGAAAGCTTTTTCCTTCTCCTGAACTTGATGCGCGTCGTCGTCGTCCATGCCTTCGATAACCTGGGCAACCCGCAACATTTCCTCCCGAGCGTCATTATTCTCTTGGGCAAAAAGGGGACCGAACCCCTCCCGCTCTGACTTGTTGCGCTCTTTTAGTGCGGAGCAGATTTTTGAATCATCTCCACGCACCTTGACGGCAGTGAAGGCTTCATCAGGTAAGCCAGCAGCGATCAGCTCGGGAGTAGCCCCAAGAAGACTATTTCCGCATCTGATATGGTGATCGAGAAAACCAAGTGGCTTACCGGGATCAACTGTCTCCAGCCACAAAGCTACACGGCACAACTCAACAGCCATTGGGTTGATATCCACTCCATAAATACAGCGACTCGCCACATCGCGAAGAGCGTGTCGGTAGTCGCTATTTGTAACAGAACCATCAGACGCTCTGAGTTCGGCAAGTTTCTCAGCAAGCCGTCTGGCCGCGGCCAACAAAAAGTGCCCAGAACCGCATGCCGGGTCGCACACGGTGACAGACAAGAGCGCATCGACAGGACGCTCAGGATGCGCGGCCAGCTTTTCTTCAATCACCGGATCCAGCGCAGTTTTGATCAGTTGCTGAACAAGGGAGTCATGCGTATAATATGAACCTGTAGTTTTTCTGACATTACCCGCACTCGATCCCTCGCTTGTAATACCCACAAACCCGAACTTTCGTGCTTCTAGGTCAACCATAGGAACCAGCTCGAGAAGGGATTCGTAGACGGATCCAAGTTCCTCCGGCCCCATGTTGCGGTAATCGATTGCAGCGCGACGACCAGAATGGCTGTCGAAAAACCACCTAAGCTGTTGCATCGCTGCAAGCAGATCTCGGTTGCTGAGTTTTGACGTATCCAGATCTGGACACTGGTCATCGTTAAAAAGACCCCCAAGCGACGGCAGACCGAGACGCTTTTCACCCATGCGAAGCGAGCGGAAAAGCACGCCCACGGAAATCCAGAGATCTCCATAGGAATCACGTGCGGAAAAGCGCAAAGAACGTCGCCGCAGCCTTTTCAAGCTGTAGCCGTTAATGTAAGCGGTCCTTGCCGCTTCCGACGCATCAGGCAAGAAAAGCAAGTTGCGTTCCTCAGCACAAAAAACAAACAACAATCGGTATATCAATCGCAGCAACTGTTGGAAGTAAGTATTCCGCCGAAGCGATCCATCTTGGAGACGTTTTCGCAAATCCTTGTTCTCAGGCCGCGAGAGAAAGCCCGAACCAAGAATGAGGAGTGCCTGCGTTACGCCGTCCCTCAGTCCATCACGAACGCGAATACCTTGAGCGTGGCCGTCTGCTTTCCATTTCTCCCAAATACCCCCAGAGTCGATCGCGCTGGGAGCTCTCGAGGAGTGAAGAATACGCCAGAGAGAGGCGAAATCGGCGTAGCGGTCACTCGCTTCGGCAAAGATGGTCTCAAGATCAAATTCGAGAAAGCTAGGCCGAGTGAGTGTCTCGGCATCGCGCAGGATCCTGACAGCTCGACCATTCGTAACTATTGCCCAAAGACAATCGCTCGAAGCGTTGAGAAATTCCTGCGCCAATTGATGAGCGGATTTTCGACGAGCGCCGGAGCCCATAATGGCGAAGACGGCATCAAGGTCGTCGAGGCCTAAAGAATACGGGACAATAATAAAAGGCACCCGGCCCCCACAAGCCATGGCAGCAACGGGGAATTGACGCCCCCCCAACTCAATCGGTTTGGTTAGACATTCTAAGTCCTGATAGCCGAGGCACTCGCGGAAAAGGCTGAGCACAAAACCTCGGGAAGTTGCTCCTGCATCAATATCAACGCGTAATGATTGTTGTGCAAAGTCGCTCCATAACGCTGTCGCGATGCGGAAAGATCGGCCGTATTCCTCGTGTAGCTTAAGACCCTTGGGTATCGAATAATCAACTTCAGTCTGGGCAGCGGCTTCTCCCGCAGCCATTCGTTCCAGAAGCTCAGGAACAAACAACGCGCCCTCCAAACGTATAGTATCGAAGGGGGTAGTTTCGGATTGTTTTCGTTTGAGCATTAGACGGAAGAGGGAAGGAGGACGTAGACGCCAAGGACGTCAACAGGAAGGCAAGGAACGACTTGGTAGGCTCCCACATCGCCTGACGCCTCACGAACCCGGCGATGATCGGACAGGAGATCCGACGCGCGTTGATACGCCAGTTTCTCAAGATACGGCCGTTCAGCATTTAGAAATTCCAGAGCCTCCTGGATATGCTGCTCACAGGCTGCCTCTCCGAGGTTTGCCGCCGGCTTTGCCCCAAGAAGGTGCTCCATACTCTTGCCCTCAAGCCAATGCGGTTTCGTTCGTCCTTCCGCTGCAATGAGAACGCATTCCTCAGCCATCAGTGTCCGTGTGATATCTTTTCGACGACTGGTCAGCTGGTGCCTGAGCCTGAACAGGAATAAAGTTGTCACAACTCTCACGTCATCGGTCACTGTAGCCGAGCATCGGGAGGCCAAGGCATGGCTCTCTCCTGAAAGTGAATCCTCCAGGATGGTATCGGCCAACAGCGCAACAACCGGGTGGGTGCGCTGCACATGATGTGCCCCAACAACGGGGCTCTTGGCATCAAAGAATATATGGAACGGTCTCGCAATATCTTCCGCTGCCAGACGTTCTCGCAGGTTTTCCGGAAGATTTTGAGGTAGGATGGAATAACCGCCCTTTTTAAAAGGCTCTAAAGGTGCATTCAGCCGCGCGCATGCTTGGGCCACAAAGGTCTCGGCCTGTTTAGAGTCTCCAAGAAATAATTTCTGTTTCTCCCATTCTGGCATTACCTCGTCCGGCTTTAGCCGCCGCTGAGCAAAGATTGTTCGATTGGCTTTCATCTTTTCTTTGGCATCTTGCCATCTGGTATCAAGCGTCTGCAGCTCCTCCCCCACCTCAGCGAAATCGAATTCCTCCTGATAATTTTTTGAGCGCTTGCCCTTCATGAGAGCCGCCTTAATTAGTGCTTGGTTGACGCGCTGTTCATCGGTCGGCAGAGGCACAAGAACACCAAGCTCCTTTCGGATGGCCTCGGCCTTGCGAAGAATCACATTAAGTATGAACCCATCAATGGGGTTGTCCTGCCCGTAAAGCATGGTAGCGCGGACTTCCGCCGCTTTTTGTCCGAACCGATCAACTCTTCCTTCGCGCTGTTCGTGCCGCGATGGATTCCAAGCCAAATCGTAGTGCACCACCGCGGTGAAAATATGTTGGAGATTAATTCCTTCGGAAAGGCAGTCCGTGGCAACAAGCACTGGCTGATCAACCTCTTGCAGGTCCTCGATGCGCTTCTTGCGTTCATCCGGCGTGAACTCGCCAGTGATTGCTTCAACCGTGGCTCCTTTCAAGGCTGGCGCGAGGTGCTCGGCAATGTAGTGCGCGGTAGCGACATACCGGCAAAATATGACTGGACGAAACCCATCCTTAAGCAGTTGCTTGATGTGAATCAAAAGGGCGGCGAGTTTGGGGTCCCCATCTTTCCCCGACAATTTTTGGGCAACAGCGATTAGCCGCCGCAGATCGGCCGACTCCTCTTCGAGAGCTGCGGCCGGTTCCAGATCACTTTGACTCAATCCCCCAGATCCGCCGTCAAACACGCGTTCATCGGTAGAAGACTCTTCTGACTCTTCCTGGGCATCTTGGTTTAAAGTTTTTGTAGACAACCTCGTACTGAGCGCCTTTAAGGCAGCAGCCGGGGACGAGGAAACGCAGCGCAAGAGAGCAAGTGTAGCGTACCAAATCATGCGAGAATGCTGACCATCCGATTGCTCGGCTTTGCTCGCCAACCCAACGCAGTAATTACGCACCTCATCAAAAAAATCGCCCCAAGCGCCGGTCAGCGCATAAGTTATCTCGGTCGTCAGGCGACGCGGAAAAATGGCGGAATCTTGCCATTCCTCAATATCGATCCTACGGCGCTGAACGAAGTGTTTTGCTAATTCTTCGCGCAGGCCTTTTTTCTTTGCTTCGGTGCGATCCTCACGGAGCAGAGCAAACTCAGGCCTTAGGAGAGAAAGCAAATTGTAGAACGCATCGTTATCACCTGAATGAGGTGTCGCCGTAAGCAAAATGATATGGCGCTCATGATTTTCGGCGAGTTGTTGCAACAGCTCAAAGCCTAGTTGCTTGCCCTGCCCCGTTGTCGTGCGGGCATGGGCCTCATCAACAATGATGCACTCTGGGGCGATGGAAATGAAATGATTCCGGTGTCGCTCGCTCTTGATATAGTCAAGACTGACAACAATATATGGAAACTGTTCAAAGAGACCAACCCCAGGTGGCAGCGAACGCTCGATACGGTTAGCACTAGCGGAGGTCAAAGCTATGGTCCGCAAATGAAAGCGATTTTCGAGCTCAACCTGCCACTGCTCTACGAGATGAGGCGGACATAGGACCGCGAAACGCGATATTTCACCACGATCGATGAGTTCTCGGACAATCAGCGCGGCTTCGATGGTCTTGCCAATACCTACGTCGTCGGCAATAAGCAGCCTGACCACTGGCAAGCGTAACGCCATAAGCAACGGAACCATCTGATAAGCGCGTGGTTCTACCGCGATATTTCCGAAAGAACGGAAAGGGCCCGCCCCGTTTCGAAGCTTCAACTGAATTGCATCCCGAAGCAGACCAGCGGATTGATGGCTTCCATGCTTTGCAGAATCAGGAAGGGTAAAGGTGGCAGCTTCAAGAGGATCTATTTCCAATTCGGGAATAACGAGTGCGATATCCTCTTCAGAGCCCCCAAGGGGCCGTAATGAAAGTGTGTTAGCGGTAGACCCGGGCTGCACTACCCAATCCCGCCCACGACATTTTACAAGTGTTCCCGGGCCAAACTCTAAAGCGGTTCCACTCACGCTGATGCTGTCATGGGGCCAAAAACATTCGGGTTAGCCATAAACGTCGCATTCCATGTATCGGGATTTGCATCGAATTCTATTGCTGAGAATCCGCTTTCTTTTATGTGATGCGCAAGCTTTTTTGGAATTGGGACAAGAAAAACTAAAGTCCGGACGTCTTTATATAGTGCGTCGGCCACCGCCTTACCAAGGCTTAAAGGATACAATATCTCGTTGGGGCGACGTAGCCCTAGGCGGCCCAAGGAATCTAGCCATTTGTTTAATAACACATTTTGGTGAGGAGGTACTTTTGTTGTTCTAGAAGACAAATTATCAGGTTTTTCGTTGATTTTTTCAACAGAACCATTTGCTAATGCCGCTAGAAACTTAAGAGCCGATGGATCTCGCCGATTTATTATTTCATGGTCCGGTTGATTGAAATAAGAAAGCAGACACTGGTAGCAGCCTGCTTCACATGGAATAGATCCGTCCTTCCCACCAAAGTCTTTAAGTTTATCCGGCTCAACGGCTCCAATTGGGAGCTCATAGTGCATCAGTGCAAGGGCTGATCGTGAAACTTGAGCCAGTTGATCTGAATTAATAAGACGACTGAGAACACCTGCGCCTCCCTCCGCAGCTTCATAAAGAAGCAATGCACTGCGATTCAGACTCGAGGGAAGCGCCTCAACTGCCAACTCGGCAGATTCGATTTGAAATGTCTGCTCAATGCCTCGCTTCAAAGCTGCCTGCACTGTTGCCATAGCGGAGTCCGATAGCGGGCAAGCGGGAGTTACAATAAGAATATTTCTATGATCCTCCACAAATGGAACAATCCTTTGCGAGCGCACGCGACCGTTATCCTCGTCACTACTATCTTCTCCTTCTTCATCGGTATCCATGGGATCTTGCCGGCTCCACTGTCCGCTTAACGGATTAATATAAAAGCCTAGTTGGTTCTTATCTCTACGCCTTTTCCAGCCCCGATTAATTCGCCAGAGTGCAGCAGCCGTCGAGTAAGTCAGTTTGGCTATTAATATTCCGTCCACCATAATCCCGGCCTCCTGCTTTTCGGAGGTTCCGCCTGGGCCAGGTAAGAAGCGATAGGTCGTGACAATATCAAAACCTTGCCGTTGGCGATCCTCATCATTAACCGAAATTCTTTCAACTGGCCGGGTTTCCACAGTCTCAATTCGGTAAAGTTCGTTGATTCGGCTATCGGTAGTAAATTCACTACCGCATTGATCGCAGAGGTGAGTTTTGGGCTCTGGATCCTCTGGTCTGCCCAGATGGCCATACCCACAAACGGTGCAAACCATAGCATTAATTGTTGAAAGTCTTGCATCCGAAGAGACATGATCAGCCGCGGTAATATTAAGTTTGGCCCTTGTAACCCTGTACATTCGCCCCTCGTGATAAATTAGACTGCGCGGCCCAAACTCAGAGAGAGCTAAAAAGCGAGGCCTGCTAACCATGCTGCCAGAATCGTCTTTACCCGACCTGGCTTTACCAACAGCAGGAATCCAAGCCATGAGCGGCAAGCGCGGAAAATTGTAACCCGGGAGAAAGCCCTGGCTGGCAAGATATCGGAAGGTATAGAAATCACTATTCTGGTTTCCGGTCTTGTGCAGATGTTTTAGCTGGTTTACTGCATCGAGATAACGACGTTTTGCATTTTCACGATCAGAGGCAGTCGTTGCTGGGCTTTTGACGATCGCATCAGCGGAGGCCATTTGATTCTGCGTGGCATCATACAAGCTGCGCCATCGGTCAAAGGCCCGCGTAAAAGCATTAGGACTTTCTGTGATCACACGTTCGGAATAGTCATCCGAAAACCATGGTTGATTGCGCAGATGGGGTTTGAGCCCTGCCATAATTTGTTTTGCAGCAGCGGTTGCACGTTCTGCCACAGAGGGATTTGTGATCGCTGCAGTCAACTCAGGCCTCAACGGCTTGTCGGGCTTATCCAGTGTAAGAAGCGGGCCAATGCTTGTTTCTACCGTATGCTCAACCGCAGCAAACCATACCGCGTGTAAATGGCTGGCAATCAAATCCGGGTTAGCCAAATCGAGCGATGGCGCTCTGACCACGCCATGTACCATTTGATCTGCATGGTGAAAAAACCATTGGTCGTGCGGACTCATTGCTGCGCAGTACGTAATAACTAAAGCGGCCTGCCCCGACCTACCGGCACGTCCACCACGCTGCGCGTAATTTGCCGGAGTTGGTGGGACATTTCGGAGATATACCGTGTTCAGGGCAGATATATCCACTCCTAGTTCCATGGTTGGCGAGCAGTAGAGAACAGGCAACCGAATCAGTTTACCCGTTCCCCCGGATTCAGCTTGCCACCAATCTTTATCGCGAGAGGACATGCGAAAGCGTGCCTCAAGAACCTTGCGCCGCTCGTTATCAACTTGAGCCGTATGTTCGTGCGCCTCAAAGTCGTAAAGATAATGATTTCCTTTGACCAATAATTCGGCCACAGCTTTGTAAAGACCGCGGAAAAAGGTGTTAGCCCTGCTACCATCTGTCAAAGGATTTGGGTTTAAATGCCACACAAGCGCGGTTTCTTTTAGTAACCAACCGTGCATTCGGCCTGCAAAACCCCGATGACCAATTTGTATGGAAGCTACGTATCCAGCGCGAACGGCTGTATGTAAGAAAGCTCGGACCAGTTCAACCAATTCTTCACCATGAAGATCCCTAAAGTTCGGTGCACTGTACCGGATTTCACGGACAAGC
>RFQR01000034.1 GCA_009924895.1 bacterium
ACGGGAGGTGTCGGCAGGAGGACCGAACCCTCCGAATATGAAGGCTCCTGAAAATACTCCCGCAAGCCTAGCCCCGGAAGCAGCGCCCATAGATCCTTACGATGACAAAAATATGAATGCCCCGATTCATGATTCGATGCGACACCCCGAACTCTCTTTTGGACCGGGAGTGGATAACTCGGGAATGAATAAGTTGGCAACATCCGGTGTTGCCAATGCAAAAGTAGTATCTTCCGAATCCCCCTTTTCCCCCGATTTTGCTCAGAATGGTGGTAGCTTTATGGGCTCCGTTTTTGCAAATGACTTGACGAAGGATGATCGGTTTGCTACGTTTTAGAGTTCCTGTGCCGTGAATGTATCAAACATATTACGGCATACATTCATGATAAGTCTGTGCGGATTTTAAATATATCATTTATATATAATGAGTATACACTTGAAAAGGGGTAGTAGAAAGTGAACTCGACAAAACATACGACGTAAGACTCGTGTTTATAAGGGTGCAGGACGCATGAAAAAATCGCATAAGCGTTCTTATAGTGAAGGCAGCCAATGTGTTCCTTCTACACCTAATGCTTGTGGGACGTGGAATACATCTGGGAATTTATATTGTCATGATCTTGGGAACGGGAAAGGGGTATGTATGCCGGCGAGTGCTTAGACTCTTGGCCAAAAGCTAAGGATACATCCGTTGATTTTACCATATCGATTGAAAAGGCCTAAGCAATAAACACTATACTAAATATAGACATGGAAGCTCAAGGACTCTCCGAAGGAAGTCTTCGAAATAGTCATCGTGAAATTCACGCCGTGAGGCGAAAGCGTGCACCAGCGTTATTCCAGCAACTTGCGAAAAAGGTACTGGAATCATGCTCGCAAGAAACTGTATTACGTCAACGTCTAGATCCCGAAAGGGCAGAAGCTCCTTTGAAACGGGGGACGTTTTTCGCGCTTCCAAACGAAGGGCGGGGGGAACCTGGATTCTTAGTTTTTTTGCCAGAAATGCCGGCGATATATTATCAGTTTCGTAGGCGGCGTGGGACGATGGTTGCAGATGTCAGCACCTTACGGCTGCGTGTATCTCAGACTGTTTCGGAAGGAGGCGGGACGGTTTTGATTGCCACTCTTGACGACGTGCTGCATACGTTACGCTTAGAGGATGTATGGATGTGGCGCGGACAGGGTCTCATGGCATCCCAGACATTTACAAAGAGACGTGAGAAGCTGAAAGAATTTGTTCAATATCATTGGGTCCCGGATGCACGTCTTCTGGGAGGTATATATGTCAGTGTTGCACAACCATTGTCGATGGAAGAGTTCGCGGCAAAAAAGGAATGGACCGGCATACAGAGTGTTGAGTTTCTTCCAGATATGCCAGGGCGACGTAGGATGGTTTGGCATTTGGAGAAACAGCTGAAGGCGGCGGAAGCACATTCGGGTCTCAAACAAGACCGTGCGCCTATTGCGATTGTTCCAACGGTTGTTCCAGCAAAAGAGAACACTTCCTGTAGGGCACGTGCAGTTCCTGTAGAAAAGATGCCAGATGTCTATGATCTGTTTGATGAAGGGGGGCAGCCTATGGCTCGAGCATCTGTGCAACAATTCAAACTAAGTTTAACACTTCGCTCTGCTGCGGAAAAGGGGGCCTGGGTGATTGCACATTGGCGACCAGAGTTTGAAGGCTATGAAATCGTCGCCTTGGCATAATATATATACATTCAAGTAGAAGGCTCAATGAAAAGACAATATGGAGGTAATCTTGGACAATCTTATACGTTTGGGGCACCTATTGTTCCAGGACTTGGCAATGCAGCAACAGTAGTTCCTCAATCTTCTTGTATGGCTGCCACTCGGTTTGGAATGATTCCTACTCCTCAAACGGGACTGGGCCTTCCCGGTATGAAGGGGGGATTTCGAAAGAGAACAAAGGGAAGAAAGGGCAAAAAAACTCATAGACAGCGAGGGGGGCGCTATTCGTTTGATTTGACGAATCCAGTTCCTGGTGCTGCCGCTCCTTGGGCGGGAGGGATTCCCCAAGTTATGCGTATTCCATGTGAAAGTGCTGTTGCGAATCCGATGAATCCTAGACAAATGGGGGGTGCGCAAGGAGATGTTGCATTTTATGCAGCACCCACGGCAGGGTATACCAATACGCCTAGCACATGGCTGGGTAGCACGGGCGCCCCTTCCATGCTACAAACCCCGTATGATGCTCGCAGCATGCCCTCTGTATGCACAAAAACGGGCGGCGGTTCACGTAGAAAGGGTTCACGTAGAAAACATAAAGGGAAGGGAACACGACGTCGGTAGATTCGTTTTATATACATTTCTAAAAACATATTATGTCTTTAGAAATGCCCTACATACCCCCCGAAGTCATCCAGAAACATATTGAAAATGTGCGAAATCTTACAGGAAATATGAAAGGAGGAAGTTTGAATCGATCGAATCTTGGTCCTATGACAAAAGGAGTTCCTCCTGGAGCAAGGGGGGCTAGCGACAAAGCCGCTGCGAATGCATTTCCAATATATGGACCCGAAAAAATAAAGCAGTGAGTTCATGCGGTGAGACCCTCTTAAAAACCAACTATATCTAGTAATAGAGATGAGTTTTAGATTATGGTATGGGGGGGCAGATACAAATACTACATCTACGATACCGACGAGTTCTACTCCAGCGAATAGCTCTACCACATCTACGAGCCCTACCACATCTACGAGCCCTACTACATCTACGAGCCCTACCACATCTACGAGCCCTACCACATCTACGAGCCCTACTACATCTACGAGCCCTACCACATCTACGACGATAGCCCCATTTATTAAACTCACCATTCCACAACTTACTGCATTATCCGAAAATGAACTAAAGTCATATGCCATACAAGTGTCTAGTTATATTGTGGACCAATCCGCACGTATTAAAGCGGATCAGAAAGCACAGGATGAATATCAATATCAAGTTATGAATTCGCAAAGCACTATTCAAGGACTCAACTATGAAATTTTGGAAGATACGAACTTATTTACAACCTCCAAAATTATGTATAGTAGTATTATTAATTCAAATATTGCTATTGATTCGACTGTAACAGAATATAATAGGCAAATTGCAGACCAACAAGTATCTATAGATACTTTAAATCAAACAATACAAAGTCTTAAAATCGAAGGAAGTAATATTGAATCACAGCTTGGAGATGCATATATCCAATTTGATAAAGATGCTAAATATTATTCATCCCTTTATTTAGATTTTCTTGTGAAAGATAGTTTATATACAACATGTTTAAATGATATTAGCACCACAAGTTCTTTATTAACTTTTTCTATAGCTTCAGAGGCAGAGTCAAAACAAAAACTAGATGCTGAAAACACAATTTTTACAACAAAACAAAAGGAACTCTTAATATTAAATCAAGACAATATATCTATACAATCAACATTGACTGAATATATACTCGACGAACAAACTGCTAAAACAAATGTAATAAGCACGCAGAATGGAATCATTTCATTAAGTTCTTATTATGAAACGGCAATAGTAAATCAACAATATTATCAAGCTCTTTCTACCCAAGGTGGGCTACAAAATAGCTATGCAATAGCACAAAGTAATACCATTCAAGCAAGGACAGCTTCGGACGCAAATCCTGGCAATCAAAGTTTATTAGCAATATATAAAACCGCGGCGGCAGGTCAAGATATCTTATATGCAAAACTTCAAACGATAGCACCCGATATAAATACGAAACGATCCGCTTTAAATATTGCTGTATCGAATACATATGATGTAGCTATTGCAACGGCTCAATCCGCTATTGATACAGAACTAATGAATATTTCAACATTTCAGAAAAATATTGATGACGCAACGATATCCCTCCAGAAATATTCATCCCTATATGATCAATCCGTGCTGGACATTGCCAGTTGTCAACAAATAGTGAGTAAGTTTACTACACTCTACAAATCAAGTATAGATGGGTCCAATATTCTTATGAAGAAAATTGAAGATATTACAGCGACGAATATAGATGTCATAACGCGTGTTACAATTTTAGAAAAAACAATATTAGCCAAAGAAGAACAATATTCAACTTCTTTGAGTTCGTATACTGGATGGATAGAATATTCGACTCTTATGACGAACACCCTCGCGGAAGCGACTTCAAACTATATAACGTATTCTACCGCGTATACGACTGCAAATACCGATATTCTGCGTCTAACAAATGAGCAGGCCAGTAATCAACGAGAAAAACTAAAATGTGAAACCAACATTATTACATATTCTACGATTATAGAGCAAGAAAGCTTGAACGTGATAGATTATACAAATAATATTTATATGGCAGCAGTAATGGAAGAAAAATCGGCATTTCAATATAGGGAATCACTTTTACGAGAGAAACGAATGGCATTAAAAGATGAGTATGATACAGCTATTTTGACACAAGTTCAACTCGCATCTACAACAAATGGTCAACTTGCTGCAAGCGGAACTCCCTATACCGCAGTTCCAATTAATATTAATGTGCCCACGGTAAATACATTATATACGAAACTAAATACAATAGGTGATTTTTTGAACAACTTTCAAGTTCTATATGAAACATATGATATGAAATATGCGGATCTCCAATCCATAAGTTCTATTATAACACCTCAATATGATGTACTCAAACGTATTAATGATGACAAAATTACACTATTGATAAGCAATGATGGAACTATGCTAGACTCAACTCTTTCTATGCAATCCAACTATACGGATACATATGCACAAATAAAAAAGAAACAAGAGGATACATATAAGTATGATACTATCAATCAAATAAAGAATAAAAGTATTGACACATATAAAACGATATTTAGCCCTGCGGAAGTCCTATTAAATGAAACAAAAATCAGTTCCTTTTTAATACAAGGATATACATCCGTTTAGATTCGTGCGGTAAAATATACCTTCCAAGTAGAATGGCAAAAACCCGGCGTGCGTCCCGTATGCGTAAATCGATGAACAATCGTATGATGCCCTTTTTGCGTGAACCAGAGCCTATGATGCCAAGTCCAGTTGGATTTATGGTTGGTGAGACGATTATCATTCGTCGCGTGAATAGCAAAAAGGGTAAGAAGGGTAAGAAGGGTAAGAAACATACACGCAAGCATTAATCCATAATCAAACATTCGGTTGTTTCCACTTTTTTAACTTTAGGAGGCATTGGTTTTCCTGAATCGGCGCCCATTTTCCAACGTTCAATCTTATAGGCGCATTTTTCATAATACTCGCGCCGTTTTCGCCATTGTGACTGATACATACTATGATTGTCCACAATGTCCACAATAACCGGCGCAAGGTGCCGTTGTTCGGGTCGAATGCGTAGAATACGTCCGGTGCTCTGCTCAACTGCTTTTCGAGGACTTGCAAGTATGACCGCATTCAATGTTTTAATATTCATGGCTTCACTCGCCATTGCATATGTTCCAAGAAGAACACGTGCTGTTTGCGCACCCTCTTCACGCAGATTCTCTTTCATCCCACCAATATAATAGGCCACCGTCAATCCCGGGTCGGCCTCTTTTAAAAGTTCCTCCAAGCGCTCTAAAAGACCAATACGTTCTGAAAGAATAAGAATACGACGGGCAGGTTCTTCTGCCAGTTTCCGAATCCATCGCAGAATCTCTCGCGATCGTTCATCACATCCAAGTATATTTCCGAGAAGCTGTGCCATCACCGGCTCTCCTTTCCAGTTTGTTGGCACCGTATTGTAGGCGACATCCTCTGTTTCAATAACAACGGATTTCACTTCCACGGTAGGATCTGGTTCACGGGTCTTCTCCCAATACACGGGCTCTCCAAGAAACCATGTAAAGACTTTTGTGAGACCATCTTCCCGTGTAGGCGTGGCAGAGAGTCCGAGCATTTTACACGTCTGTATACGATGTAATGTTTTAGAGAAATGTTGCGCACCCAGATGATGACATTCATCAAAGATTGTAAAACCAAACCCTTCAAAATCAGACGGGCTAAAATCACGTCGAACAATTGTTTGTATCAGCGCAATACAGCAATCATATTGCACCTTTTCTTTTACAACCTTCTCGTTATATCCTGGAATAGCTTCTCGAAGGCGTGCCAAGAGAACTTCTTTTGTTCCACCGACCTTTAATCCAAGTTCTTGCAGCTTTTTCTTCATTTCAGATATGGTGGGATCTTTTTGTATTGGTTCTTCTATATCACCAATCTGTTTGTTGTCCTCTTGAATAATACCGATCCGAATACCTGGCAATAATGCCTCCATTTCCCCTTTCCATTGATTCATCAGAAATTCCTTATCTACGACAACAAGAAATCGTTTTCGAATTCGAGCAGCAATTCCCAACGCCATAAATGTCTTTCCTTTTCCACAGGGCACGCATATAAGTCCGTTCGCCCCGGCTTTCATAAAAGAATCCATAATCGCCTCCTGATACTCGTAGGGACTTCCCTGGAAAACAAGCTCCTCACGTAATGGAAGACCTACTGGAACAACCGATTCTTCGGCAGGTCCATATTCCCGTTCCCCCCAAGCCCGAGGAACATACCAACGAGTGGGAGATTCTTTATAGAGCTTAAATGTCGCCATTGCAAGGGCCGCTTTTGTTGCGAATTTTATATTTATGTTTGGAACAACCGTAAGTTCTTCCTGCATTTTTTGCACAGCCTCCACCGTCATCTGCGACTTTAGTATAGAATATCCCCTAACTGTAAGAATACGCGTTGCCATATAAAAATCCGTGTCATTCATCACGATTCAAATTTATAGACGCCAAATAGTATGATGCAGGTATCCACAACCCTTTTTGTATTGCTTGCTTCGTGTGGAGTATTTATCATTTCTCCGTATATACCCTATTCTGTATTATATTATACGGTAGGAACGAAACTCGGTTCTCTTCTTCTTTTAGCACTCGTGCTCTATGTACTAACTCTTGACCAAACACTGGGGCTTGCAGTCTTTCTCGCCGTAGCCGCCCTTTTCCTTGAACAGCGTCGTCGCACAATAGACCATGTCACACGTGTAACTACAACGGATTCTTTCCGCCAGCCTACCTTTGATGTAAAGCAACTTGATACTCCTGCACCCAATATTGTTCCTGGAGAAGTGCACCCTCCTAGAAAAATGGTAGATCTGGATGAATACGGGTATGAACCCTCCGAAGAAATCGGAGAGAATACGTTTGAATTTACAGAACATAGTTATGATACAAAACAACCTTTGGAAACGGTGCCACCGCAACCAAGCGAAGTGTCTGAGATGTTGCAAGAGAAGGGTCTCGCACATGTGAACTAAACCATAGTTCCTGTTATAAATCCGAAAAGCCCTGCAAATAATATAATAAGCACATATTTTGGCATATATAATATCCAAGAGTCGTTATTATTTGGGTCAACTCCTGATACATACGCGAAAGCAAAATAGACAAGAACACAGACTAATATGACGGAAAGCATAGTGCCAAGCGCCGTCCCTATAAATGCTTCCAATCGTGCTGGCTGCATAGAGGATGAAAGACCGTGTGCGGCTCTCAATGCATCCCTCTGCTCCATAACATCCGCTAGACTCAACTCACCCGTATTCAAATCGACATTCAACTTTCCATCTACAACCGCAGTATCTGGGTCCATAGGAACGCATGTATATGAACTTATATCATCGGTTCGTATTGTTTCGTGTATGGCTTTATATGTGTCTTTAAATGTGGCATAGTTTAATAGTTCCGTGGTTGTCATCACATAGTTTGTAAAGTCTGCATTTGAACTCACGGTGGTTATTGTATTTGTCAAACGACTTACAAATGGGGGCGAATACGGGCCAAATCCAGACGGTTTTCCAGATTTTGCCAAAACGTTGTCCATCAAATCGGAAGAAACTTGTATACCACGTGTGCTGACGAATATGTATATATTTTCCGTATTCGCGGTTCCTGCGTATCCTTGTAAGCATGTTGAATAAAAAGCAAACTGCGCATTTGCATTTGTGGGAAAACAGCTCTGTATACTAAAGGGGCCCGTGGCATTTGGATCTGAAAGCCCCTTTAGATAGGAGGGGGTCATGGGAGAAGCCGTTCGAAGAATGGGGATAATAAATGTCAAATATGTATATGCTGTGGTCGAACTGGAACATGTAAATGTGATTGCAATATCTTCTTTATTATTTGTTTGAGCAGATGAAGGAAGAATCCATTGTGTATGCGATGGCTTTATGAGTTGCACGGTAGAAATCGTATAACTATTGTTCATAAAACGTAGGGTTGTAAGATTCGTATTTCCTGCACCGACTTCATCCGTTGTGGATGTAGTTGTGTCGAAAAATGTGGGTGGAGTCGAACGTGAGGACCATTGAAAATCCATCGTAATCGGCTCACTCACGGTATCATACAACGTATCTGTGGCAGTGATGGCAAGTTGTAAAGGAAATGATGTTATTGCCCCGCTTGGACATGTCATCGCCTACGGCTCTATCGTCGTGTGCCATTTTTAACTACCGTTTAATGGCAGAATGTATCAAACATATTCGTTCTGCCCTCTTCGGGTATTATAGAATCCCTGGTACATATGTGGGCCCGTCAAATCGATAAATGGTGACGGTCCCCTTTTGATTCGTAGGAATCACAGTCACCACGTCACGATCCGATAGCTCGTCACACCCAACATCATCTTGACAATCCCGTCGATTGTAGCGAATGGGTAGTTGCACAGGATTATAGCTGTCAGTCCGGGTATAATACTGAAATCGGTCGGACCGCGATGCTGTGCGGCGACCATATAGAGGAAGTATCTGACCGTCCTCCAGTTTCATAACCCCCATAGATTGGTATGTCTCGGGAATACCTCGAGTTGGAACTCGTGGGAGTTTTCCATAGAGTTCCGATTCAGTTGGAACATCGGGTGTTGTAATCCAATGCCTTTCTGGTTTAGGTGCCCGCGTATATCTATCATCGCCGCTTTGAGCTGCTGCGATTTGAACAGAGGCTGGAGCGTCGGCTTGATATGCTTTTATGATATGGACATTTGGTTTCTGCCATATATATAGGCATATACCTATCACAACTGCGACTAAAAGTATGGACCAGGGTGTTATACAAAACACGCCTGGTGGGCACCTATCGCCATAGGCCCTGCTAGGCATTCTAATCTAATATGTGTATTTATGTAACATAGTATTCTATATCATGTTACAATTTAATATTCTATAGTGGGAGAACTAAAATGCCGGTCCAGCGCCTGCAGCCACTCCCTCTATAGACGAGCTGTCCTGGGCATATATGTCCGTCCCCTTTTCGGCACGAGCAACTTCCTCTGCCATGTGATCCTGACCTGTTTGTAAATAGGGGTTGCTTACAAGTTCGTTTTGCATCGATTCCTTACGAGGCATGGAATGTTCGGAAGGGGGGTAAATCAATACGCGCGCCTTTGCAGAAGCAGGTATACTTGCGCCAGGAACCCCTTCAATTGCTAAACTATCCATTGCCTGAAGAGGAGTATTGTCCAAAATGCTAGGCGACTCTAGCACGCCCGTAATATTTTCGACTTTCGGCGCAGGCAGTTTCACAGCTTCCAACCGGGTATGCACACTCACGGGATCTTTTGACTGAAAGCCCTCGAGTTCATTGGTCATAGGAACTGGGCCAGATACAACCGCTGATGTAGATACAGCCATAGGAACACGAGCCCTGGATAGAAACCTATTCGTGAAGAGCCCTGCTACAAGAACGACGAATACCACACCCTTTGATTTGGTCAATGAAAAGCTAATCGCTGCTACACCAAACGATAGAATGGCAGCCCCTAAGGGCAGTGTATATAGACTGTATACTACGACAATAACAATCAGTGCAAGGAGTATATTCTCTTCTGAGGAACTCATGTTGCTTTCTCTATAAATAGCTTATAGACTAAGCAGCGGAACAATAACTCTCTGTAAAATCCAGAAAGCAACTCCAGCCCCTATAGATTTAAACAGAAGACCTATATATGTGAGTTCACCCGTAGATTTCACCGACCAAGGAATATAATGAGCGAATAAAAAGTTTACAACAGGAAGACTGAAGATAAACACAAGAATACTCACGAAGGATGCCACGCGAATATCATCCAGGCTACGTGCAAACCAGGAGCGTT
>RFQR01000035.1 GCA_009924895.1 bacterium
ATACAGGATCAACAGGACCTACTGGCAATACAGGATCAACAGGACCTACTGGCAATACAGGATCAACAGGACCTACTGGCAATACAGGATCAACAGGGCCAACAGGTCATACAGGATCCGCTTCCACAGTCACTGGCCCTACAGGTAATACAGGATCCGCTTCCACAGTTACTGGCCCTACAGGCCAAACAGGAGCTACTGGTGCTGCTTCCACTGTTACGGGTCCTACGGGCCAAACAGGAGCTACTGGCGCTGCTTCCACTGTTACAGGTCCTACAGGCCAAACAGGAGCTACTGGTGCTGCTTCCACTGTTACGGGTCCTACGGGCCAAACAGGAGCTACTGGTGCTGCTTCCACTGTTACAGGTCCTACAGGATTAGGAGTTACTGGAGCAACAGGCCCTACAGGATCAGGAGTTACAGGAGCTACAGGACATACAGGTGCTACTGGGCCTACAGGTCCTACTGGCAATACAGGTCTTACAGGTCCTACTGGCAATACAGGTCCTACTGGGCCTACAGGTCTTACAGGTCCTAGTGGCAATATAGGTAATACAGGTTCTACAGGTGTGACAGGTAATACAGGGCCAAGTGGACCGACTGGAGTTCCAGGATTCGCAACAACTCTTACACCCTCTGCTACTGGAGTAATTCCAATAATGACAGGAGCTACAACAAGCGGCTTCACGATTTCAGCCAGCTCTACATATAGTGGTGGGTTCTATCCATGGTATGCATGCGACGGGAATCCATCTACCGACTGGGCTCAGAACGGTACAAGTTCGGCTACCTGGCAGGTTCAATGTCCCTCACCAGTTGCCATATGGCAGATTCAGATATCTAAGCGATATCCAGGAGTAGAATACTATTCATCATTCTATTTTGAGGCAAGCCCTGATGCGGGGACAACTTGGGTTACACTTCTTTATTCGAATGGTGCAATGGACTCTATTGGAGCCCCTCCATCAGTCTTAACATTACAGGTAGTTGATCCGACATATACACCATATTCTCTTTATCGTATTCGTACAGGGGCTGTAGGAGTAGGCACTTCAAATGGTGGTTTTGCAATCTTTCAGATGTATGGATATACTCAAGCAAATCTTACAGCTACTGGAGCCACTGGGCCAACAGAGGTAATACAGGACCTACTGGTTCTACAGGTTCTACAGGTTCTACAGGTTCTACAGGTTCTACAGGTTCTACAGGTTCTACAGGTTCTACAGGTTCTACAGGTAACACAGGTCCAACAGGTAATACAGGACCTACAGGTTCTACAGGTTCTACAGGTTCTACAGGTTCTACAGGTTCTACAGGTCTTACAGGACCTACTGGCAATACAGGATCAACAGGACCTACTGGCAATACAGGTGCTGCTTCTGTGACAACTGGTCCTACAGGCCCTACAGGCCAAACAGGCGCTGCCTCTGTCACTACAGGTCCTACTGGTCCCACAGGCCAAACAGGCGCTGCCTCTGTCACTACAGGTCCTACTGGTCCCACAGGCCAAACAGGTGCTGCCTCTGTGACAACTGGTCCTACTGGTCCCACAGGCCAAACAGGTGCTGCTTCTGTGACAACTGGTCCTACAGGCCCTACAGGCTCTACTGGTTCTTCTTCGAATGTAACTGGCCCTACTGGCCCTACAGGTAATACTGGTCCCTCTTCCTCGGATGCACTGGCATGGTCCACATATTCACCAAGTTGGACTGCCGATACTACAAATCCTGCCATTGGCGATGGTACAATTACAGGAAGATATAAACAAATAGGAAAAACAGTATTTGTAATAGTGAAAATAAATATGGGTACAACTACAACATATGGAACAGGTTCGTGGAGGGTGTCATTGCCTGTAAATGCCTTTGCATCATATTCCGTAATTCTTCCAACAGTATTGCTAGATAATGGAAATAATTGGTATCAAGGAACATCTTATACAGAATATAGTGGATCTACCGCTTATGTAACACCCGTTTGGAATAGAGGAAATACAGGTAGCTCCGCTGTAAATTCTACAATCCCCTTTACATGGGGATCAACAGATTCATTTACGTTCAGTGGCTCATACGAATCTGTGTAACACTTAGCAACGCAGAGACATTTAAGAATTTTTATAGCAGCTCTCATACACTAGACGTAGGTGATTATGTTAATGTACAGATTTTATTGGCATATCCTGGTAGTATGGGCGGCGGACTTTTCGGAACACCCTTATATCTAAATCCCAAATGTCTCGTCTTTTCAGCCTTTGTCCTCGCCGTGTATTGGCTCCCTCATCCTAAAGCTCGCGCCCACGATATTGTCATGGGCTTTCTTCTCGCCACATCCGCCTACATCCTACTCGCCTGGTATGATGTCCTCTATGATTGCAACGACCATCTTCGCCCCACACTCCTCGGCTGGCTCTCAATGCCCTTTAAACCCCCCGAATACCGAAAGGGATATGAAGAGCTACCCGTGAAATATCAGAAAATCGTGCGATGGTTTGATATGTTTGTTTTACTCATCGTTCTATTGGCATTCTTATATCCATTTCTTACTAAGTAGAAATGGCAGCCGTGACATCGGGTCAAGGCGTCCTTCTCCCTGCCAAGCAGAGAAAAGAACGCCGTGTTACTGTCGCTGTAAATAGTCGTGATCGCAATATTGGGGCAAACTATTATTCAAATGACTTCCGCTGGAGTTTCCGTCGCCCTCTCAAAGATGTCACCGCGATTGAACTTGTAAATGGTTCCATACCCGCCGATCTCTATAATATCCAACCCGCATGGGGCTCTTTTAGTTTTGGAGAAGATGCGGGAATACGTGTATGGAATGTCACACTTACTCCCGGCCAATACAATGCTACAGAACTATGTGCCGAACTTCAAACGCGCTTAAACGCACTTACAGGTATTCTAAATACATATGCCGTGGTATATTCGTCTATTACCAAAAAACCCACGATAACAGGAACCGGCACCGCATCCTTCGCCTTTTATTTTCAAACAGGGCGTTATGTCGACGAAATAGATACACACACCGGTGCTATTCAATCTATGAATTGTGCGGGTCAACTTCTTGGGTTTGAATACCAAGATGCAACCTCGGTGGGAGGCGTTCTCGTTCCTCCGCATCGTATGGACCCCTTTGGCCCTATCGGTAAACTATATCTTCACATAAACACGGATAACTCCGTAGAAATCAACCGTATAGAACGTGGAGCCGGTCGTCGTGATTGTTTTCATATCTTATATCTGGATCAGGCCATAGAAGGATATTATTCCCTCCAGAAAGATATCCACGCCCCCATTTTTTATTCATCTCCCGCCCCCATTGCACGCATCGCGACACTGAATATCAGTATTCGCGACGAGTTTTATCGCCTCGTGGACCTGGGAAATCACGATTATACACTACTCTTTGAAATCACATACCTTGACTAATGTCAAGGGCTTCGAACCATAGGCCGCGGCCATTTCTGAAAAAGAGGAACCTGCGGAACCTAGAATCTCAGAGCATTTTGAAAGACAGAGAAAATCTAAAAATGCAACTTGAACTCCCACAACACTATGACGCTCATAGGCGGTCGCACCATGAATAATACGATCGCCAAATGCTTCTTGCATTGTTTTCGCCTCCGCGGGATCATCTGTGGCCAGGAAAAATCGCGTATCATCCGCGTAGTCTCGCATTCTTCGTAGAAACTCCTTTGTAGGAGAATCTCTTAGAGACACTGTATTATCTGTGCGACGTATATGAACGCCTACTGTATGTTCAGGAACCATATATGTCGCAACTTTTAGAAATTCCGGTAGGGGCTTCAATTGTTGTAGACGTGCGATCCATCGCGACGCATCTGTTTGATGAAACTGTCCATACGATTTGAGTCGAATCGGGTCCCGCCTCTTCTCTTTTTCCCAATCCGCAGGACTCAGACACATTCTTACAGACTCCATGGGTGTCGTTAGAATCTCGAAAGAGTCGTCGTGTATGAATATATCGGTAAATAACGCGCCACATCCTGGTTCTTTTGTCCAGCATATTTGAAGAGGGCTACCTATATCTTCTGCCGCACATATTGCGGATACAAGGGCACGAAGGCGATTTGCCAATCCTGCGCACACTTGAACATACATCCTCTATATCTATTACGTATTCTTATCTCTAAACCTCCGCCGCAAATAATATGTTATATTTGAATAATATCCACCTCTTATTCCTGGAAGAAGATCACAGATGGTTCTCGAATTCACACCGTGTTTTGCTTTTAACTTATGATAGTATAATGTCATTGATTTTTTTACGGATTGATATCTACGATATGTGTCTGAACTTCGTATGCCATCTATGATAGATTTTTTTTGACCCTGTATAATTGTGTAAAGCTCTTTTGCAGTCTCGTGAAATCGGTTGGATTCGCTCGTAATAAGTTTCGTAACTTCTTTATATGCGGCGCGTTCCTGTTTCAGTTTCTGCTTTAAATGCTGCAGATCTTCCTGCATACCAGGTCTCTCCAAAATAGGATCTAGACTAGCTGTATTAGACTGTTGGTCATTCAAATAATCTACGTGTTCATATAATACCTCACCACATGCACAATACACAGAGGAATTACTGTATATTATCAATCCAATATAGTTAATAAGACATCGTGAATGATATTTTTGGTCACAACAGGGAGATTCTGCAACTTTATCCGTTTCTTCTATCGGTTCAAAGCATTGACGACAGCTAGCCATTGTATATATATATATTCGTATAGCTTTAGACTTGTGCCGTTTAATAAATTGTTAAACAGTAGTATAGAATGAATTTCCAGATCTTATATCCGATATCCATTGGCCTCGTAGCCGGCCTCTTTTTTTCCATATTCTTAGGTGTCTATAATAAACATACGAGCTCCGCTCTAACAAATGGGTTGTTTGGAGTAAACTCTCCGACGCTATTGATGTATCTCACGCTAGGTATAATGAGTTTCTTTCTCGTCGTAGCATCCACATTCGCCATTCTTATCAGGGATCTCAAGTTTCCTCAAGAACACCCAATCCCCTTCACGCTTGAAACACTGTTTATCAGCTTTGTATGCGCGCTCATGATATTTGCCATGCATTTCTTTCGTCAACAAAAAATAACGTCCACTGTTTTCATGGAATACATTCTACTTGCTGTAAAGTTCGGAATCGCACATATACTCTTTCAGTTTTCTGGCGTTTATACAACTGTATTCGGCGTATAGGGGATTATAAAATTGATATCCACTTCACGTATACAGGACAGCACCATCCAATGTCCTGTTCCATCTGTTTAGAAACCTTCGGCAAAAAACCGGTTGTTACATGTCAATATTGTCCTGAAAAGGCCTGTCGCAAATGTCAACAAGAATATTTGCTACAGTCTTACGAAGACCCTCACTGTATGTTTTGTAAACGCGGATGGGGCACGGAGTTTATGGCTGCAAACTTCCCCCTCACCTTTCGCAGGTCCACCTTACGAAAGCACCGGCGTAAAATCCTGGTAGAGCGTGAAAAGGCGCTGCTTCCGTCGATGCAGGTCTTTGTAGAATATAAGAAAGAAGCCGCCAAATACTTGGCACTTGCAGGAGAACTTCGAGCCGCATTCGGGAATAGGTGTTATAGAGATTTTGACGTAGAAGCGTATAATAAGACTGTGTCAGGGCGCTATGCACTCTCATATTCAAAAAAGTATCGCCTGCAGAATGAACTCAGAGATACGCATATTCTAATAAAAGAGTTAAAAGAGCGCTTGGATAAAACGGAAGAAGGGAGTCCCCTAGACAAGGAGCTTCTACAGGCAATACAAGATGCAAAAAGAAAACGCTCGGATCTGATGCATAAGGTGAAGCTAGCCGAGGAAGAGTATGAGGTAATACACGCGGAATATGTGACTGCTAGAGAAACTATGGAAGACGCAGGGCATGCATATTTACGATATAGAAATATGTATGATGGTATAGAGGCCGGCGACCGGCAGAAGCGCGAGTTTATCATGAAATGTGCCGACGAGGAGTGCCGCGGCTTTCTTTCAACAGCCTACAAGTGTGGGACGTGTGAGAAGTGGACGTGCCCCGATTGCTTGGTTGTGATTGGCCTTGAGAAAGATGCCACACATATCTGCGATGCCAATACAGTAGAATCCGCAAAAGCCATTAAGGCCGAGACGCGTGGATGCCCTAAATGTGCCACCCGTATCTTCAAGATTGATGGTTGCGACCAAATGTGGTGTGTCATGGAGGGATGCGGCACGGCCTTCTCCTGGAATACCGGGCAGATTGCAACAGGCAAAGTCCATAACCCCCATTACTACGAATGGTTGCGGCGCACAGGGGGCACCGCACCCAGAGAAGTGGGCGACATTCCATGCGGCGGCCTACCAAGTGTCTATGATATGATGTCATCGTTATGGGTGCACGATGAAAGCTACCATACTCTCTTAGAGACACATCGTAATATAAACGAACTTATAGAGCTGCGCCTACCACAACATCCATGTAGGGCGCCACAGTTGGCAAATAAGGATCTGGATGTAGAGTATCTTACCAATAAGATCGATACAGCCGCGTGGGAGAGGGGGTTGGAGTTGTCTGAGGCAAAGTTCAATAGGAAACGAGAGATTGGTCAGATTCTTCAGACGCTCGCCACAGCAAGTGCGGATATTCTGCGCCAGATTGTGAATCAGGCACATCTTCAAACAGTCGAAACATATCCCTCCTGGATTCTAGAATCGATTCAAGAGCTCAATAGACTGCGCATGTTTGGGAATGAATCTCTACAAGAGTTATCCAAGCGCGATCATATCGCCGTGCCACAACTAGGAGAACAGTGGAAGTGGACACCTATACGTGCACTATGGTATGAAAAGAAAACGACCACGTTGGTCTAAAGATAGAAATCCTCCTACAAGAAGTAATGGCGCAATGTTATGTTATTCATATGGATAGTGCCGTCGAACGCCTCCCGATTATTGAAAAGTTGCGTAAAACAATGATACATGAGGTGGTTGTTTTTCAAGCAAAGGATGGATCGGAGTGGGAAGCGTCTCCAAAAATCGCCAAGATGCATCCCTTTGAAAAAACGCCTGTATCTCGAGGTAATATTGGTTGCACACATAGTCATATCGATATTCTTCATGGTCGTCTGAAGGCAAAAGAAGAATATTGCCTCATTTTTGAAGATGATTGTGATATGCTTGGCAATCAGGATGCGGTGTATGGATTTATTCATCGCGCAGAGAATCTTCCCGACAAATGGGATATGATCCTACTTGGCGCGACCGAATATGTCGAGTCTACAAAGATTGATAGCACATATACGCGCGTAAATCGTTTCTGGGGGACGCATGCCGTGATTCTGAAAGAGAAGGCTATGCGCGCGGCTCTGAAGGTTTTCGCGGATGCCCAAAAGCGCGGAGAGTTTCTTCCTGCCGATTGGATGTATAACGAGGCTATTGCAAAAGAGGGACTCGTCTGTTATGGGCCCACGTCAATCGATTCCATTTGTCAACAAAAGCCGGGTCTGATATCGTCTATTAATGGAAAGCCCCGAGCTAAGGCGACATAATACCCTATCCGCTCACCGAACTAAAACTATTGTCCATTCCCAACTTGTTCATGCCCCACTGTAAAATCCGCTTCACTTTCACTTCAGGGATTGGCGCAGAATACATTCGGAAATCAAAAATACTCCCATTCAACAGTTCATCTCGCAGCTCATAGCCCGAAAAATCATTGGCCCAGTTTGACTTTCCAAAGTAGTTATTGGTCGTTCTTTTTGCTTGTGGAAGGTATCCAGCCTCTTGTGTGAAGATCAGATTCCCATTTACGAATACATTTAGATCAGGACGCATCGCATCCATAGATGTTGCAGTCACTACAATATGCGTCCACTTTGCAATAGGGATTGCCCTATTCACTTTAATCTGCACTTTTCGCAGCTTCTTGTCCCATACTTCATATTGAAGTGTGGCACGCGTTGCATTTGCCGAGACTTTTCGGGTAGGTTTCGTCTGAATAGGTTCCGTTTTATTTGGAAGAACCGTTTGCCCCGTGCATACATAGTCATCCAGATGGTCCGCAGGTGTTGTATCATATAGTTCCTGCGGAGTCAGTTCAGGGCAAAACTGGGCTCCACTTTTTCCCGTAGGAAGCGTTGTTTCAGGACATTTTGCTCCGGGGCGGATTTCATTTGAATCTTCTCCTGCATCCCCTTTTCCAAGAATACCCAGCCACGTATTGTTCATACCAGGTCCGTCACCAAAATCGAAAATGTGCGCATTATTTGTAAATGTGTCGAACTTGACCCACACACTAAAGGCGCGTATGGTTCTCATTTTCACAACATTTCCAAGAGATAAATCGGATGTATCTCCAAATCGCAAAAACTGATCTTGCCCATTGAAATAGAGGCCCTGCGTGACTGTCGGTCGCGGCGTTTCATCGATTTTGAGCCCTCCTGCGAGTTGCACATTTGCTCTCCCTATAGAATCCAGCATATCGTCATACAAGCGCAACCACATTTCACAACTCCTATAGAAATCCAGCATTGTCACAATATCTTCGGGTGGGTTTGGGTCAAGTTCCTCTGTTGTATTGAAGCGCGTATCCAGGGAGCGAACACACACCGGTTGATATGTGTTATCACGTTGTCTCAATATACGACAATATGCATCACGGCCGTCATTTAAAATCGGTCGCATATAATCATCGCGACTTAACCGGAAACCATCTTTCACCGTATTGGTTCGGAAAGAGGTAGGAGACCCTGCAGTCCCTGCAAGTGCGCATGAAAACATTGCCCCCTCCTCCCCACTCAATGTTACGACACGGCAAAAATCATTTTTTACTCCATATCTCTGTACATCTGCATACCCTGCAAAGTATCTACGATCCTGATAATATCCACCCTGCTCCCTGCCGATTCCTACATCGGATCTACGTTGAATAAGGTTCGTAATCATATTCGGTTTTTCTTGAGGAACCGGAACAAATGCCTGAAATCCTTCTGCCAGTTTCTTCGGTGCTAATAATTCCAAAATCAAGGCTCCTAATAAAATACATAAACCAATCCAGACGGTTCCGGACATCTACCGTCAAGGGGTAAAATTAAGAATCCTAATCTCACATACTAATAAGAATCTATAGCATGGAAATTATAATGCGAGGTGGAAAACTACTCGCACAAGGAGAATATGGTTGTGTGTTTGACCCTCCCCTTCTTTG
Organism: bacterium; assembly: GCA_009924895.1. Taxonomy (GTDB): domain Bacteria; phylum Patescibacteriota; class Minisyncoccia; order Phycocordibacterales; family UBA2100; genus UBA10103. Next base: position 9,221 of record RFQR01000035.1, read on the forward strand.
TAGAGGAGAAACAGCAACCAAAGACTCAAAACACCGAGTAGGAAAGTTGACAACAGGGGATGATATAAAAAATGAAATTCTCGTAGCCCGTATGTTTGAAAATAGACCGGAAGCTAAAAAATATTTATTAATTGCGGATTTGAAAACCCTCTGTAAACCAGGGCCGAAGGGGGAGCCCGCCCTTCGTATAAGTGAACAAGTCGATGCGGATATACAAAAATGTGAAAAATTAGTTAGTGATGATATTGAGTATTTAAATCATTATCAGCAAGACTATGGTGGACAAACATTACATACTATCACGAAAACAATACATAGTTCACCCGATAGTTTTCCATTTTTTCAGTTCACCGAACACATATTAGAAGTAGGTTCATATATACTTCTGCATGGTCTGATTCATAATGACATACATTCCGGAAATATATTATTGGATAAAAACTATAGACCACGCCTTATAGACTTTGGACGTTCGTATGCCGCAAATACT
>RFQR01000036.1 GCA_009924895.1 bacterium
AACGGCGACTCGGTCACGCCTGCTCCTCCGTGAATCTGCAGGCCCAGTTGTGCGCCCACTCGCTGCCAACGTCATACGGGCGATCCCCGTGCTTGAACAGAACAAGAACACGGGGTTTATGCGACACAAGAAACGTCCAGTGTTGATCGTCAATGCGAGGCGCATCGACCGAGGTCTTGAACTCCGCGTGGCATCCAGTGACGCGCACGGTGCGCTGCTCTTGGTTGTCGAACCACACCGAGTCGGCTGCAGGGATGATGGCCTTGTCGCGTGCCTCGGTCACTTGGAGTACCTGTCGACCATGTCCTCAAGCGCCCGCAGTTTCCGGTTGTCACGGATTGCGTCATCGCGTTCAGCCCTGAGTTCGCTCACAGTTGCCGTCGCGGTCTCCCAAGCGTCCCTCAGTTCGTCGCGTTCCCTCCTCAAGCACGGCGCGCAACTCAAGCTCGGTGCGGCTCACAGGTCACGCTCCGGGTCATGCTTCGGCATTGGTACAGCCATGAACGCCGGGTGCATTGTCCTGGCCGTCAACTGAATCCCAACAACCTTGTCGCCCTCACGAACCTCAGTGCCAATCGCACACGCTTCACCCTGACGCCTAGCGACATCAATCATGTGATCGAACCGCTGTAGAAACTCGTTCACTTCACTTCCTCCAAACGCTCGTCACACCACAAGCACAACTTCAGTTCCCGAGCCGAGCCCTTACCGCGCTTCCACAAGGTGCAATCCGCGTTGCACTTTTTGCACCAGAATCTTTCAAGCATCTAAAGCCTTCCCGCGACGTTCTCAGCCGTCGTCAAGTTCTTCAACAAGAACACTTCCCCAGCTTGCAAATCCACCGTGAACGAACGAACGTCAACATCCTTTAACTTGCCGCCAAAGAACCTGGTTAAACGCTCGTTGTAACCCACGTACCACTGCGGTTGCTGCTCAGGCCACACTGTCCAAAGGGCAGTGACACTCACGCCCTTCTTCACCACGAGACTCGGCTGCGCGGGAAACCGCTTCAACAACTCCACGCCCTTCGTGCCCTTAAACCGCGTCCACAACACACTTGACTCCTGTGGCATACCCTTGCGCCAAACAACGGGGCTGAACGGCCTGCACCACGCAAGCCGCTCAAACCTGTCCTCAGCTGAACAAGGCAACATCACGTCACCCTCAAACCTCCACTCGCCATCAGCGAGCGTGGCGATCCTCCCCCAAACCGACACTAGAAAGGAACCGGATCACTTGTCGTAAACGAAGATGGGGCAACACTCGTGTTCGTCACGGCACCCCGACCCTCAAGGGCATTCACGCGAGCCTCAAGTGCCTCAACCATCTCAAGCGTTGCGAACCTCGCCGGCGGCGGTGGAACCCTAAACGCATTCGGATCTTTCACCATGTACGACGTACCGAACTTCTCATGGTCACGGCGCTCAACTTCATACTCGCCTCGACCCACTGGCAGGTCACTAAACGAAGTCAACTTCTCACTGATCGGTTGACCCATCTCATCATTGGCCTGCACCTTGTAAATGACCCACTCCTGACCATTCTTCGATGACACACCACGACGCTCCTCACTGCACATCAACACTTCCAACACTTTCCTTGGCATCACAATCTCCTTACGCACCCTCAGTGCGTCCTCTGTGTCCCGCAAAAACTGTCCAACCGTTTCCACCGAACACCCATTGGAACAACATGCACCAGCTCTCCCCGCAATGACATCTCCACCGCAGGGGCACGACCCCACAAACACCCCACTACCCACTGTCCGAAGCTCACAACCGAACGCCCTTGCCTGACTAACAGGATCACGGAAAGTAGGTTGTTTTTCCGCTACGCGAATCCGTGGTTTCCACGCAATGTTCTCGTCACGAAGATCCGACCAACCCAACCCAACACTCCTTAGAACTTCCGTCCTGTCACACCCCGCGAAACACGTCAGAAGAACACTCCCGTCCCGACTCAACTTCACGGCCAACGTCCCACCCCTCGACCCATGCACCGGACACTGAGCCCGCCAACCATCACCCCACTCTTTGGGGTTACACGAAGCGGCATCAAGCGCATCAATCAGGACATTCAGTTTCGACATAGGTATGGCTCGGTAAAACGCAATCTTTCTGTTTCGTGTTTCAAACAACGAACGACAACTGCTTTGTCAGGAAGTAAGAAATAGGCAGCACTCGGCTAACCCCTCCTAGTAAGGGGTTCTCTCTCAATCCACGCGACATGCCCCTCCACCCAGCCCCATTCACCACCCCTTCTGGGCGGCTCCGGTCCCAAGGATTCCCGCTCTCGCGGCTCCCGTCGGTGACTAACCCGACAACATGCCTTGCCTATGTCAGAACCAGTCACGGTTCGTTAGCGCAGCTTCACTTGAGTTGCCCATATGCGTTAACCGCCGGGGCCAGGACGGGGCTATACGGTCGCCACCCCACGCTTAGTCGGCAGCCCTCCCCACTGAGACTTGAAGGCTCCAATCAATGAACCGTTGAACGTCACGACGATCAGCGTTATGACGCCAAATGCCATGCGTGGCCGCATCGAGCAAACCCTTCGACAAGTCTCTTGTCAGCTTCAGTCCAGCGATCTTCTCTGAGCCCCGTGCGAGATCACCGACAAGGGTGGCCGGCTGGCCCTGCGCCCTCAACACGGTCATCTCCTTCGCAAGCTCAATCCTGTACGCGGCCTCAGCCTGCGCATAAGTCTCTGACGCTTCAGCAAAGACCTTCTCTGCATCAGCTTGTGCAATCGAGCAACGCCTAGCAGCGTCCTTAGCCTCGAAGAAGTCCCAAGGAGCCTTCACGCGGGCACCATCTCCTGCCAGTACGACTTTGGAAACGTGCGAACGTTCTGCCCGCCACCGGCAAGGTCTAAGAGCTCAACTTCAACAAGGCGTTCATCAACGCGGCGACGCACCCTGATGCGACCCCGGTATGGAGCTTGATTGCCGTCAACCCAACGCCACACTGACCCAAGTTCAGGAGACACGCGCACGGCCCTCCTGAGTCAACGAGACAAGAACCTGAACATTCACTAGGCCACGCGCTTCAAGCTCCTCCAAAGCCCTTACAAGCTCCCCTGCGGTGATGTCAAGAGCCTTCTGTGCCTGATACACAACCTCACTGACTTCAGTGCGCCCAACACGGTTGCAAATCTCCAACAACTCGATCACAGGTCAACCGCCTTCTGTGCCTTATTCAAGTCATCAAGTGCCTTCACACACAATGGAATGAGTGCAACGTGCTCGTCCTTTACAACACTCTCCACAAAAACGAACTCACCATCGGGAAGGGCGTGAAGGACAGCGATGCGATCCGGGCGACCTACACCACACTCGTCCATTGCCATCGCGTACAAGCCCATCTGCCAATGAAACTTCGGAGACAGCTTGTTGGAAGTTTTCAGGTCAATCAGCCACTTCTCACCCTTGATCTCCACGAGCAAGTCAACGCGGCCCGCGTAGTCAAGTGTCGGGTGAGCGACAATGAACTCCTGATCAATCAGTTCCGGTTGATCGTCAAGCCACCAAGAACAGATCGCCGTGACGTAGCCTCGGGTTGTCTCATCAAAGTCACCAAGGTCAGGAACAGTGCCCTGCACCAAGGCTTCTAGAGCTGCGTGAACAGCGGTACCAAGCCCAGCCTTAGCGTCACGGGACTCCTTCCAATGCACGCCCTCAGTGCCAAGCTTCCACGCCCACTCACACAACCCGTCAGTGTGACCACCATCGACGCGACTAACGAGACTCGACACGCTTTTCAATGGCGTACTGCCGTTGTCGGTGATCCTGCGGTACGTGTGATTGCCGTCGCGGTAAATCACTTCCTGGCCGTCCGGCAGTTGTACGTACAAATCATTGGGGCCAAGCGGCTTCATGCTCTTAGGAAGGTCAGGCATTGCTGGCCTCCACAAGAAACGCGCACAACCCCGCCAGGTCAACGCCCTCCAATGTGAACTCACTACGAGTCCGTACCCGCGCAGTCTCATGTGGGACACGCACAAGACTGAACTCAGCCTTGTCACCCCACACGGTCACGGCGAGCGTGTTGCGCTTGTCAACGAAGAATGTCTCGCGCCTCATACGAGCTTGCCCCTGAGAGTCTGGATCTGCTCATCCGTAAGCGACGCAACAATCGTCTTTAAGTGCTTGTTGCCCATTGCAACACCCATCGCGCCAAGGCAAAGCTTGATCTTGTCGGGCCGGATCTTCTCCTTGTTCGCCCAAGCCATGAACTCGGCGGCGGCAACGGACACACTCGCTACAACAGGCTTCTCCTGCACTTGCGAAACCTCATCGGACGTTGCGATCTGCTTACCGCCAAGACCAATCGAAGCCAATGCCCTGCCCCACGAGGCAGTCTCAGCTCGCATAAGTTCAGCGCCACGCAACATGCCGTTACGAGCGGGGAACTGACACCACGCCGTGCCAGTACCCGGAAGGCGATCCTCGGGGCTTCTATAAACAAGAGACTCAACGACGATGAACGACTGACCGCCGACCTCAACGACTTCCCAAGACTTGGTTCTGATTGAACCCTCCGGGTAGCGTCGGTAGAACTTCCCAACCCTGTCAGCTACTGGTTCATACCCATCAAGCATTGCCATTGTGCGCAAAACCCCTCTGATCGTTTCGGGATTTATACCACGACGATCACGGGAAAGCCCCGGAATGCCAAGAATATCCCACGACCCCTTACCCAACGGTGGTATGACATAAGACATGCGCAATGAAATTGGAGAAAGACTCCGTGCGGCCAGAGCGCAAGCAAGGCTCACGCAGAAACAAGTCTCAGAAACACTAGGTATCAACCCAAGCTCGATCTACACATGGGAACGAGGGGAAACCATGCCCGCGTTTGACAAGGCCATACAGCTCGCACACCTGTACGGAATGACTGTCAGCGAACTAGCCGGCGACGACCAAACAGCAAGCGACCGATTCGCACGATTGGAGGAACGCCTTGACCGCATCGAACGGGGTAAATGAACGCATAGCCCAAGCACGACAAAGAGCGGGCATGACACAACGTAGTGTCGCCAAGGAGCTCAACGTCACCATTGGCACAGTCCAAGCCTGGGAATACGACCGAGCAAACCTCACGCTCAACCGTGCAGCGGAACTCGCCAAACTCTACGGCGTCACGATTGACTGGATTGCGTTCGGGTACGAAACACTCCAAGCAGACCCACGTATCGCCCGCATCAAAAGCCTCCTAAACGAATAAGAGCCCCGAGCCATAAGGCTCAGGGCTCTTGTGTAAACCGAACGGCGTGTGATGTAGCTGAATCGTACCAACAAGGCAAGCAGAACAAATAAGAGCCCCGAGCCTTTCGGCTCAGGGCTCAGATCCTTCAAGACGCCCCTTGAAGTCAGGGACGAGGTGACCAGTCTCCACATTCCTTTCAGAAGTAAAGAACCCCGCCCCCGCAAACAAGGTAGCACAACAGCGTTATAGAAGGCACATAACGACGTTAGTGTTGCATAGGCGTTACGCAAGACTCCGCACAAGGACAACAGTGCCCTCAGTGCCATACTCCTTGATCGCCACAAGACGAGTGATGTGCCTGTCGTCAACGAGCAAGCCGCCGTCAACAAGTCCGTCTAGGCAGCATCGGGCCAATTTATCTACGTCGCTTCGTGACGGGTACTTGTACTTAGGCTTCTGAGGACTCTCAAACCTAAACCTGACCTCAACATCATACGGTGGCTCGAGCTGCGTCAGACCCGCCACAACAGCCGCCACAGACGCCGTATACGCCTTCTCACGAGGGTTAGCCGGTCGAGTGAACAACGAACCGTTCTTACGCACCCCCGCAACCCTCGAACCCTTCGGGGCAGGTTCACCAGGAATGATCAAATGAACCGTTCTCATGCGACCTCCCACAATGTTCTTGCAATCCCATCGTTACCGTTTCCGACGCGAGGCCGGGACGGCGAACTCCAGCCTTTAGTCGGAGGTCGCTGGGCCACGACTTTCCAGCCAGCACCTTTAAGACTTGACCCGCTCTCGCCCTCTTGCGTGTAGGTGATAAGCCGCGTGTATCCCAACGCGCTCGCGGCTTTCCACGCAGCCCCATAAAGCATCGAGTTTGCGTTGCGAGTTCCGTCAGTGCAGGTGCGATTGACCTCTAACGTAAATCCGTCATCGTAATGCCGTGCTACTGGACGACCTACCATGGCAACCCCCACAAGAACATTGGCTTCATTTGCAACGCCAATCGAAAACTTGTGACCGATAGGGGGGGGATGGTGCCTATGCCACATGGAAACAAAACCGCTCGCGTCCTTGAATGACACAGGAACAAGCTTGAGGCTCAAGAGTCTCCCCCCAAGTGCATCCACTTCCAAGCCTCAGTGACATGGTGCAACGCTGCGAGCTCCCCGGCGTTCAAGCCACCCTCATCGGTTATGGCCTTTGCGTCATCCAACCAACACAAGTAATTCAGGGCGTCGGCCAGTTCCTCGAGGACATCGACCCGCCAGTTGCGGGAAGTCAAACGTCGCACGGGACCACTGCCAGAACGAAAGTGCGCAAACCGCACAAGACTCTCAGTGAACTCAGGCTCCTCCGACGCACGCAATGCCAAATCACGTTCACGCCCCATGTCCCTAAGCCACCTGCCCGACACTTCACGGCCACACTTGATGCACGTATTCGGACGACGAGGGTTCCCGCCAATCGAATGCTCACAAGTCACGAGATCACCCTGTCTCTCCACCTCAGAGTCCCGTTCGTATACGTCGCAAGTTCAATCGTTCCGTTACTCACGGAACAAAACCCGTTCTGCCAATCAGGGGCAATTGAGTACCCCATGCCGTTCTCGGTCACAAGCGCCATGCACCCGGCCTCAACAGCCGTTAACTGTTGCTGCACACCATCAATCCAATGCGTGTGATGCACCAGGCTCTGCCTGTGCGTGTGACCAATGACCACTGACCGCCGCAGCTTGTCCAAAGTCTTTAATGCGGAACTACCCGAACCCGACGAAGCAATCCAACCATGCCGGACAGCGGGCCCACCGGGAATCCTGAACTCCGCGTGCTCATACCCACAACCCTCGGGTGGAAAGACTTGCTCGACGCCAAGCTCGTCAAGACGCAACAAGTGCCTAGTGCTCAGTAACGACACATCGTCCTCGGGGCGACGAAGGTTCGCAACGTTCACAAGTCCCTTTGACTCCAAAGCGTTAAACAACCGTTGCTCATGGTTGCCGTCAAGGAACACGATCCGTGCGTTACACGCCGTCCTGTAGTCCCTGAGAACGTCATACGCGCCCTGCAACGACTCATTAAGGCCAGCCTCGGTTCCAGACTTCCTGTGTCGTGACACGCCCGCCCAATCAATCAAGTCACCCGCAACCACGATCGTCTCGGGCTTCTCACGACGCAACAGCTCAACTGTCAGTGCGTGAAGGTGCTTGTCGTGAACTGGACAATGGTGATCCGACAACACGAACGTCAAACCCTCAGTCACCGTTCGAGCATTCATACGCTCCGAAGGCTTCCAACCGTCCGTGCGCGCCGGCATCAAGAAATCCCTACGAGGCTCCAAGTCAGCGCGGAGCTGTTCGTTCTCACCCCACTTGTTGACCCGGCACCTGCTTAAAATCCAATCCTCGGGCGTAAGTCCACGGCTCTCAATCAGTTTGCGAATGTCACCCCACTCGGCAGTGTCCTCACTGACAACATGCTCGGAGGGTTCATCCGAACTGTTCCACACGGCATTCTTCGCGCCCTGAGAAGTATCAATGTTGTGCCTGTACAAGTACGACGACAACGTGTTCCTGTGAAGCCCCAAAACACGAGAAGCCGCCGTAACCGAACCCTCCTCGCGGAGAGCGGCTACGACGGCTTTAGGATGAATCCCCTCGGTTGCCATCTACTTGATTGGCTTAATCAACAGGCCAGCGGCCAAAGTAAACACGGCAATAAGCGCTGCACCAATCGGTGAAGCCTGCTCCTGACCAACCACATTGAACGCCACAAAGACATTCAGGACGGACAGCACGGCAGTCTTCAACAGTGAAAGTTGACTCTCGCTCATAGGTTCCTCACACAACATAGGTAGGTACTAGGACATAACGACGTTACGCGCAATTCAACAGACTGATACGATCTCCTTCAGCACCCCAGGTTCTTTGTTCCTTTCTTACCTGGGGTGCTACTTCCACAACTGCGAGCGACGCCTAAGCGCCTCCCTGTGGACGGCAGCGACATCACTCGTGTTCTTTGGAATCGGCTTACCCCACGCTTGAAACATCAATGCGTACCGGGTCGGATCACCCGAAGGTTTAACGAGCGGTGGGGGAGTCTTAGTGAACCGAAGCGCCCACTTCACCCAACGCTTCTTATCCTCCTCAGACGCGCCCCCGTAGTTCTTCACACCGGGCTTTAGATTCGCGCCCTCAGTCTCCTTGTAATGCGCCCTGCCAGCAGCAGTAAGGCCACCACGCGGATCCTTGTAGCCCATGCTCAGTCCTTGAACGGCACGGCCACGACTGCCGCGACAACACTGCGGGATCGAGTCTTTACAAAGACCCCACCACCATTGCTCTGTGAACCATTGCCCTTACTTGTGTTGCCCTCGCAACAGGTCACGGTTGAAGCATCATGCGACAGGTAGACGCCAACGTGCTCAATGCCGCCGCCGTCAAAGTCAAAGTAGATCCAGTCACCCTTCTGGGCCTTATCAAGACTGATCGTGTCCCAACCCTTACGACCACCCATCACCTCATGGGCCTTCGCACGATCAACGACACTCACGGTGTAGCCACCAATGTCAGCCGGATCAATCGTGTTGTGAGAACCGAAATAAAAACTGTTAGCGGCAAAACACTGACACCAAGGTTCACCAGCACCCGGATACCCGCAAAGCTCCTGCCACGCAGTGATCCGTGGCCCCTTATTACTCGACGGGGGATGCTCCACGGTTCCAACCGCGTTCAATGCCCACCTGACTGCACGAGCCCGTTCACCATCAGCAACAACCTTGTTACGAAGCTTCGCTGCACGCGCCTTCTCCAACTTCAAGACAAGAGCGTTATGCGCCACAAGACGCTTGAACTTCTCAATGTTCTTCTGCGCACGGCGCGCACGATCATCATGCGCCTTCAGCGCATCAGCGGGACTACTCATAAAGGAAACCCTCCTAGTGGGTTATGCGGTCAAAGATCAGGAACAACACGGGAGTGCCCGCAATCAACGTTCCAATCAGCCAACTAATCGTCTTGCTACTCGACTCAAGCCTTGTCACGCGCTCAAGCAAATCCGTTGTCTTGTTGTCCACGGAATCCACGGACTTCTTAATGTCATCAAGTTCCCTCAACAGGAATCCGATCTCGTCAGGGGTCATTCCTCCACCGCCTCGCCTTCCATAATCACAAGGCCAGGAACCTTCGCGGCGAGCGAACGCAGGATCTCCGACATGCCACGCTCCTCAGTAATGACTTGCGGACGACCCGTGAGGCTCATCAGCTTGTCAGTAGATACCTGAGAGACCTTTGAGAGCGCCGCCGCCGTTCGCGCAGGGTCAGTGTCAGCACCACGATCCAAACGCTTCTCAGCTTCCTCAACGGCCTTACGCTGCACCATCGTTGCCCTCAGAGCCACTTCACGATAC
>RFQR01000037.1 GCA_009924895.1 bacterium
TCCTTCAAAAAATCGAAATTCGCTGCGTCCGTCCCAAGGAAGCGTATCGTATAAAACGACGGTTGATCCTTGTTGTTTTTTAATTCCGCTATTTCCAAAACGATCGTTTACGGAAATGTTTTTCATTTGTGGCGTTACCCGCCCGACATTAAATTCTTTCATTTTTTTTTGTTTTTTATATTTTGTTAATTAATTAAATTCCTCCAAATTCTGGGTAATATCCTACTTCGTAACCGGTTCCGTCGCTGTCGTAATCATCGGACAAATACATATTGTCGGACAAATACATATTATCGGCTAAATACATTCCGTCGCTTAACGCGTATCCGTCCTCGTTTAAAACCATTGGCAAACTATCCATGCCGCTCGCAAAATCGCCTTGCGTATCGTCTGCAAGCAATTTTGTTTCGGTTAGTAAATTCATTACGCCAATAGCGGCCATGCCTGCGCCTAAAATAGGGCGTTTTAACATAGCAGCGGAAACAAAACCGGCACCAACGGTAATAATTGCTTTTTGAGCCGGGTTAATGCTTGACGGTAATACTTTGTTAAGAAAATGCGCGCCAACTCCACCAGCAGCACCCTCCAAAACTACTTTCGCGGCCTCGGCGGCTTGTCCTGGGTTAAAAAATTCCGATAACATTCCTTTTCGGCGCGTTGTTCTGCGTCGCTTAACGTGGTGCGTTCGCGTTGTATGTCTTCTGCGCACTCTACTTTTTGCGCCGGTAGTTTTTCGGCGGCTTGTGGTTCTTTTTCTCATTTTATCGTTTTTTGTGTTTTCTGGTTGCTAAATAAATCCCTCCTACCAATAATACTGCACCACCGGCAATAATCCATGTTTTGTTCTTTTTAAAAAAACTTTCTTTTGCTGCGGGTTCTGTTGGTGTAAATCCTGCTTGAATTGTACCACTTGGCAAATTAATTTCAGCGCTAACCGGTTCGGTTATAGCTGCTTTTTTTTGTTGAGCTGCGGATCCAATTTTGCCGGCCAATTTACTTAATGCGCCACCTGGTTTAAATAGTGGTTTTGCCGTTCCGGCTGCAACTTTTGCTTGTCGGTTTTCAATTAATTTTTTTGCAACTCCCAAACCTTTGGACGCAATGGGGCCAAAACCTGGTATAAAATTTAACGCACTTTGTACGACGCCCTCGCTCATAGGTTGGTATTGATTAAGGGAATTTAATAACTGATCGGCAACGGCCGGATCATACTTCAAAAAATAATCGGCGCGCACGTAACTATCTTTGTTAAATTCTGGCAAAAACCCGGCAGGGATAAAAACGTAATTGTCCGTTACGGTTGTGTCTGCTAATGCTGCATAATTGCCATTATTTTCGCCCTCGGCTAATTGTAGGTACATATTATTTTGCTTTATAGTGTTTTTTTAAATTTTCTAATGCTTTGATTTGATCCATAATTGAATTGTGAACTTTGGATCCGCATTTGGTTTTTAATGCTTTCATGTATAACGCATTTAATTTTTTATTCAGTTCAAACAAAAAATTAACCGGTTTTTTACTTGTTGTTGCCATACGTGCGCTAATTTAATTTAAAATTGTTACACGTGAAACATTAAACCGGCAAAAATTGATAAAAATTATATTTTTTATGCACGTTATACATTCTGGCGGTTAGATCAACCGTTTGCCAATCGTTATGCCACCACACTTGCGAAAAGATATGAACAGCATTATTTTTTTTTCGACCACACAAAACGACGCGTTGTTTCCAATTATTTATTGCCCCAACTGACAACGTTAACACGGTAAAACAATCGCAATCCCCTTGGCCGGAATGTCCGTAAAAATTATTGTCTAACAAGGTGGGAACTGTCTGGATCAATTCGGTTCCGGGCGGATCGTTTTTATATTTAACCTTTTGTAACAAATTGTAATACATCTGGCGCGGACTGTCGTAATAAAAATTTTGTTCGCTGCAATAATCTAAACTGTCGATTACTTGTTGACGTAACGCCTTTAATGTCGTGTCTAAATTTTTGTACGGTTCTTTATATTCGGCCATGAGCCAAAAATACTAATTAATTTTAAAAAATTCCGGCGCCTGGAACCAATACTCAGTAAATTGATCCTTTGGGTAAATTGTTAAATAATTTGTTGCGTCTTTAACTAAAAAATCGTTAGGCATTAAAATAAGGGTTTCGATCGCCGCTTTATTAAACGTTTGCACGTACAAATAAACAACGTTGTTTAATTCCTTGGCACCAGCTGCGTTACTTCCTTCAATAAAATTTTCTATTTCCAAGAAGTTATTGTTGTATTGTATGGCATTAATAAGAATGCTTTTATTCAGGTAAATTGGCATGATCCAAAATGTTTTTTATTTCTGTTTGTATTTCCGCAATTTTTTCTTTTGTCAGCTCGTTTAAATAAAATTCAATTTTTTCAGCTTTTTCTTTCCAACTGTTAAGATAAATTCTCAATTCTATTTGATCCACGTGCGCATAATATTCGCAAAAAATTTGTAAATTTTCATGACTTGACAAAATTGCCCATTGCATTAATTGAGCGCAATACAAACTTTTTTCCGTTCTGCTTAATTGTTCTGTTTCCATTTTATTTATTTTTTAATTAACATTTTTGGGTGCAATTCCAACCAACTTAATTGCAACACATTATTTTTTTGATCTAACTTAAACCCGGTGTCTGGACGTTCTATAAATTGTCCATTGCTGCTGAATTTAGCAATACAATAATCGTATTTGCTTGTTGCCGGCATAGCAATTTTGTCAATACTTGCAAAAATTAATGCGGTGTTAAATTCGCCAACCTTATTTTTAATCAACCGTAACAATTTAACGAGCCCAACGTACTCGTCAACATGAGTAACGCCGTTATTTTTTACAAGATCAAAACTGTAATACCATGCGCACCGGTTGTTTTTAAAATATACAACCGCCTTAAATCTCGCTTTTTCTGGTGTTTCAAAATTGTAAGTAATTGGCGCGTTGTATTTTCGCGTTTGTTGCTGCGCTTGAACGTACGCATTTTTAAAATCGTTCACGGCTTGTTTAAAAATTTCGCTTGTTTCCATTTTTTGCGTTTTTGGGTAAGTAACTAAACAACACAACCAACATAACCTACTACTTATCCTACAAAACTTGTTTGTATTTAAGTTAAGTAACTAAACCCATTTTTTAAACAAAAAAAATTTAGCAATATATTCCCGATCGGGTTTAACCTCGTTTTTTTTGTTTTTTAATCTGGTGGCTTGGATCCTCAGCCGTTATGTTTGTTTTCCGTTACAATAATAACCGTTAACTCAACAAATATAATTATATTCGTGTAAGTTTTCCAACCGTTAATTGTTAACAACCACGTTAACAACGTTATGTTTCCACGAAAAACCCCGTTTTTGCGGGGTTTTTTGTTGTGCATTGTTAATAAATTTTATGTTTTAAACACGTTATTAACACGTTATTAACACGTTATCAACACGTTATCAACACGTTTTAAACACGTTATTAATTGCTTTAACTTAAATTTAGGACAAAAAAAAACCCCGGGAGATACTCAACCGGGGCATGGGGCATTGTTAAAGGTGCGCTGAAAACCTTATTTGCCTAATGTTTGTGTAATTTTTTGAATTGTTTTTAAATCGATTAAACCGAAAAAATTTAAGATCAACAGAATAAAAGTTATTGCAGCTGCAAGAAACCGCGGCCAATCAATTTTAATTTCTTGTTTTTTTGTTACCGGACATATACCTTGATCCTTTATGCTGTTTTTAACGTTTGGTAGAACTGTGTCCATTACGCCCATAATTACGCGCATTGTCAACAAAATTATTTTGACAGTTATTTTTTTCATTTTTTCATTGTTAAATAATAAGCAATCGTTAATCCGATCCCAATCATAATTAATTTAGTAAGGTTTCCCGGTTCATCGTTTTGTTGCGTTGCAGCTTTATTGTCTGCGTTAAAATCGATCGTATTAATAAAACCGTTAATTTTTTTGCCACCTTGCGCAATTAAACTATTACCACTATTAATGCGTGAATTTATTGCAACCTTTAACAATTCATCTTTATTTGTTATTCCTTTTTCCGTTGCTGCATTAAATTTTTTTGCAAACCGTTGAAACCACCCTGGGCCGTTCCACAAAGCATAAATAAAATGAAATAACAAACGTGGATCACTGTTAATTAATTGTTGACTTTTTGCAGTTAAATATAGCTTCGCTAAATTTTCGTATTTGGGATACATGATTTTTGCGGTTAAATACATTAACCTTGGTTCTAAGGATCCACCCCGATACAACCATTTCCAATTTTTGCGCGCGTTTGCTTGATCGATTAAAGTCCAAAATTCTTTTGCCTCCGGTGTTTTATATTGATACGCGTTGGAATAAATATACTTCATATCCTCTAAAACCGTTTTTGCTTTTCTGGGCGTTGAATAATAAATATCATGCCCTGCCCAACGATCTAAACCAAACATAGTTTCCCCAGACCTATGATAAGATCCAAATTTTTTCGGGTTGTTTGTGCGCATATCTGGGTGAAAATATCCGCCCTCTAATTTGTCGATAACAACTTTGGTTACCTTATTAAAAAAATCTTCGTTCATTTTTTTTTATTAATAAATAAAGCCGTAATCAATCCAACAGCAACAATACCACCGGCGCCAATTAAAACGTTTTTTGATTTTGGCGTAAATTTCCAATTATTGTAAGCGTAATTAAAAAACCAATCGTCAAATTTTTGTTTTTTCATTGCGCCGGGTAATTAGTTAAACCGTACTTGTAAAAAAACTGCCTTATTTTAATTTTATTGTTAAAATTTAGGTCTTTAATCAACGTTATATTGGTACCATTTGGCACCAACGATTTTATATTTTGAACTTGCATTTTTGCGCGTTCATCGGCACCACCCCCAGCGGAACCTCGCGTAATCATTCCAACAAAAGGAATTTTATTTTTGCTTTCCCCTAATGTTGCTGACCATGTTACACTATATTTAACCGGATCAATTTGTATATCTAAATTTAATAAATCTGGGTTCATTCCTTGTTTATACAATTTGCGCAAACCTGCGTTTATTTGTGTGGACATTTTACCACCAAAACCGTCGCTTTTGCGACTTTCGAAAGAATGTAACGCGTCAATTCTGTTAGGTATATTTTCCGGCACCTGATAAAAACCTTTAACAACCATGTTTTTATTTGTTTTCTTTGTTTTTAACAATTTGCTTAGCACGTAACCGGCACCAAAAAACAATAAAACATTAAAAAATGCTTTATTCATTTTTTCTTATTTAACAACGCGGCCAAAATTAAACCACCGGCCAAAATGCTTGCAGCTGTTAAAATTGTTGTTGTTGCTTTTTTGTCTAACTCTACCGGAATTTTAACCGGTAATTGTATTTCGGTTCCTGGTGTTGTTAACGCTGTTCCTAATTGCTGCCAAAAAGAAGTATTTTTCATATTCGGTATTTTATGCCGTTCTGTGCTAAAATTTTGTTGACTTTGGATTTTTCTTGCGTGTCTAAATCACCTTGTAAAAATTGTTGCATATTTTTATCCTCGCCGGTACTTAATTGCGTGGCGTAATACTTGCGAATTCCAAACGCTTTATTTAATTCCAACCAATCGTCGTTTGTGTGCAAATAATACATTACTTTGTATATTGCTTCTTCGTCGGTAGGGTTAAAAATTGTACCATTGCAAGCATCTTCGATTTTATCCGCAAATGCAATATATTGGCTTGGTTTATAGGTTAATTTTTTGTTTTTGTTCTGTTCCTGTTCGAACAACTGTTCGTTTTTCTTTTCCTTAATTTTTGCCTTTAATTGGTTTTGAATTAAACGGTAAAACAAATAACCACCCCCCAATAATATCACATAACTAACCGCCGTGTTGATAGGGTTAACTTGATTTTTATTTTTTGTGGTAGTAGTAGGAAAAAACATTATATTACCGGATTATTTTTAAAATAATTTGCGCGTGCAACGTTTAAACGATCGTTATCCGTTAAATAAGGAATAAAAAAGTATTTATACCAATCTTTTGTTTTTCCAACTTTTCGCGCATTCCAATAAGCAAATAAAGCTAAATACATTTCGCGCAACGTTGCCGAAGTTTTGCCTAAAATAGCTTTTAATTTAGCTTGCGTACCAACGCCGAAATTTCCGTCCTCTTTAATTGGCGAAGTTCTGTTAATTTCGGCAAACCTGTTTAAAATTTGTTGCAATTTTACAACCTCTTGGCCTTGATCGCCTAACTCTAAACTTTCGCCCATTAATAACTTATCTTTTGAAGTTCCTAAACTTGATAAAGTTTTTTTTGCTGCCGGTACAACTCCTTTATTAATATCAATCGTAGGCGTTACACTTGGCGAAGAAACAACTACCGGAGCCGGCAAAGGTTGTGGCACAAAATTTTGTATTTCTGGGCTTGTTGCTGTTAACGGTGGTTCCTCGTTATTTTCTTCTTTTTTTGTAAAAAGTTTTTGTATATCTTTTCTAAAAAAATAAGCGGCTGCCCCTGCTGCGGCTAAACCAATAATCACCGGTAAATAGTTTTTTTTCATTTTATTATTGTTATTCTGGGTTCTGCTTTAACAACGTCCAAAATTTTTTTGACGCCTGCAATTACAATTAATTTTGTGGCTATGCCAAACGGCCTATCTAATGCGTAATACTTTTGGACGGTTTCCAAAACTTGATCCATGTTATTGCATTTTTTTAGATCGTCATCGAACTGCTTGTTTGCATTCATTGTATAAATCTTCGTTAAAATCTTTTAATAATTGCCCAAATTTCGTAAAGTCCGAACTGTTAAAATAAATTGCTTGCAAATTGTTAAATAATTCGGTATCATCTGCTTTGCTATTGATCCAACGTTCAATTTTTTGTTCAATCGGTAATTTTTGTGGCACCGGCATTTTTATTGGTTGTTGCGGCGTATATTGTTGCTTTAATATATTGTTTTTTTCTTGCTGCAAATCAAACCATTTATCCAACAACGGCGCGCCAACGCTTAACAATTCGGTAAACATAGTTTTGGCCGTTCCAAAATTGTCCGGTTCCGGCTGTTCGGATAATTGCGGTTGATTTTTTAATTGTTCTGTTAATTCCTCAATTTCCGCATTCAACCTTTCGTTTTCTTCCATTAATACCGCTACCTCACTTTCCAACGCTTCATTGTTTATTTTTAAAGTAGCTATTTCGGCTTGCAATTTAACAGCCGGATGGTTCATGGCGGTACCAAAATCGTGCGGTATATTTATTCCTGGTTCGCTCATTGTTTTTTGTGTTTCGTTTCCAATAAAAATTTTATATTCATCTGGACGAACAATTTTTTCGTTTTTATCCTGCGTTAATTTAACGGTATAAGTTCCGGCCATACTTGGCACCTTTTGCCGATCTTCTAAATCTCGCAAAATTTCCGCGCATTTTTTTTGATACAAATCTTTTTTGTTGTTATACCTGTTGTATTGATCCAACCTTGCAAAATGATATTTTGGGTTTTCCATTGCCCTCCGTATGTCTTCAATCGTATTCATCGCGCTATATTATTTGGCAATCCAATTATTTCAACGTAATTAACATGGCAGATCGGGTAATTCCAACTATTTACCCGGTTGTTAGCTGGTATATTATTCACGTTATCTACCGGGAAACTAAATTCGTTGGATCCGTCAACGCCTACCGCTGCTCGGCTTGTAAAACTATCCACGTACAACCCGGCACCTTGAACAATCGCGTCTATTGTTACCGGAATGTTAACTCCACCGTCGCGGCCGTAATCTGTCGGCACATTAACCGCAAAATTTTCCGCCGGTACCGGTGCAACTGTTTGCACTAATAAATTTTGCGCCCAACTAAACGCAAAATTTACCTGCGTGGTGTGTAACAAATAACAATTAATTGTTGTATGTCCAATAGGCAACAATTTAAAATCGGTTGCCGCGTCATTTATAGGCACACTAACGAAATTATTGCGAAATAGAAAACGGTTTATGCCACGTTCGCCAATAATCGAAAGCTGCGTATTCATTCCATTAGCGGACATATTGGTAAAAGTGTTATTTTTTCCCTCTTCATTGGCCGGAAACGATCCACTAGAAAAATAGGTAACGTCTGTAATAATAATAAAACGATCGTTATCAATTTTCAAATTGATCCGTTGACTTCCACCGGCAACAAACGTTTTAAAAAACGCTTTTCCCTCAAAAATTAATTGTTCTAATTTAGGCGTGATCATTAGATATAATAAATAATCAAATTTGCCAATTCTGTTGCACCTGGGTTTTGAAATGTAATTGTTATTTGATCTGTTCCGCTCAATGGACGTGGTAAATAATAGTATTCGTCATTAGTTAACAAATACGTCATAAAGTTAGGATCAATCGTTTCAATAATGATTTCGTTGTTGATTTTAAAGCTCATACTCGCAATTTGTTGAAAACCTGCGGGGTAACTTGATCCGGTCGCACCTCGCGGAATTAACGCCAAACCTAAAAAAATTCGTGCGTTACCGCTTAGCTGTATATTAAAATCGTTTGTACCGGTTGCGACGCTGTACGCGTAACCTTTAACGCGCTGTTGCTTTTTAATTAGCGTCCTAATTTGTTCAATGCTAAACCCTTTAACTTGCTGCCCCGGAAATTGTGGGGTATTAATGTTATCCATCATGTCATTATATTTTTTCATGTTGTTTTGATTTTATGCAAAAAAAAAGGGCGCGGCGCGGTTGCGCTGCGCCCATTTTTGCAAGTTAAAAAAATTAGAATGTTGTTTTTGGTGCAATAATGGCTCCCGATCCTTCAATAGTCAATCGCAAATAATGATTTTCAACAGCAGCGTAACGTTGAGTGCGCAATGCTGCAACAAACTCTAATAGCGGCGGAATAATTACTTGTGTATCAAACTCAAAATTAGAATTTAATTGATTTTCGGCAACTTTGTTAAATTCTGGGATCCACGACAAAATAGGAACGTTTTTAATTACTTGGCTGTTAGCAATCTGGAACGAAAACTCAGCCGTTAAAATTGCCGGAAATGCCGTTAAATTCGTAATACTTAAGGACGTCCATGCGTTTGTTGTTGCGTCATAGGCACCATACGTAATATAGGCACGTTCTACCACCATGGAATTACCAACGCCCAATTTATTGCCGTCTGCTCCAGTGTTGCTTAATGGAAAGTTACGTTGTGCAGATCCTTCAAAAAATCGAAATTCGCTGCGTCCGTCCCAAGGAAGCGTATCGTATAAAACGACGGTTGATCCTTGTTGTTTTTTAATTCCGCTATTTCCAAA
>RFQR01000038.1 GCA_009924895.1 bacterium
ATTTACTTGCAAGTAAATAAAATATTAAACTTGGCACATACACCGCTCTAGTTAATATATTTTTGGAGTATGTTCATATTCTCCTTATACCAGTGGACAAAATCCTTTTCAGGTTCTTTTGCCCCCTTGTTTCCAAAGACTTGTTCCGCCGGTTGAGATCGATTCACTTTATCATGTAATCGCTTATATATTTCCTGTTCTTCTGTCGTTAATCCTGGGGTGGAGGGTTGTATATATGTAGGTGGTTGCGGGACAGGATCTCCAAACAGATACAGAGAACTGTGTTCATTGAATAAATAGCCGATAACTAATATCAGACCAATACTGAGCCAAAGTGCTGTAAAGATATTACGTGTGGCGACAAAGATTACTACAAATAACATGCCACGACGAATCCATGGATTTTGGAAAAACTTGTCTTGCTCGGGAGTGAGACTAGGGGCTAAATGACGACCCCCCAAGTTCAAGAGAATCATACTCAGCCCAATCAAGTATGTATTTGTGTTTAAACTCATCACCACCGCTTCTATAGGGTTTAAAGCCCCCATAGATGCAATAGGAGCTGCTGGCGGGGGGAAGCTCATCCTCTACCGTGTTATGCCGATTTTATCGCCATGTCTCCATTGTGACTTCCATATCCATCACATAAAAGAATGTTGTAAAGGCGAGCATGATTCCTACAAAAGGGTCCCATAATGCGCCTGTAATGAGTCCAAGAAGAAGAAGAAGGCGCCATGCAGCCATTGAATATAGCTTCACAAAAACCCTCGGATATTCATTTTGAAAGACCGCACCTTCCATAATATTCCAATACAGGAAGAATAGAATCACGGCACCCTTACTATACGTTTCTAGGGTATGCATCGTATTGGAAGGACTCTTCTTGGCCTTCATCCTACCGTGATGTGCCAAAATTAAGAACTCCGTGTGCTTACATGGCAGTTGCCGGTAAGTCTATTTTGAGCTAGTTGTAGAGTTACTTGCATTTGAATTATCTTGAATCGCATTTGTCTTTACACGGTCTTCTTCCACACCGAGGGGATCTTCTTTTAGAACTTCCTCAGACCACCACCGTTTTGGTTGACTTACGAGTTTTATATCTATATTGGAAGAACTGGTTTGAAATCGTTCTTTAAAACTCCGGGGGGCTACCGCGAGAAGAAGAACAACAAACAGGGCCATAAGAAGCGCATAAATCCATGAATATGTTTCCGCCATGACAATCGTGAGGGCAAATAGGAAAATGCGACCAAGCATAGTGTTCGCACGATGTGGAATCCATTTTGGAAGTTGCCGAATATATATAATCAGGAGGGTCAAGGTAAGCCCGACATAAATATTCAAGGGTTCTGCATATTTTTTGACGATATCTAATACATGTTCTTTCGCACCACCATTCATTATGGGATGAGCACTCATTCTTCTTTGAGATAACATGATTATACCGGCAAATAAGAAATCCTATGTTGAAAACAGAGTGGGGCTATGGACCTCTGTTCATTAGAAGATGCATTTCCAAATATAGACACTGGCTCTGTTCATCGGAATATTGCTTTGCCGAGTTCTGGATTTCCGTTTGTAGGTGGAACCGATGCAAAAGCGAGTCGCGAGGAACGTCGGGCAGCTAGGAAAAAGGCGAAAAAGTTGAAGGGTCCCTCGTTGGCTTATTCGGATTCTATTATGCCTGATATACCTCCGACAGACCCTTTTGACTCGGGGACTGGTTCTCCGCTAGACCCCGATCGGCCTGCTGTGAAGCGGATGGAGCCTGTGGCATCGGTTCAAGAGAAGAAGGATGGATTTACGATTCCAGTCCTTCCAAAAGCGAGTTGTCTTTTTTCAGATGCTTCCCTGCCTGCCTATTTTGGAAAGGACGCAGATGATACGGATGAGGGGTTTTCGACATTTAGTGCCGTGGGAAGTGATAATCCGAACTATATGCTTCAACCGGATGTTGTGAATTCATTTGATTTGAAGGGGGTCGAAAAGGCGGCAGGACAACTCCCGGAAGTGAATGTAAATGATGTGTGGAAGCCGTTGAGCCCCGCTGCGAGCTATACAGCATTTGTCTCAAGTATACAAAAGCCTGAGCATACATGGTCAATGAATGCAGAACAGAGGGGGGCAAATGTGGTATCCAAGGCGGTCCTTCCAGAGGAAACGCCGGGGAATGTGGATACAAAGGGGAGTTTTGCGGATAGAGATGCATTGATGAAGCGTGTGAATGAACTTGTATCGCGATTAGAGGTGTTGGAAAAGAAAAGGTCCAATGACTCACAAATGGAGATTCTCGTATTTGTGGGAACGGGAGTATTTCTTCTTTTATCTCTTGACCTTTTTACGCGTTAAGCCTGTCTTTTGGCGTGTTTTTCGTGTGCCTCCGTCTAGTGATCCATTTTTTATACGAAGTAACGTTGGTTTATTTTCTATAGCTGACATTTGCCGATTCTGTGTAACCGGTGTAATCTGCGGCAGTGTTGGCTTCGCAATAGCATTGGCTGAAAACCCCTCTTTCGGTGTTATTTTCCCCGTTTTAAGAATATCTGCATTCACTTTTGACAAACGTGTGACTATATCCTCTGGGCTTATTCCATAAAAGCGAATAATATCGGGGACTTTTGGATCTGTTTTGTTTGTAATGTTAATTGGTATATAATAATATAACTTTCCTATAAGCATACGTTCGACGTCATATAGAACGCCTGTTCCAGGATATGCAGGGGCTTTGTTGGGTGCAGGAGAGGTGTTTTGAATCGTAACCTTTTTTTTTGGCTCTTTGCCTGGCATTCTACTACTGTATATGAAAGAAAATATGTGCAATGCCTCATGTCACATATTGTCTTTTCGTGTGCCGCGATGTGGTTACGTTATCTCAAGGTAAACCAACCTGCGTTTGTAGGCTTTTCTGCTTTTGTAGGCTTTTTTGCTTTTGTAGTCTTTTTTGCTTTGGGTTGTAGATTTTGTGCTTTTGTAGATGTCTTTTTTGCTTTGGGTTGTGAATTTTGTGCTTTTGTAGATGTCTTTTTTGCGTTGGTTTGTGAATTTTGTGCTTTTGTAGATGTTGTAGTTAACATTTTCATAGCCTGTGCAGCTTGTTGCTCTCCATCTAAAAGCGCATCACGCATTAAAATTAATCTTTCATTTTCAACCTTACGATCTTTAATTTCTCGTTGAACCTCTTTTATAAGCGTATTGATTTTTACTTTATCAGAAGTGCCACTTTTTAGTTTACCATTAATAATACTTAAATATATGCTTAATGCTTCTATATCGGACTCATTATTCGCTATTTGTGCATTAAAATATTCTTTATCGCTTCTATAGTCTTCTTTTAAGATACTTAATTCTTTATCACTTAGCTTGAATAAATTATTTGCTTTTGATATTTTTGCATTTGTTTGATTTGTATTAGAAGCTTTTGTTTTTTGTATTTTATCAAACAATAAGGCAAGCTTTTGATCTTCCGTTCCCTGCACAGCATATGTAAGAGGTTGACCATTTTCATCTTTAACAGTAACTTTAGAATATCGAATCTTTTTCTCAGGTCCTCCGTATAGAGTCCTTGAGAGTGTATAATAAGGTCTGTGTGGTTTACCTATTTCTGGAGGAAGTTCAACTATAGGATTCTTGGTTAACTTTTCGAGGTATGTATTTAAAGTGACGGGTTTTGGCACTTTTACAGTCTGAGTCTTTCCGCTAGGCTTTTTTGGAGTCACATGTTTTCCCTTCTGGGACTCCTTCTGGGTCTGCTTCTGGGTCTGCTTCTTGCCCTGCTTCTTGCCCTGCGCCTGGCCTTGCGCCTGGTTCTGGTTCTTGCCCTGCGCCTGGTTCTGGTTCTGGTTCTCGCCCTGCGCCTGGTTCTCGCCCTGATTCTGCTTCTTACCCTGCGCCTGGCCCTGGTTCTGGTTCTTGCCCTGGTTCTGGTTCTCGCCCTGCGCCTGGCCCTGGTTCTGGTTCTCGCCCTGATTGCTATCAACATTTGATAAGGGCCCTTTTCCATCTATTAGATTGTTCAATTGAGGATCTGCTTTAATCGCCTTTGCAATAGTCGGTTCATCAATCGTATCTTCAAATGTATATTTGATTGATGTGTCCCCATTTATTTTCCCAACTTTGATAGAATCTTTTATAGAAGACTCAGATGTTATCATTTTTACAGATTGTCCAGCGACATCCTGTAATAGATTTTTAAATCCTTCGCTCTGTAAATATGCTTCGACATCAGGGCTCGTAATCACTGAAATGCTTTTTCCTATAGGAGAGGAACTTGAGAGTTGACATTTATCCGCTGAATATTTTATTTTTTGTGTTTTGTTTACATTTTGTTTCCCAGTAAATCCAGTAATACCTAACACTTTAAAGGTGTCCGTCTTTCCAGAAACGCTGCACGCAACTTCATCGCCAGCTCGTAGAATAGAACCATCCTTGTTCCTTATCACTCCACGAACACCTGCTAAAATACAATCACTTCCTTCAAACTTCTCACCTTTGTCACCAAATATATATGATTTGTCTGCTTCATTTTTCATCTGTGATACAGGAAACTGTTTCACAGACCCTAACATCCCTTTTTTACAAGCTACATCAAATCCTATGGATATGGTGTCACCTTCGCTGTCTTTTATATTGATATTTGTTACACTATTTACTTTACAGGATGTAGCAGAAAACCCGTTCGTCCCATTTGTATTATCATATACTTTCTGTTCCTTATCCAATCCTCGAATATCTTTCACATCAAAAGTGGTTGGTGAGCTCAAGAGTGTATCACATGTTACATTTGTTCCATACTTTATTGGAAGTTTATTTTTGTCCAATGTTAAACCCATATTTCCAGCTATTAGACATGTATTTGCAACATATGTAACGTCGTCCTTTTTATTCGCAACTCCATTTATCTTTAGTTCACCATTCTCATTTATTATTTTCTTTATTACAAACGTATTTTCTGGATAGTCCTTATTTTTCGCGCATGTTACTTTATATTGAACTTTTATTACATTTCCAAGGCTATCATATGCCAGGTCATTTTCTTTCTTTTCAACAATGCTACATGATTTTTGCGGATTTGTATATGCAGTAGTTCCTTTGTATACAACTGGTTGCCCCTTCTCATCGACTAATATGTGAGATACAGTAAATGGGTCCGACGCGTCACATTTCACATATGCCCCAGGACGTATAAACTTTCCATCCGATCCTTGAAGCTCAATTGCTGCTTCACTTTCCTTTAAAAATGTGCATTTAGACGCATCGTATTTTGTAGATTTATTAAATATAATATTATTAACAACTTTTGTCACTGCGAATATATCCTTTCCAATCATCTTATCGCAAGACACTATATTTCCTTTTACAATATCTGTTTTAAGAGCGACTTCTACACTACATTTATTATCTGGATATGATGTTTTTCCATCATAAATAGTAAATCCTTTGTCACTTTTCGTGATTTTACTTATTGCAAATGATTTTTTATCACATGTCACGCGCCCTCCTACATTTACAGTTCCACCTTCTACTACAGCACTCCTCAACGTTTCATCACTCTTTTCAAATAGTTTACACTTTATGGGATTATATGGGCCATTTGTACCATTCCATATTTGTTCGGATCCAGTTATTTTTGTGATAGTAAATGGATTCGTATTTCCCAAACCAGATGAACATGTGACTATTGATTTCGTATCGAGGACATTGCCAAGTTTATCAACTACAGTTGTAACTTCACTTGCAGGCGTTTGTAATATGCATACGCTTGGTTTATAACTCTGTCTCTGTGATTGAAAAATGAGTTGATTTCCATCTTTATCGGCCTTAATATCCACAACAGGAAAGGGGGTCTTTTTATTACAACTTACATAAGAGCCCTTTTCTATGCGCTTTCCATCTTGCCCAAATACTGGAACAGATATGGGAGGCCCTTCTATTTTACATGCAACACTATTATACGTCTTTTTCGTGCTGCTTTTCACAGTGCGTTTTGTTTTATCTACAGATGCAATCTTAAATGTTTTTCCATTACATGTGACACTGGTACCCTCTGCTAAAGGATTTCCATCGACATCACGAACTACTTCAGATTGTATAGAACATTTGTTATCTACATATGCATTGTTTTTTGGATCAAATACCATCGTCTTTTTTGTATTAGAATTATATTGAATATTTTTTATAGTAAAGTTATCAGAATAGCCAAATGCTTGTTTGCACTTTACAAAACTACCGACTTTTAATTCATCTCCATTTGAATTTGTCCCTGTCCCTGTTCCTGTGCCTGTTCCTGTGCCTGTTCCTGTGCCTGTTCCTGTGCCTGTGCCTGTTCCTGTTCCTGTTCCTGTGCCTGTGTCTGTTTCTGTAACACAATCTTTCTTCACGACATATTTCCCAACGACTATCTCACCCTTTTTATTTGTTTCAAGCACGGCTGGAATATGTTTATTACCCTTACATGTAAGAAGAGTATTTGGAACGATACTATTACCCTTTTTATCATATGCTTGTGTAACGGGTATGACAGCCATACAGTCTTTTGTAACAGTATATGTGTGAGTGCCATTTGTTACTGTAGCTAGTTTTGTCTTTGAATCTACCCCAAACTCTGATACAATAAACTTGTCATTTTTACATATGACAGTCGTCCCTATCTCTACTTTATTTTTCTTAGTTGTATCAAATGAGGATGTAGGTATAGTAAGTGGTTTCACGGATGTTTGTACTTCGCAGTCCTTTTCGGCAATATACGTATTATTATTAAAAGATACAGTTGTTTGATTTTTCTTATTGATGCCAAATGCATTTACAACAAACGGTGTGCCCTTTTTACATTTGATAGTCGTTCCTTTACGTATCGTATTCTGCCCTGTTTTATCAAGGGCTTCTGTGGGTATGGAGATTGGATTTGTATTTTTGTCTACTGTACAGTCCGTTTTAACAGTATACAGCTTTGTTCCAGTACTTACTGTAGGTAGTTTTGTCTTTGAATCTACCCCAAATGCGGATACAACAAATGTATCATTTACATTATTGTATTTCTTATTTTTACAAGTTACAGAACTTCCAACGACTGCTTTCTTCTGTGTTTTATCAAAGGCTTCTGTAGGTATTGTAATCTTCTCAGGAACTTGTAATAGTTTTGCTAATGTCATATCCACTTGCAAACTTGATACGAATTCATTTATATCTGACTGCGGAAGTCCATTTAATAAATCTATAGAAAGTGCAGTGGGTATATCTCCATCTCCACCGTTTTGTATAGCTGCTGCCGCTACACGAATAGGGTATGCTGTAGGTGTTGCTACTTGTTCTGTAGTCTTTTTTACACCGCTTTGTTTAGCTTTGAAAAAAGGTTTAGCAAGTTTTATAATATAGTCTGTTATTGCTTTTTTATCTTTTTGTGAAATATTATCAGGGATACGCACTGCAAAACTACGTATTAGGGGAGTAGCACTTGCTTTACTACATGTCGAAGAAGAATATGGGGTTTGTCCTGAATAGACCTTACCAGCGGATAAGTGATGCACTTTAAATTTATTTTTGCCACATGTGACTTCGTCGCCTGGTTTAATGTTTATGCCACCTTTACCAGTAACACTCGTAGGGGCTTTTGCGTCGGTACATGTGGTAGGTTTATAGGACTTTCCTGTCTCATCCAGAATTTCCTTATTTTGTATATCAGAAATTATAAATGTTTTTCCAGGTGATAGCAAAGTTGCGCCGCACGTCACTGTGCTTCCTACACCAACAGATGCATTCTTCTTAATCTTAATCTTTGTTGTATTTATTGTCTTTGTTGTCGTTGTTGTGTCTGTGCTTCTTGTGTCTGTGCTTCTTGTGTCTGTGCTTCTTGTGTCTGTGCTTCTTGTGCTTCTTGTGCCTGTGCCTGTGTTGCCTGTGTCCGCGTTGCCTGGGTCCGCGTTGCCTGTGCCCGCGTTGCCTCTGCCCGCGTTACCTGTGCCCGTGTTGCCTTTGTCGCCTGTGTATGCAGGAGTTCCAGGTGTAGGTCCACCAAGCATCCCAGGTGATCCATAAGATGATCCATATCCAGGCGCCCCAGGAGTTAAGTATGGAGGTCCACCAATCATCCCAGGAATTCCATATCCAGGCGTTGTAGGTTGACATGGTTGTGTTCCTTTATATCCTCTACCACATGGGCCAATATCAGCAGCCAATACATTGCATGTGGATGATTTATAGGATGTCTTCCCATTATATATGTATATCGTTTCTTTCAATTTCGCTATTCTTGACGGCGCAAAAGGAGTTTTTACATTTCCACATGTAACTCTTGTTGCCTCAAGATTTGCCTTGTTACCTATTACATGTATCATAAGTCCCATTTTATCCGGCGCTGAATCTATGCCTACTGTGCATAGTGATGCTTTATATTTAGTCGTTCCTGCCATAAGTCTCCTAGCACCATCGTTATATACATATGCAACATCGTTGGCATCCTTTTTTATCGATCCAGCTGTAAATTCGTTAGTGGATACACCACCCAACCCAAGACATGTAACCTTTGAAATCCCAGAGACTATAAGTGTATTATTGCTATCTAGTACTTTATCTGTAGTTGCCTCTTTTGCTACTTTACATGTGGATGATTTATATTTAGTACTATTTTCCTTTACGGAAAATTTTACAACATCATTTGCATCTCGTTCGATCCCTGTTACTGTCATAACTTTTGTTGTATTACATTGAACTTTAGAGTTTATCCTTACTGTTTGTTTTTTAGTACCTGTTCCAATGTCTATTTTTTCAATAGATCCCGTTGGCCTCAGCACACACATGTTCGGTTTATATGATTTATTGTTTTTAAGTGTAACTTGTGGCATTCCTGTCTTAAGATTCTTATCGATCTTGCTGATTTTAAAAATATTTGAATATGGCAGCGCACTAGCTGTTTTACATTTGACTTCCGAACCAACATCTATAATAGCACCTTCACCATCTTTGGTGTCACCCTCTACTGTAGTGCTTGTTTTCAGACATAAACTCGCAGTATATGTTTTTCCGTTCCCAATGACTTGCTTTACACCTTTTTCATTTATTTGCATCTTGTCGATTTTAAAAATAGAGGAATATGGCATAAGTTTACCTGTTTTGCATTTGACTTGAAAGTTATCCATTATAATGTTACCTGCACTATCTTTTGTTTCTATCAACTCTCCTGCCTTAGACTTTTTACAAGTCTTGCTTTTGTAGGGTGTATCTTTTATATCCATAACAATACCA
>RFQR01000039.1 GCA_009924895.1 bacterium
TTTGAACTCCTGGTATCAGATTCATTATTCCTTTTTGTGCTGCGGCTGCTGCAGCCTGCATATCATCATCGATCGTATAGAAGAACCCTTCCTTACGCCCTCCTGTATATCTATCATTCCAAATATACAGGCCGACTGCAATGATAGCCGCAATAAAAAACAAAGGCTGCATACGAGATTTTGCAGCACGCCTTTTCATTCTAATACCATTTAATATTTTATTTGCAAGTAAATAAAATATTAAACGACAGTGTCATGAATGTATCAAACATATTCGTTCTACCCCCCTTCGGGCACTGCTATTAATTTTGATACTTCACGGTGCGCCCCTTGAGATTTTTATAACGGGTCTAAAAGAATAACAGGTGAGACTAGTAAATGGAAGGCCTAGGTCTACCAAAACGTATTGAAACACTTCTTCAAACAATGGTGCAAGAACCGGGGGCGCGCTCACATCTTCTTATGATTGGCCCACCTGGTTCAGGCAAAACAACATCTGCAAAGTTTTTCGTAGAAGCTCTTCATGGAAATGGGGAAGTTGGGGTGAAAAGCTTTTTCGGACGCGCCCTTTTCTTAAACTCAAGTGATGAACGGGGATTAGAAGCTGTCCGAAGTCGAGTATACCCTTTTATTCGTTCTTCCTTTGATGCCCTTTTTGTCACGACGGGTCCAAAAATAATCATATTTGATGAAGCGGAAACACTTACGGATCAAGCCCAAATCGCTCTCAGGCCCCTGCTCGATATGAGTCCTCAGAAAGTATTAATCATATTTCTTTGTAACTCGATATCGAGAATACACCCCTCCATCATTCACAAGTTTCTCACGATACCCTTTCAAGCACCCAATACACACGATTTCCAATTTCGTATTCAAAAGATTTTAGGAGATGCGCGAGGGTCCGCCATGTCCGGCCTCGATATCCAGTTTCGTCGAGGAGATATTCGATTTTTCATGTTGAATCCGAATCGCTTTCAAGATTGTGTAAAACTCTGGAATGAACTATTTACGATTCACGTAAAACAACTACAACCTCTTTTTGAACAAGTATTGCCGAAATGGGTCTTTTTAGATCTTGCAATGTTTTGCCTTTATTGCGCCAAGATTACAAATCTTCTTACATCTGATGCATTGGGAGAAATGCTTCGGATTACGGATACAGATTTCAGTAAACAGTGCACTCCCAAAATGCGAAGTCAACTTCTTTCTGTATGGTTTGAAACTCACGTGCGTGAAAAATTGGAACAATGGCCTCCCATTGCATCTGTATAGAATGTCAACACCTTTAACATTCACTCCTTTGCGAATTTCAACTCTTGTCACTACAGGACATCTTGGTTCTACGATTCATTTGAACAAACTCTTTGAGCAAATGAATCATTTATTGATTCCGATTGGATATCCTGGAGAGGGATTTCTAAAAATGGAGCATACTACGAAAGTGATTGGACATTCTGCGCGTGATATGCTTACCAAGCGTCGAATAAGTGATAAATCATTCTTTAATCAAAGCACGTGTGTCGTTCGAAAGCGGCGAGGAGGGGATGCCCCGGATGCAGATGAATTTAAAGAGGTAAATATGAAACTCTTTGCAAATGGAGGATTTCAAATGACAGGGGTCACCTCGGAGGAGTTCTCAAAAGTCGTTTTGGAATTTATTCTACAGGCGTTTGCAACTCTTCCCGAAACTATATCAACAGGGCCTCTTTCCATCCATACGTTTGCGATTCAACTCTTGAACTCGGATTATAAGATGAGTGCCCAACTAAAACGCGCAGAACTCCATCGGATTCTCTGTCAACAATATCGGCTCTCAAGCACATTGGAAACGACGATTTATCAGGGTGTCAATACGAAATATTATTACAATGAGGCTGCCCCGGCGACGAGGGGTATTTGTATGTGCCCGAGATTCTGCAACGGCCAGGGAAATGGGACGACCCTTGGGTCCTGTAAAAAGATTACGATTGCCGCATTTCAAACGGGCAGTATTATCATTACGGGGGCTCGAAACAAAAAGCAACTCGATGAGGCATATATGTTTATGAATGAAGTCTTACAGACACATCGGGATGCAGTGGCAAAGAACCTCATGCAGTAGCGCGGAAAAAGAACTCTTCCGCTTTCCCAGAACACGACAGAATCTAGAATGTCCGCCCCTGCAACTCAGACTCAAGCTCCGGCAACTCCTATGCCATCCGCACAAGTACTTGTTCATGCAGCGAAACTTGCAATGGAGCAAGATAAACCCATCTTACTCGACTATTTTTCCGATACCGCGAATGGAAAGGCGTTCATGGGAGAGGATCAAGAGACGAAGGAAAAGATGCTGATTAAGTCCAATGAAGAATTTACAAGCCTGGTGCAAAAGGTGTATAAGGTGCAGGACGATTATATTATTATGACAGAGAACTCTATATATATTGCAAGTGGTAAGATTCAGAAGCGTCGTATTCAGGCCCCTGCCCTCCGTGGAGGCTCTTAGACGCGCGATCATGCTTAAAAATGTAGTGATATACATATTATATATGGAAATCACTGCACCTATAGCAAAAGGTTACACAATATACAGCAAAAGTGGCTGCACATATTGCACAAAAGTGAAATATCTTTTGAACATTGCGGGGCATGAGCCTACCGTCGTTCATTGCGACGAATATCTTATTGAGGATCGAGCCATGTTCAATGCGCGTATGACAGAGATGGCTGGAAAAGAATGTAGAACGTTTCCAATGGTTTTTTTGGATGGGAACTATGTTGGTGGATTTTCAGAAACAGTTACTTTATTAAAAGAATAAGTTCTATATATATTATAGAAATGGGAACGCGTTCGCGTAAGGATAGGCGTAAAATGAAAAGGACTAAGCGCGGTGGTTGCTGGAAAGGTGGCGCTTTGGGCTCTGCTCCTCTGAATGATGCGAGTATGTTAGGTCCCGGTAGCCAAAACTTGGCTCAAGGTGGTCAATATTTAAAGGAACATATAGCTCAGCACGGGGGTGCCGCGGTAAGTTTGGCTGCCGCAGCCCCGGTAGGGGCTACTGGGATGCTAGATAGTTCTCTTCGTGATATTGCACGTGTAGGTGTGCTCGACCAATCCATGCAGGCCATTCAGGGCATGAGTGATCAGGCGGGTGGATCCAGGTCTAGACACCATAAGCAACGCGGCCATAAGCAACGCCGCCATACCCGTCGCGGCCATACCCATCGCGCTATCACCCACAAAAATATCATGAAAGCTCTTAAAAAGCTGATGAAGAAAAGGACATTTAGGCATCGCGGTGGTGCATATTCTCTTTCACAGGCTGGAGATTATTCCTCTCCAGGTATGTTGTTAAGCCCTGCTGCGGAGGCGCGGGCGTTGGGAGGTATGAATCCCGAGTGGAAGCTTGCCGCCAACCCCACCTCCTTTACTCCTAAGTAAACATCGCCTGTAGTTGTTCTTTATGTTCAAGAAGTATCTTACGTTCAGCATCCTTCGCGTGAAGTGTTACCATCACACGAAGATCGCCCCGTTCTCCTGGAACCCCCTTTCGAGGCATCCCCTCCCCTTTTATAAGAAAGCTTTCTCCATTTTGAACCCCTACAGGAATATGGATTGTATATCCATTCGGATGCGCTGGATGACCTCCCAGATACTCCGTTGTCCCTAATATACTCTCTCGCAATCCAATCTGTATCTCTGTGGACAAATCATCTGTAAAGGGGATTCGCTTCAATCGAATCTCTTCATCTGCTTCTTGCAATACAATATGAAGATCCCCTGCTTCCATATATCTCTCTTGGTCCGAACACTCTTTGGGTAATATAATAACTTCATGCGGGCGCATACCAGGCTCAATAATCACATTTAGCGACTTTTGTTCGGCTATCAACTTTTTTCCTTTACATTCGGGACATTTCACCAATACTTTTTGTCCCTCCCCTGCGCACTCAGGACAAGGACCTTGACTCATTGCCTGCATAGGTCCCAACTGTATGATTTGCGTCCGTTTTCCACTGCCATTACATGGCCCACATGCTTCATATGTCTGCGCGCCGTCGCCTTTACACTCTTTGCAAAACATTTGTCGCTCGAATTCTAACTTTATCGTTTTTCCATGATAATAATCTTGAAGACTTATATTGATCTCATGTAGTTTAGGAGGGCCTTTTGTCTCTTTCTGATGTTTTGTCGGATGTGCCCCAAACATTCCTCCAAACATGTGTCCCATATCAAACGGCATTCCAAATCCAAAAGGGTTCATAGGCATTCCTCCAAAGGGATTGGGCGCGCTTTGAATATCTTCTTCGGATCCAGTTTGATCATATACCATTCTTCGCGAATCGTCGCTTAAAATATCATATGCATGTTGGATTCGTTTAAACTTCTCTGGATCTCCGCCCTTATCTGGATGATTTTGTAGTGCTAACTTTCTATATGCTTTTTTTAAATCATCGCTATTTGCATTTTGTGACACCCCCAGCGCATCATAGAGGGGTAGGGGCATTATTCCTTTGTATGTAGAATCTTAGAAGGTTTAGACCAGCGGCATATGACAGCTTTAAGAATCTTCATACAAACAAGTAGGATGCCTTTCGAGTCAAAACTAGTGGGTCAGGAAGATGCTGTAAATCTATTAGATACGATTCTACCGGACCCGCCACATTTATTTCTTTCAGGTGGATACGGATCTGGTAAAACGACTCTTATTAATGAATTTTTAAAGGCCTATTATGCGCCTCATGGAATTTCTATAAAAGATTGCGAATGGACTCTTTGGCTTTCTTCGGAACAGGACCGTGGTATTCATTGTATTCGTCAATCCGTGGCAGAGTTTGTCCGCCACTCTTCCGCGCGTGCGGGCGTATATCGGTTTATTGTTGTGGATGACGCGGATTCACTTCCAATGATTTCACAACAAGCCTTGCGCAGACCTATGGAAACACATTCACATACGACTCGTTTTATCTTTGTTAGTCGTCATGGAACGGATCTTATTCAACCTTTGAAATCACGGTGCCTTCATATTGAACTAGATATGATATCTCCGCATATTCTCGTGAAACATTTTTGCAAGGAGATTGGGTATCCAACTCTAGATATTTCACCTTCTGCGATTGCCATTTTTATGAGCCTCGCACAAACTCCTACAGAGATAAAAAATATATGTCAGATACTCTGTCGCGTATATGGAACAAAAACGGGGCCGATTGCATCGGAAGATGTAATAAATCTGTTTGCATCCCCCTCTTTTTCTCTTTGCCTTGAGCTTCTTCGTGCCTATGTTAAAAAAGATCGCCAACAAATGATGTTGACTTTTTTAGATATTTGGACAACAGGTATCTCGTATGAAGATTTCCTACATGAACTTACGTCGTCTGTCTTTCAACTGGGTATTCTTCCACCGAGTATAAATCAGGATATTCATCAGCTCATTTTGAAGGGGTGGATTTCGTTTGCCCAAGGAAAAACGCATTCACTTGACTTAATGCGACTCTTCTTTATAGAAGATAGTAGGGATGCAGTATAAGAAACTATTTAGACAAGAGCCGCCAATAGATCTTGTGACAAGTATTCTCCGGGCTACGGGACTTTTAGGAATGGAAGATTTGCGATGGTTTACAAAAGATGAACTCGTGTTGACAGGGTTTGAGGAATGGCTACTGCATTTGGAGCCCTATTATCTTCCTTGCAAGGCGAAACGATTTCTTCATGGGGAAATGGATGGGGCGCGCCTTATTACAATTTTCAGGCATATTGTGAGACCTCATGGATATGATATTCATGTCCAGGAGCGCTTGTATAAAGAGCATAAGCATACGCTGTATCAGATTCAGCCCAACAACCCCTTTCGTGATTTGAGCGGTGCTTCCATGACGGTGGAGTTTACATAGACAGGTATTACCTGGGGCTCCAACCATGCTTGTTGAGAGGTCTATTAGCAAATAATCTGTTCCATTCATTTTGATTAAAGTTTTTTTTACCAGTATTCTTGCCAGTCTTTTTGGTATTGCCCTTCCCCTTAGTCTTACTCTTCCTAGTGTTATTCTTCGGCATCGTATATTCAGACCAAAGAAGATTTCAAATGTCCGGGGGTCTAAAGCACACCTCGAAACAAATGGCTAACAGCCAAATCGGAATTTAGAATTTGGTCCTCGCTCATACGAAGAAACCAACCGAATGCCCGTCGTTCTTGTAACTCGGGCCAAGGAATAGGGACATACACCGCCTCTTTTGTGAGTTGAAATGGGAGGTCAATCATATCACCGGAGGCAAGTAAGTCCTCACACTGAATACGGCGCCCTGCCGCACCCTTTCGTGTAAGCTCTGCCGTAGGACGCAACTCAATCGGTTCCCCCCGTTCCTGAGCCATTTGAATGGCATCCATTGCATCCGCCATTTCATCTCGACGAAACTCGGAGCCACCTGCGCGTTTTTCGAGACGTGTTCGTGCCTTTTTCTCCCAATCCACCCAGACGGGATGTTCTGGCACCGGCGACCATGCGACACGAAGGGATGGAACAGCGGTCCCCCCTTTGCCGACGAATGTTACTTCGTCGTCAGAGCCAAAAAGCACTATATTCTTCGGTAGTTTTCCCATTGGTTTTAACCATATGAGGGCAGGAGACGCCCAAAGACCGCCAAAGGCTGCGAGAACAGCCGCTCGAATCCAGTTGAGTTCGGGCCCATTCACGAGAGCTTCCGAATTTTGAAGAGAGGTGGGTAGTTTGTCCCATCCACCAAGACGTATTGCAAGATCCGCAAGTCCTCCAATCACTTCAATACGATATTCTTTTCCATTTGTTTTCACACAACTCTCGTAACAGAGGTTGAGGAATGGGATATTCATAACACGAGAGGAGCGGGCTTGAAAGTCCGCCCAACTACGTGCATTTACTTCACTATTATTTACATATATCCATATCACGGGTAAATCCATTCCACGATGTAATATATGTGCATCTTGTAGAGGATCTTTCACACGAATACTATCGACAGCATACCATCCTCCCACAACGGCTACGGAAAGAATAATACATACAACGAGAAGTTGTAACGTTTCTGGCTTTGCCATTCCTGTTTGGGGTGGCTATTTGTTGGTTATGACAAGACGCTTCATTCTCTCAAAATAGTCGGAGCCGAGAGAATCTTCCTGCGCGGCTCGGAGACGTCGTTGTTCTTCTCGATGGGCCGCAGCAAGTTCGGCGGCTTGAATACCGGCGAGTTCTTGGTTTGTGAGTGGAGCGGGTGCTTTTTTACGACTCGCAGAATATTGGTCAAAACTACGTGATTCTACGTGGACATTTGCCACTTGATTCGTAATGGTGTTTTCGGTGGTATAGGCATTTCGGAGATCTGTAAACTTCATATTTGCATTTGGGGCTGCTGTATATCCGCCACCCCCTGTTCGACCAAGTTCTAGACCGGCATTTGTGGCTAATATGAGGGCTTCTGGTTGGAGTGAACTAGCTTGGTTCATATTCCCCCTTATTTTTGCATCTTCTTCAAAGGCCCTGTTAAACACATCGCGATTAAACTTGCCACTAAATCTAGGACCGGTGGCTTCGTCGGAACCTTTCAACCAATCCCCGTATCCATCCTCTTCAGGATCTGGTATACGAGTTTGTTCGAACATTTGATTAAATGCATTCATATCGAGCTTTTTAGGATTTAACCGGACAGGCTCTACCATTTGCCATTCTTTCGCCACTCCTTCTCGTGTATCGCGCAGCCGATCTGGAGCTTCTACTTTACCCTCTTTGGCACGTCCTCCTTTGATTCGTAAGAGAATCTCACCAAGATACCCATGCGCCCGTGTAATGGCCTCGAATCCTTGCTCGGTCCCCCCCTTATCGGGATGTGCTTTTAAGGCGGCTCGTTTATAAGCCTTTTTGAGCGTATCTTCTGTGAGTGCAACTTCTTCTTCCAGGCCAAGCACGGCAAGGCAACTTTGAAAATAGTTTAAGGCTTTTTCGTTTCGCCTCCCTTTCATAACCGATACAGTGGGGTTGATAGTTTGGGGTGAATGTTGTGTTATAGAAACCGAATGAGTCGCCCTTGGTGCGGACTCGCCAGGTAGGGGGGGCGGAAATTCTCCGGCTTGAACTTTTGCTACATATGCGAGGATGTGCGAATATATGCCGGCTGCCCGGGCAGAGGCTACATATTCGGGAGCTACTAACAATGTGCGTATCATTTCAACCCTTGTGGTTGGATTTTGTATTCGAACTAAGTCGCTATAAATTCGAAGATGTGATGGATTGTATGAATGCGCGTTTCCCATTAGTCTAGAAGGTGAAAAAGAGAATATATAAAAAACTCATTTTTTATCTAATATATCTATATACATGGGAAACTATATGTCAAGTTGGGGATCCACTGGAGCGGGCGTAGTAGGCAAGGTAAAGGGGGCTGATTATAGGGGAGCGGCAGACAAGGCAAAGGATATGGCGAGGGAAATGAAACAGGGGGCGGGGAGTGCGTGGGATTCTGCAAAAAAGGCGGTTAAGAGGCGAACATCAAAATTCCAAGACTACGGGGATGAAGAGGACGAAGAGGACTACGAAGAGGACTTCCAAGACTACGAGGATGAGGACGAGGACGAAGAGGAAGAGTTTGCAAACTATCTCAATGAACCCAAATGGATGCAAAGGATTCAGAACTCGACTATCTGCA
>RFQR01000040.1 GCA_009924895.1 bacterium
ACTTTGCTTCACTTGCGCAAACACAAAAGTGCCCTGAAGGGCACCTAAGCGTGTTTGCGCGAGTGATGGGATTTGAACCCACGGCCTTTCCCGTGACAGGGGAACGCTCTAACCAGCTGAGCTACACCCGCTTCTGGATACATGGTTTTTACTGCTCTATCAAAAAGACTTCTTTTTCTTCGCAAATAAAGACTTGTATCGGGTGCATTATGATACACGATACGATGGAGCGCAAGACTGCTTTTTTCCCAATGTTTGTCTCAAGGCTAAACCTTGCGATATGAAACCAAAAGCACTCTCATCATTTATCTCATTTTATTTTTCCACCACTGAACGAGAATAATTCCGATTGAAACTAGAATAAAAATTGCTGTTGTTATTAGAGCTAGCCCACTTTTCCAATCAGAGTCCTGGAGACTTTCCTTTACAGGGGCAACCGAAACAATGGCTGTTGAAACTATTATCCATGGAAATGAAAATATTTTCCATGCATTAAAAACTTCTTCCTTCAACCTCAACAAAATGAGGCTGAAAATAAGAAGGGCCGGCGCCCAAAAGATTGCAAGTGCAAAATTATGATATGGATCTCGACAGTTAGCAGAGTACTCAGAACATAAACCTGAAAAACGCGAAAACATTGCAGCAATAAAAAATATTGTTACAAAAATTGAAAATACTAGAGTATTTCTGAGAGTAAGCATAAACGTTATTTAACCCCCACCGTCACCCCACACACCTGCCCGCTACCAAGTTTAGCATACAGACGGTACCAGAAACCTGGTGCAATACCCTTTGTCTTCC
This sequence comes from bacterium, assembly GCA_009924895.1. Classification (GTDB taxonomy): domain Bacteria; phylum Patescibacteriota; class Minisyncoccia; order Phycocordibacterales; family UBA2100; genus UBA10103. Next base: position 802 of record RFQR01000040.1, read on the forward strand.
AGGCATACCGGTAGGCATTGCCCGCGTTCTGATACGCAGCACCTGTATCCTGGGGCTCAGCGTAGAGAGATTCATTAATCGGAGTATTAAGGGAACTACCGCGCTCGGGAGTAAGCCAGAGGGGTGAGGTTGTAGCGGTGATGATTCTGTTATATGCATCACGGAAGGTAAATTTGACGGGAATAGTACTGCCCGATTTGAAGATACTGCGGTTGTGTTTCGCGTGCTTTCTCTCTCCCCTCTGATTTTTATGATGACCTACTTCACGGCCACGACTGTTTAGTGGCTCTCCAAAACCGTCGCATCGATACATGATTGCGAGCGTGCCTGTTGCAAATGCAAACTGACAGTTACTTGAAGAAAGAGTTCCCATAGTACACGTAATTGGATACAGACCAACAGAACTTGTAGCGGTTGCAGTTGTTGTGCGGATAGGGGTCCCCGTCACATCATTCGGAGTCGAGCTGCTGTAACCAGAGATGGATGCAGTGAACTGTGGCAGTGCTGCGCCCGTAATTATGGTCTTGTTGTCTGCCGTTGCGGTAAGAATCGGTTTCGGAGGAATTGGCGGTACGATGATGGCTCCCCGCTGCGCAGTAAGAACGGTATCGATGCTACCGTTTCCATCATAATCAACGTTAAGGGTTGAGCTTGCCGTGGGCGAAGTGACTCCATCAACAAACAGTGTTGCGATGGTGGAGGTAGATGTTGGCACTACTGCAAAGGTTGTCGTTCCAACAGTCATATTACCATCCACGTCTTTCACATCAAGGGTAAAGGTGCCACTTCCGGTACCGCGCATGACTACATTCCCTACAAGATTTTTTGGCACCGAAATCCACTGCACTTCGCCGAAGCGCTCATATCGAACATTGCTATTGCCTACCATTGAGCTCGTGGCCGTTCCACCGGTATATACGCCGTTTACATCTTGAAAACCGAGTGTGAGTGGTGAATGGAGGATGAAGTGGAGGCGTTCTCCCGAAAGAGCATATGACGGACGAGAGATGGATACATTGAGTGGAAGACTGCTTTCTGAATTTGTAAGTAACGAATCGAGAAGCGTGCGTAATGATGGAACTCCTAAAATGTTCGCATGGGTAAATCCATTCGGGTACAAGTTTATCCAGTACCGAGTTATCGGTGCGCCATTACCCCAGAGGGCACTTGATTCAATCACCGTCCCATCACCATCAACGACTAGCCGCGGATTGAGAGTAATTTCATTTGAATACGAAGGAAGAATACATCCAGTCAGGGTAAAAACTCCACACCCAGAGATTTTTTTACTATACTCAATTCCTGCAAGCGTCTCTTGACCCCACCCTGCAATTGCAACCACCTTGATATTTGCAGGTGGAATCCATGAGTCTACATTATTGTGAACCGCGGTAGCATTATTGATTAAAGTAGCGTCTCCAATACTTGGAGAACCTGTATCGGAAAATGCTGGCACCGGACGAGACGGATCAGTGATGAATTGATTGAGTTTTGCTTGATTGTTGATACTTCCACCATATGCCGAGTACCACGCAGGCTGAGCTTCTGGATTAAATGTAATAACTGGATCACTGGTATATGAAAAATAGTGTGCAGAAGGGAGAAGGTTATAAGCAAACGGAGATTGTCTACCCAAATATCTTGCTTCAGCTTGAGATATTGCAAAATCAATAACGTTGTTAGGTATTGCTTGGTTTGCACCATGCAACAAACCACCCACTGCAACTGGTGTTCCTAACTGCGGAACAGCAACTAAAATAAGTTTATCGACGTACTGGGTGTATTCCGGACGCAAAAGCAGAGTCTTCGCAAGCAAACCACCGTTTGAATGCGCAACAATAGTGACTTTGCCTGTGCGCGAAGTGGAAGCAAGGCGCTTCAACTCTTGAATTATATATGGCGTTGAGGTTGCAGCGTTTATGCCTCGATAGTAAATCTTGTCCCCGATTTGGTTTCCATGCGTCAGAAGGTCTTCGTAATCGAGTCGCCAATCGTATGCAATCGGCTTCCAATCGACTATCTTGGCTGAGGACTTGAGCACATCCATGTCGTGCGCAAATGGCGAATACACTGAAAAAGTTCCGTAAGCAGTAAGAAGAATTCCACCATCTTTCACATATACCGTGTTTGCACTCGCCTGATTCGTCATATCGAGAGAATTGATATCTGAATTTTGAATTGGTGGCCAAATCTTGTTTTCTGAACCAGATACATTGTCGTACATTTTAGACGACTCAATCCCCGGCAAGAACATCACATTCGAATTGCAGCCACCTGCAGGAGGATTTAGATCACCTGGTGTGCAGTACGGAGTCGTTGTCGGTGTTACATGAAACACATTTACATCGTCAAAGCGTAGGTCTTCGCTCGGCGGAACAGCGTTTTGGGAACCAAGTGCTACCGTGCCATAGGTGTCGTTGTTTGGGTTTGCTGAGACTATCCAAGAGCAAGATGAAGTTGCGAGCGTGTTATAGAGGTAACAAAACTCTTTGTTCGGTGTCGTCGTTCCATTGCGCCACGCGATTGAAATCGAATGCCAGACATTTTGTGCAAACCCGAGCGGCGACGCGCCGACCGCAACGGCACTACTTCCGCTTCCCGAGCAAAATCCGTTGTCATCTCCGCCCTGACATACCTGAAAGAGAACATTGGTCGTGTATACAAAATTGGGATTCGAAGCTTTCCAGTAGACAACTGCCTGCCCTTCGGCGAGTGGCGTGCCCGTCTTGTGCACCCGAGCACGTGTGTCGGGTGTTACATACACTGCACCGCTGCCCACATGTGTGTCAGTCGAAGTGGCAACCAAGGGTGACTGACTAGACGTCACAAACCAACCAGAATAACCACTCTCAAAATCATCAACAAACGGAGTCGCAACATCGGCATACACAAACAACGGAAAGGAGAAAAGCGAAACAAGCCACAAGGACTTTTTCATGTGAGAATCGTAGCACTGGAGTCATGCTTGTACAAGAATACTGATGGCGCCTTTTATGCTTGAAAGAAAACGTTTCAGTAAATGTGAGTGACGCCAAAAAAATTATTCCTTAAAGCGCACCAACTCCTTCTGCTTCAAGACACCCCCACAATCCAGTCACAAAGAACGTTGTGCAGGTGATCCGAGCTTGCCTTCTCGCTTGGGTTGAAAGTGAAGGCGCCCCGTTTTTCAAGATCACGCACAATAGGCTCAATGCGTGCAATCAGTGCATTCATTGCAACTTCAAGCTGCCAATGGTCGAGATTCATTTTTGGATCGGTCGCGTGTAACACTCGCGCGGCTTGGCTAAGAATAACGGTTCTTACGTCAATTGTCTTGTTGCACTTTCGAGCGCAAGCTCCTCAGACGTCTTCGGTTTTGGCATTGAATCTATCATATATAAATGAGATTTTCTTACGAGTTACGTAAATAAATCCTACTTACAGTATATAACATGAAACTCTATGCCAGTTCAGAAAGTACTTGCGCCACTTTGTCCGCGTTGTGGCGCACCACATCTCCCTCTTCTGAAACAAAGTCTTCTGCAATCAAATGTTCTGCATACTGCTTCGCCGCATCGTCACAGACCATCGGGAATTGTTTTGCCTCTTCGTAACGTTTCAATACTCCAGCATCAATTTCACCGGTATTGCACAGTGCATAATCAAAACGCTCGATACCTGAATAGTGCACCAATTCCCGCAGCATATCTGATGCTTTGAAATTAGTAGTCTCGCCCCACTTGGTCATGAGGTTACATACCGCTACTTTTTTCGCCTTACTTTCCCTGATGCTTGTTTTCATACCATCCACCACCAAGGACGGCACAATCGATGAGTACAAATCTCCCGGCCCAAACACAATGAGGTCAGCTTCGCGAATTGCTGTTTCTGTTTCTGGATAAATGGTTGCATGCGGTTCGAGGCGAATTTCTTTGATCGCGACATTACCATCATGTTTTGGTACATCAATGTTGGTTTCGCCACGGATTTCAGTGCCGTCAGCAAGTGTAGCGCACACATGTGCGTTGTCAGTCGAGACCGGGAGTACAGTACCTTTTATATTCAAAAGTTCCGACGCTTTGCGAATCGCCTCGACTTCGTTGCCATAAATAGAGGTAAGTGCAAGGAGAAATAAGTTACCAAAGCTGTGATCGTGGAGAGAGCTTCCCTCTTTTTCAAAGCGAAACGCAAATAATTTGCGCAAAATATCTGCTTGTGCGCCATCTGAGAGCGCGAGGAGTCCGCGACGCACATCACCCGGCGGCAGAACGCCGAATTCGTCTCGCAGCACTCCGGTTGAACCACCGCTATCAAACATGGTAAAAACCGCTATAATCTCGAGCGGCAATTCTTTGAGAGCCTTCAGGAGCATAAAGCCTCCCGCGCCCCCTCCTATGCGGACTACTTTTTTCACTCAAATATACTAGCGCTTTATGCCGTATTTTGCGAGGATGGGTACTAAGGTCGCAATCGGGAGTCCCACAATCGCATAAAAGTCCCCCTCAATTTTGTCGATAAACGTTGCTCCGGTTTCTTGCGCGGTATACGAGCCCCCCGCCTGTAATGGTTCACCGCTTTCTACATATGCCTCAATTTCTTCAGAGGCGAGTTTTCGAAAATGCACCTTGGTCGTGACCGTTTTTACCGTTTTCTTTCCCGTTTTTGTATCGATGACCGCAATACCGGTATGAATCGGATGCCATTTCCCGGAAAGCATGTTGAGCACGTTATATGCACGATCTTTCGTGTGCGGTTTTCCTAAAAGCTCACCTTTATATTCTGCAAACGTATCGGCACTCACAATGACCGCATCTGCGTGTTTTATGGCAACACTCTGTGCCTTCCCCAACGCAAGGAATGCCGCCAATTTTGCCGGAGGCATTTTAAGGGTCATGTCTTCTTCGTAATCTGGTTTTTCGATTGTAAAAGGAATGCGAGCTTTCTCGAGAATTGTTTTTCGCCAATGCGAAGTCGAAGCGAGAATCAGTTTGCGCATACGAGTAGTATACACAGTCACCCACACTTGCGTGCGTACGCGCCCATGCTAGGATACTCTCACTCACCCCATAGGTATCAAGAGAGTGGCGAGAGATTTGGCTCGATGACCCACCAGCAACTGGCTCTAACGAGTGCTGTGCTTCCAACCCGAAAGGGAGCGATGCAATTACAAACGCACTCTCCCCGCTTGGGGGAGATTGTTTATTAATAGGCACTAGCCACTTATGTCCAACAAATTGTTTGACTATTACACGACAGAATCAGTCACTTCTGGTCACCCTGACAAAGTATGTGACCAAATTTCTGATGCAATTTTAGACGAATGTCTTCGCCAGGACCCACGCTCTCGCGTAGCAGTGGAAACCTTTGGCTCTCACGGCACACTCATGATCGGTGGCGAGGTAACCACTAATGCAAAGGTGGATTATGAGAAAATCGCACGCAAGGTATACAAAGATATCGGTTATACCGAGAAATTAGAGGTGCTTGTCACCGTCGCGCAGCAGTCAGGCGATATCGCGATGGGAGTCGACACGGGCGGTGCGGGTGATCAGGGCATCATGTATGGTTATGCAACTGATGAGACAAAAGAAATGCTGCCAAAAGGGGTAGTTCTTGCACACGCACTTGCACGACACCTCGAAAAGCTTCGCCGTGATGGTACACTTCCCTGGCTCAAACCAGACGGTAAAACACAGGTAACGATTAAAAACGGCACGGTCGTCACGGCACTCTGCTCGACCCAACACGATAAAAAAGTATTACAGGAAGAGATACATGCCGCGCTCAAAAAACATCTCTTCACACCCGTTCTTGGCTCGATTAAAGACATCGAGATTTTGGTAAATCCGACGGGCGCATTCGTGCTCGGAGGATTTGCAGCCGACGCGGGTCTCACGGGACGCAAAATCATGGTAGACACGTACGGTGGACTTCTCTCTCACGGCGGCGGTGCATTTTCTGGTAAAGATTCTACGAAAGTAGACCGCTCGGCAGCGTACATGTGCCGCTTTGTTGCAAAAAACCTTGTTGCACATGGTTATGGCAAGGCGGTACAAACCGGTGTCGCTTATGCTATCGGTCGCGTTGAACCGGTGATGGTGTTTGCCTTTAATGAAAAAGGCAAAGACCTCTCAAAAATTGTGAACAAACATTTCGACTTTCGCCCGAAAGCGATCATTGAGCGCCTCGGTTTGCGTAATCCCGTTTTCCGCGAAACAGCAGCCTATGGACACTTTGGTGTCAAAGGCCGCACCTGGGAAGAAATAGTCAAACTCTAAAAGTCTCTGGGGACAAAAAATACTCGGTTTTCCGAGTATTTTTTGTCTGCGCGGACACATGAAAGAAAATGCAGATACTTTCGTCTTATATACTGTGAGTCAATTAGTAAGCTAGTTTTGACACTATGAAAACAACTATTAAAAGTGCCACAACCGGCATGGCCATGCTTTTGGCACTCGTGCCCGTTCTTGCATCAGCAGATACGGTAAGCGACCTTCAGGCGCAAATTCAGAATCTAATGAGGCAACTGAAGAGCTTACAACAACAGCTCTCGCAGGCGCAAGCATCGTCAACCGACACGACGACCCCGTGGAATAAGCCGCGCTGGGGAAATGCATCTTCAACCACGGGAATGCCGCCCGGATTATCTGATTGCCCCGAGATCAAGCGTGAACTCAAGCGTGGGATGCGCAGTGATGACGTAACGGCAGTGCAACAGTTCTTACAGCAAAATCCTCAATCAGGCTTCACTGGACAACCGACTGGTTTTTTCGAAGAAATGACTGAACGTGCCATGAAGAAAATGAAGGGGGTTATGGGAGTTGGCCAGAGCGAAGACCTGCGCTCTCTAATGAAAGATTGCCTGAAGGAGCGCCGTGAAGATCGCAAAGAGGAGCGCTGGGAAGACCGTCAGGGCATGGGTGAAATAGTGCGCGGCATGATTGCCGGCACCGTGCAGTCAGTTGGTACAAACTCATTTATCGTTGTTGTACCAATGAGTTCAACAACTCGTATTGTGACAACGACGGCTTCAACAACCTTTGAAGTAAAGCCGAGCGCAACCTCGGCCGCGACAACGGGATCTATTGCAAACATTGCCGTTGGCGCGATGGTTATGATCCGCGGCCAAGTACAGGCTGATAAAAGTATCACTGCTGCTTCAGTCATCATTCTCCCCGCAGGCATCCTTCCCCCAATGCCTTCCCTGGGAGGATTTATGGGCGGCATGATGGGTACCATGAAAAATATAATGGGCGGTCCTGAAGACAAACCCGATCGAGGCGGAGACGATCGCTAGGTTTCTCAACCACCGCACAAAAAATCCGCCATATGGCGGAT
>RFQR01000005.1 GCA_009924895.1 bacterium
ACGTACGTCGACGTACGTCCGAGGAAAGAAACCGCACCGGAACTTGTTGTAACTATATACTATATATACCGCTTTGTCAATCCCCTCGAAATCTGCAAAATACGGTACTATAGACACCTATGAAACTCGATGAAATTCGTTCAAAATATCTCAGCTTTTTTAAAGACCGTGGACACGCCGTGATTCCATCAGCCTCGCTCGTTCCTGAGAACGACCCAACGACACTTTTCACCGGCTCGGGCATGCAGCCACTCGTCCCGTATCTCCTTGGCAAAGAGCACCCGCTTGGTGCCCGCATCACTGATTCACAAAAATCATTCCGTGCAGAAGATATCGAAGAGGTGGGGGACAATCGCCACACCACTTTTTTTGAAATGCTCGGCAACTGGTCCTTGGGCGACTACTTTAAGAAAGAACAGCTGCCATGGTTTTTCGGATTTTTGACGGACGAAGTGGGACTCGACCCAAAGCGGCTCTTTGTCACGGTGTTTATTGGCGATGAAAAGAATGACGTGCCACGCGACACTGAATCAGTGGCAATCTGGAAAGAACTGTTTGCGCAAAAGGGAATCGATGCAAAGGATGTCGTGATTGGCAGTGAAGCAGATGGTGCACGCCTCGGCATGCAGGCGGGACTAAACCCTGACGGGTCGCCCATCACAGGTCGCATCTTTTATTACGAAGCAAAGAAGAACTGGTGGTCGCGCGCGGGTGCGCCCGAGAAAATGCCGGTAGGGGAAATCGGGGGGCCTGATTCAGAAGTTTTTTATGATTTTGGCACGGAGCATAATCCGCGCTTCGGTGAGAATTGTCATCCCAACTGCGACTGCGGACGATTCCTCGAAATCGGAAATTCAGTCTTCATGCAGTACATCAAGAAAGAAGATGGAAGTTTCGGACTTTTGCCGAAGCAGAACGTCGACTTTGGTGGCGGGCTCGAACGCATCGCCGCGGTTTCTATCGGCACTGATGATGTCTTTCGCACTGACGTGTTTGAAGACGTGATTGCACTTCTTGAAGAGTTTTCGAAAAAGCACTACAAAGATGACCGCTATACGCGTAGTTTTCGAATCATTGCAGACCATATCCGCGCCGCCGTCTTTATGATTGCTGACGGCGTGCGCCCAGGAAACAGTGAACGTTCATATATCTTGCGTCGCCTGATTCGTCGCGCGTTTCAGCATGCCGCAAAACTCGCGGTTCTTGATAAGGACAAAGCAGATTCAATGCTCGTGCGTTCCGCAACGATGTTTATGGAAACCTATCGCGCAGCGTATCCCGAGCTCGGTACGGAGGAAATGTATCAGACGATTACCGGAGAGATTTGGAAAGAGGAAGTGCAGTTTGCGCACACGCTCGACAAAGGTCTTAAAGAATTTGAGAAAATTGCGTACGACTCAAATCTGATTACGGGAGAGCAGGCGTTTGTGCTTTTCACCACCTACGGCTTTCCGTTTGAAATGACGAAAGAAATGGCGCAGGAGCGCAGTATCCCTGTTGATGAGCAGGCGTTTAAGGAGCTCATGACAAAACATCAAGATTTATCGCGTTCCGGCTCGGAGCAGAAGTTTAAAGGAGGACTTGCAGACACGGCAGTTGAAACGACGCGCCTCCACACCGCGCACCACTTGCTGCTTAAAGCATTGCAGATTGTGCTTGGTTCTCATGTAAAACAGCGTGGCAGTAACATTACCCAAGAGCGTCTGCGCATCGACTTTTCGCATGGAGAAAAGATGACTGACGAACAGAAGCGGGAAGTGGAGCGTATTGTAAACGAGAAAATCCAAGAAGGTTTGCCGATGACGCGATCAGTCTTACCAAAAGAAGAGGCAGAAAAGTTGGGTGCGGAGCACGAGTTTGGCGCTAAGTATCCTGACATGGTGTCGGTATACTCCCTCGGTCCAAACGGCGCCTCGGAAGAACATCCGCAGTTTGAGAAGGCATTTTCAATTGAATTCTGTGGTGGCCCTCACGTGCAAAATACACGCGAACTTGCACAAAGTGGCGTCTTTAAAATTCAAAAAGAAGAAGCGGTTGCTTCGGGTATTCGTCGCATCAAGGCAGTACTCACAAAGTAGTGGAAAAGAGGGCATGCGAGCGAGCAGAATCTGATACGATTACAGAGATGTTTGGTCTTTCGTCGAAAAAAGGAAAATCTCGCGCTCTCGCTGCTGCTTTTGCAGGAAGTTCATCTGCAGGGTGCGTTGTTGTGGGCGTAAATCCGCAGGGAGAAAGTGAGGTTGTTGCCGCATCGTATAAGGCTCTTCCTCTTTCAGCACAAAGCGGGCCGCCAACTGCTGCGGTGATTGCTGCTGCCTGTGGTGAATGCTGCGCTCAAGCTGCAGATGCATACGCTCGATCGACTCAATTTAAGGCTCTTGGTCCTGTCAAAGAAAGTTACGGCATTATTCACGCACCCTGGGTTTCATCGCGCTTTGGCATGGTACGGAAAAACTCAGAAACCCCACAGCTCTTGACTGATGCGTTTATTCGCGAACGAAAAAATGAAGCGTTGCAAGCCGCAGGTATTCCCAAAGAAGCAGTGCCCAGCTTATGCGAATCACTCGTGACTCATGTTGAAATTGACGGATATCCTACTCTCGTTACCGCAAAGCGGAGCGCGCGGCGATTTGCGCTCACCGCGCTTGCCTCTGCATGCGATCCGACCATACAACAAGGACTCACCGACGCGATCGTAAAAGCATTTACGCATGTTCCGGTTCTTTGTTCTGATGTCCAAGTCCTGCTTACCATAACCGCTGATCACCGAAAGAAGCATCCCGACTGCACTATCGTACACATGACAAGCGCCGCGACATTTATTATTGTCGTGCGCGATGGAGCGCCCGCAGGCGCTGAGGTAGTACCCCATGGCGTCCGTACCCTCATCGAAAGTCTTGGTCAAGAAGATGCGCTCACAAAACTACGCCTTCTCGCGCACGATTCATGCTCCAAAGATGAGTGTGCAAAAATTCAAGAATCTCTTGCGGTCGTGGAGCCGCAGCTTGCGAAAGGATTTGGTGAAGCATACTCGTCACTCTCAAAAGACCGACGTATTCCGAACACATTGATACTAGTGGCGCATCCCGATATCACTGACTGGCTGTCATCTTTTTTTGAACGTATTGATTTTGCACCCTTTACCGTAACAACGCGGCCACTTGAGCCGCAGGTGCTGCAGGCAGGCGAATTGCAAAATCATATTCTCTGGAGCGCGCCACAAAAAGAGGAGCAAACGCTCTCTGAGGCAGCAGCTTTTGTCAACAGAAAGGCACGATAGTGCACATACTCATTTTTGAACGTGATAGTATTGTAAGTATAATGTTCTCACGTTATGGCAAAAGACTATTTTCAAGATATTACTCCACCAAAAGGCAGCGGTCTTTCACCGGAGGCGTCTCCTCGTCCTGTAGAAGTGAAGCGAGAAGTAGAAAAACCAGTCTCTGCGGGTCTTGCGCAAGATACTGCGCCTAAAACAATTCGTAATGTTACCGTTCCACCGCGACGACCACGTATTGACGATGGTGTCCCGCGTTTTATTGAACAAGAAAACGATGCGCCGCCGCGTGCCCGTTCGATTTTTATCTGGGCTCTCGCAGGAGCCGCGATCGTATTATGCGGCGTGGTTGGTTTCTTTACATTTCGTCCGACCGTAGTTACGGTGGTGCCACGTGTGCACACGATTACCTTTCCTGAAGGAACGCGTATTAGCGCTGTCTCAGAAGGCGGGACGGGGGCTCTCGTTTACTCGGTTCGGACACAGGATTTTGAAGAGTCCACAACAGTACCTGCCGGTGCCTCTACTCCCACCGAGACTCGCGCAAAAGGGACCATAACGCTTGTTAATGAATTTTCCGCAGCACCAGTTCGCCTCATAAAAAACACGAGATTTGAAGCAAATGGACTCGTATTCCGAATTCCAGAGTCAGTAATGGTTCCTGGCAAAAATGCTTCAGGCCCGGGTACGCTCTCGACAACCGTAGTTGCTGACAAACCAGGTGAATTGTATAACATCGCACCGACTGCGCGCTTTACGCTGCCGGGACTCAAGTCGAATGCCGATATGTATGCAAACGTATACGCACGTTCCTCGAGCGCCTTCACGGGCGGCTTCGTCGGTAACAAGCCAAGTGTTGATCCAAAGGCGCTTGAAGCAGCTCGGGCGGACATCAGAACTCGGTTACAAGAAAAGATAAAAGGTACCGGGCAACCTTCTGACGCTTCGCTCTTAGTATTGCCAGGAGTTGTCACATTTGAGTCTGTGCCTGAAGTGGCCGAAGGTACTTCAGCAAAAGTCACAGAAAAAGCACGTGTTTCGTATATTACCTTCAAGCGTGAAGAGTTTGCACAGGCGCTTGGCGCCGTCCTTGCGGTTGATGTTGCGGGGAGTGTTGTAGCGTTTGAGCCCGGCAAGGATTTTACGGTTGCAGCTGATGGGGTGTTGCAGGTGGGAAGCCCGATTACTCTTGTCTTAGGAGGCAGTGGTCTCATGCGGTGGAAAGTCGATACTAATGTGCTCTCAAATGCACTCGCCGGCAAAGCAATTGCATTGTTCCAGGAGATACTGAAAACGCAGAAAAGCGTGCAGGAGGCGCATTTCCGCGCTCCGCTGTGGAGTTCAACGTTTACGACCGACCCTTCTCGCATCCGTATTGACATTCAAGATGTCCTGACAGAATAGTCAGCGCTTGCGAGCTGTTTGAAACATGGCACAATAGCGAGCGCCGCGATCCTTTTTAGTTGCCTTTCGGACACAATGTCGGGCTGTAGTATAGTGGTAGTACGCAAGCATGGGGGTTTTTCGTAAACACAATCGCAAATTTCTTTGCGGTTGTGTCGAAAAACGGGCGTGACGATGTTTTACAAACACGGAGCGCCCAGGCTTTCTGCATCCTGTCGGACCGTAGTATAGTGGTAGTACGCAAGCATGGGGTGCTTGTAGTTCGAGTTCGATTCTCGACGGTCCGACAGGATGCAGAAAGTTGTAGTCCGGATTCGATTTGCGGCAGCCCGACAGTCCGCCTGAAAAGATGTGATTTATGTTCGACCTGCCCGTAGCTACTCTATACGATTATGCTTTGGGGTTGTCGACGGCCTGTCATGGCACTTGGTATGCACACTGTTTTACTTTTTTATAAATACGTCACCGTAATAGAACCGCAAAAGTATGCGGATGTTTTGCGGATAAAAGCAGAAGAACTCAGACTTGCCGGGCGTATTTTGGTCGCAGAAGAAGGATTAAACGGGACAGTGGAAGGGCTTACAGAACATGCAGAAGCGTTTGCACAGTTTTTACTATCCGACAGTCGGTTTGCCGATATGCAGATTAAGCGCAGCTTAGGGAATGGAAAGGCATTTCGAACAATGAAAGTTAAAGTACGAAACGAAATCGTGGGAACACGCTTTCCAAAAGAAGTTGATCCGCGGGTGCGGACCGGGAAACATGTGCAGCCGTCGGTGGTACGTTCGTGGTTTGAAACGGGCGATGATTTTACCATTATCGATATGCGAAATAGCTATGAGTTCGCGTCAGGAAGATTTAAGGGCTCAATTGATCCTGGTATACAAAATTCTCGCGACTTGCCCGAAAAAATGGCGCAGTTACATCCGTACAAACATAAAAAAGTGCTGACAGTATGCACGGGCGGTGTACGCTGCGAAAAAATGTCTGCGTTTTTGCTCGAACAGGGATTTTCAGACGTATACCAACTTGACGGCGGCATGCATTCCTACATGGAGCAGTATCCGGGAGAAGACTTTGAAGGAACACTCTACACCTTTGATAATCGTGTGGTCATGAATTTTGGCGGAAATCGTACCATTGTGGGGAAGTGTTCGTACTGTGGCGCTCACACAGAGCGATATGTGAACTGTAAAAGCGATGCATGCAAAGCGCATTATGTTGCGTGTGAACAGTGTGCTGCGTATGACCGCGCCCGTAACTGCGTGCAGTGTGAAGCAAAAACTGTTAGCGTATAACTATGCATAAAATACTTATCGCCGGTTCGATTGCGTTTGACCGTATCATGGATTTTCCAGGCACGTTCAAAGAGCATATGGTTGCTGATAAGGCCCATGTTTTGAGTGTGAGTTTTGTATTGGATAGTATGAAAGATAATAAAGGCGGCACTGCTGCGAACATTGCACACTCACTCGCGCTTCTCGGCGAGCAGCCAATACTCATGGCATCGGTAGGGAGTGATAGTACAGCGTACATCGAAGAGCTTAGGAAGCGCGGTATTGATGTGAGTGCGCTTCAGATTTGTTCTGATGTTGGAACAGCGACGGGACATATCATGACGGATACGGAGAATAATCAAATCAGTGCCTTTTACCCCGGTGCGATGTCAACCGTGTATGCGGCTCCCCTCCCCGCGGCTGATCTTTGTATTGTTGCGCCCACCAATAAGGTAGACATGCTTCGACTTGCACGCGAATCAGGTGAAAAGAACATTCCGCTCTTCTTTGACCCTGGTCAAATGACACCGGCGCTCTCGGGCGACGAGTTGAAGCAGTGCGTCGAAGGAGCGGCGGTCGTTCTCTGTAACGACTATGAGTGGGGCCTTATTCAAGAAAAAACCGGTTGGAGCGAAAAAGAGGTTTTGAAATATGCTACCGCGCTCGTTATTACTCTGGGTGCCCATGGCTCTCGCATTGTTACGAAACAGGCAGAAGAAACGGTCCCTGCTTTGACGGTCGCTGCAGTAGATCCAACAGGTGCGGGGGACGCGTACCGGGCGGGGTTTGCATACGGTTTTCTGCGCTCGTGGCCGCTTGTCCGATGCGCACAGCTAGGGAGTGTCACAGCATCGTTTGCGGTTGAGGTGTATGGGACACAAGCGCATACACCATCTCGGCTCGATATTGAAAAGCGTATGCACGCCCAATACCGTACCGGACTCGATTTTTAAGAGTCTTTTTCCTCTCGTGGGATATTCCCCGTTTTTCTGATATACTCGCTTAGCTATGAAATACGATATACAAGACGCTTCATTACGAGAACAAGGAGTAAAACGCATTCAGTGGGCAGAGAGCGATATGCCCGTGTTGCAGCAAGTTCGTACTCAATTTAAAAAGCAGAAACCCCTCAAGGGAAAAAAGATTGCTGCATGTCTCCATGTCACTGCAGAGACGGCAAATCTGGTGCGAACCCTCAAAGAGGGGGGCGCCGAGGTAGCGCTATGTGCCTCGAACCCGCTTTCGACCCAAGATCCTGTTGCAGCAGCGCTTGCACTTGAATACGGTATTCCGACCTTTGCAAAAAAAGGCGAGGATCGCGCCACGTTCTTCAAACACCTGCATGCAGTTATCGAGAAAGGCGTGCATCTCACTATGGATGATGGCGCTGATCTTGTTTCGACTATTCATACAGAACGCACTGATTTAATCCCACAGATGCTCGGTGGCACCGAAGAAACTACAACCGGGGTCATTCGTCTGCATGCGATGGCAAAAGATGGTGCGCTCAAGTTTCCGGTAGTCGCCGTTAACGACGCAAAGACGAAAAACATGTTTGATAACCGCTACGGCACCGGCCAGTCAACGCTCGACAGTATTGTGCGCGCGACCGATGTTTTGCTTGCGGGTAGAACCTTTGTCGTTGCGGGCTACGGCTGGTGTGGCAAAGGGCTCGCGAGTCGTGCTCGTGGCATGGGGGCAAATGTCGTCGTGACTGAAATCGATACTATCAAGGCGCTCGAAGCAGTGATGGATGGTTTCCGCGTGATGCCTATGGAGGAGGCAGCAAGAATCGGCGATATTTTCTGCACGGTAACTGGCAATACGAGCGTATTAGATAAACGACATTTTTCTCTCATGAAAGATGGTGTGATTATCTGTAACGCAGGTCACTTTGATGTTGAAATCAACATTCCACAGCTTGCCTCTATGACGAAGACAGTCAGAAAAAATATCCGTCCTTTTGTCGATGAGTACACTGTAAAAGGGAAGCATATTTTCCTCCTTGCCGATGGCAGGTTGGTTAACCTCGCGGCAGCGGAAGGTCACCCGGCATCAGTCATGGACATGAGTTTTGCAACGCAGGCACTTGCATGTGAGTGGATGGCAACACAAAAAATAAAACTTGCTCCGGGTGTCTATGAAGTCTCGGAGGATATCGAACGCATGGTTGCGCGCACCAAACTTGCTTCGATGAATATCGCGATTGACGAGCTTACGAAAGAACAAAAGAAATACCTCGATAGTTGGAACGAGGGGACATAAATTGCTGGTACCTAAAAGAGTAGTGTATAGTTTTCTTGTTTGAGGGCCTATAGTTCATCGGTAGAACGCGTCCATGGCATGGACGAGGGCGGGGTCCGATTCCCCGTAGGTCCACCAACGCGAAATGACAGTGCCTGCGCACTGTCATTTCGCGTTGGTGGAAGCTAGAGCGATGTGAGGCTAGCGACCAGTTTTTCTTGCCGGTACCCCGGCTTAGAAAAATGGAAGTACTCTTGTGGTGCAAGCCGAACCGCGAGGCGGAGTCTCGCTTTCGTTGTACTGCCGCGACCTCCGCATTTCAAGTCATGTATAATAGCTCTCATGGTGCATAAACATAATTCTGCATGGCTTGCGCAGGTGACCGATCGGCATGCACATGCTGGTGTTGAAACCGATGCGCAGCGTGAAGTCGTGATAGTGGGTGGTGGCATTTCTGGTGTTATGACGGCATACTATCTTTTGAAGTATACGCAGGTGCATGTGACCTTACTCGAAGGTGACAGGGTTGCCCACGGTGCAACAGGGCATAATGCGGGACAGCTTGCTGCAGAGTTTGAAAAGACATTTCTTGAGCTTGTGCAACAGTTCGGACTTGAGATGGCAGTGAGGGCAGAGCAGGATATCGAGCGAGCATGGACACTCCTTGAGACACTCTATGAGGAAGAATCCCTACAGACGCCGCTCTCTACCTTTCCAGGATATGCCGGGTATGAGTCGCCCGATGATACTGAACGAATACTTAGAAACCAGCATGCGCGCGCTGAGGCTGGTCTTTCACCGCGACGTGTGTATCTGCTCCATACTCTTGCTGACGAGGCTCGCTACGCCCCCTATCGTCGTTATTTTGAATCTATTACCGCAGAGGAAATTGGGAATTTACTTGAAACAAACGCAACACACTATCGGGCAGTTTTGGCGCGAAAGCGAGGGTGTCTTAATTCTGCACTTTTATGCGAGGAGTTACTCCAGGTGCTTCACAAACACTACGCCACGAGATTTGTCCTACACGAGCACAGCCATGTTTCTTCGGTACGTATATTTGCTCATCATGCGCGACTGTTTGTTATGAATACGGCGGCAAAACGACATCATGTGCTTGACGCAGCCCGTGTGGTGCTCTGTACAAACGGCTTTGAAAATATCTCATTACTCACTGAGCGGGGCTCTGCGTTAGAAACTCGATTTCATGACATGGTGCGGGGACTTGTGGGATCAATGGTGGGATATCTCGAGCCTGTGGGGAAAAACCCTACCGCGCTTTCATTTCACGATCAGTCGGGTACTCTCACGACGAAAGAATCTGGTTTTGATGAACGAGCCTATTTTTATTTTACGCGCCGTCCCTTTGAAATCGACGGGAGTAAGCATGCCCTCGTGTGCGTAGGTGGTCCTGAAAAAGTGATGAGCGATGCGAGGAGCTATCGTCCTAATGAACCATTCAATCCCGAACATCGCCGTGTTCTTGATACCTTTATGCGCACAACGTACCGTAATCACGCTGATTTGCATTTTCGGTTTGCGTGGCATGGGCTTATGGGATATACCCCATCGGGTATGCGTATTATCGGTCCAGACAAAAAACATCAGGTGCTGTGGTACAACCTCGGCTGTAATGGTATTGGCCTTATGACCGCAATTTTCGGGGGATACAAAATAGCACAGTGTATGAAAGGGGAGACGTTTCTTTCTTCGGCGTTTGATCCACAATAATAGAATAGAAAAAGAAGGCCCCGCACTTCGGAAAGTACGGGGCCTCTGAGGCACAAGCCTCATTTCTTGGCAGGAGCCGAGTAGCAGCCAGTCACGGACGCCGGCAACCACCTGTTTGCAACATGGCCGATCGCGATGCCAGCGACGAGCGTCGCCAGTGCCAAGTACCTGAACATGATCGTTATCTCCGGTAAAACCAGCATTAGTGCTGGGATTTAATTTATATCACGAAAACTGAAAAAAGCAAACAATACATATTTATCCACAAAAAAGAGCCCGCCGTGCAATACAGTGGTAAAAAGTGGTATAAACTTTATACAAGTGGGAAAAAGTGGCATTTCGCAGGAGCGCACACCTGTGAAATGCCACTCCAGCCACTAACCACTTCTGTCTATGCTTATTGGCGAATACGAACACACGCTCGATGAAAAAAAGCGCGTGTCGCTGCCGAAAAGCTTTGTGCAGAAATTGGGGAAGCGAATGGTGTTGACCCGCGGGTTAGACAGTTGTCTATTTTTGTTTTCGATGGAAGGGTGGGAGAAAATCGCGGAGAAGCTTCAGTCGCTTTCGTTTGCACAATCCGACACTCGCGGCTTTAACCGATTTCTGCTTTCAGGAGCAGTTGAAGTGGAGGTCGATGGGACAGGACGTATCTTGATACCTGATCACCATAAGCAATTTGCCGCTCTTAAAAAGACGGTTGTCTTTGCAGGAGTTTCGGATCGGGTCGAAATCTGGGACGCAGCGCAGTGGAAGCAGTACAAAGCCCGGATTGAGAAGCAGGCCGAGCAAATGGCGGAGAAGCTTGGGGAGATTGGGGCTCTCTGATGGAATTGGATTGTTGGAGGACACATATTTTTTGTCATGCGCACGCGACAATTCTCCTCCAACAATCCGATGCCAGCAGGGCATCACCCTAAGACACCCATGGTGTTCGGGCATACAACCGTTCTTTTACATGAAGCTATAGAATTTCTTGCACTGAAAGACGACGATGTGGTGGTTGATGCCACACTCGGCGGAGCAGGGCATAGTGCCCTGATTGCACAAAAACTTTCAAAATCAGGAATGCTTATTGGGATTGATGCTGATAGGGAAGCGATAGCGCGGGGGGAACATATGCTTGCATCTGTTGCGCCGCGCGTTGTATTACTTGAAGGCAATTTTCGCAACATGCGGCAGCTCCTTGCACAAAACGGTATCACTCAGATAACAAAAATACTTTTTGACCTCGGATGGAGTGGGTTCCAGCTTACCGCAAACCGAGGATTCTCGTTTCTTGCCGATGAGCCGCTTGCAATGACGTATGCCGCTGAGAGTACCGGACTAACCGCAGAGAAAATCGTCAATACCTGGGAAGAATCATCACTTGCCGATGTAATTTGGGGCTGGGGAGAAGAGCGGTATGCAAAACGAATCGCACAAGCGATTGTCGAACGCCGAGAAAAGCAGCCGTTTTTGAAGTCACGCGACCTCGCAGAAGTCGTCAAAAATAGCGTACCTGCTTCGTATCGTTTTGGTAGACTTCATCCGGCAACAAAAACTTTCCAGGCGCTGCGTATTGCAGTCAACGATGAGTTGGGTGCACTTGAAACGGGCCTCAGTGATGCGTGGGGGATGCTTCCCGTTGGAGGCAGGATTGCGGTCATAACATTCCACTCGATTGAGGACCGCCTCGTGAAGCAATGGATGAAAGCCCGCAAAGACGGTAGGCTCATAGAGAAAAAAGTAGTTACTCCTTCAGAACAAGAAATTCTAGAGAACCCGCGCTCTCGCAGCGCAAAGCTTCGTGGTATTGAAAAAATTTCAGTATGAAAAACATCTGTTACAACCCAACTTGGATCGCAACAACGGAACACCCGTACGAGCATTATACGCGCTCGATTCTTTTTGCCGTGCTTATGCTGGGGGCATTAGTCTACCTGTATTTCATCAGCGCATCTGTTGTTAATCTTATGGCGCGTCGCGAGGCGCACGTTCTCTCACTGCAGACCAGTTCTCAAGTGAGTGAACTTGAAGCACGGTATCTTGCACTCACAAACTCGCTTTCACAAGAAGAAGGTGAGGCGCTTGGACTTCGTGCGCTTGAACCCGTTGCCTATGTTCGTGCCTCAGCGCCGACTGCGTTTGCACAAGCGCCGACCGCGTTTTAGTCTTGTGCCATGAAAAAAGGCGCACTCAATGCATCAACACGTATCCGTGTCTTGTCAGCCTGCTTTTGCGTGTGCGCGCTTCTTCTCGTAGTACGACTCTATTTTGTACAGTTCGTCCACGGCTCGGATTATCGCGCCGAAGCATCGTCGCAGTATATAAGCAGTAGTAGCGAAGACCATAACCGCGCTGATATTTATTTTACGAGCAAGGACGGATCGTTCCTTGCCGCCGCAACAGAAAAAAACGGATGGATTATCGCGATTAAGCCGAAAGAAATAGAGGACCCGCGCGCACTCCTTCGCACGATACAGTCAGTCGTTGCGGTTGATGAAGAGCGCTTTCTTGCGAGCGCAGCAAAAAAGGCAGATCCGTATGAGGAAGTGGCGTTTAAACTTACCGATACAGAGGCGGCGGCTCTGCGAGCTTTAAAACTTACGGGCGTTACCTTGGTGCGCCATACCTGGCGTTCGTATCCAGGAGCATCCCTTGGAGCGCATGTGGTCGGCTTTGTTGGCTATCGGGGTGATCATAAAGAAGGGGTCTACGGTCTTGAACGATACTGGAACGATTCGCTCCAAGGAAATAGCGATGGTTTGTACGTCAATCCATTTGCAGAAATTTTTGCTAATATCGGCTCGCTAATTTCTGATCCGCGTGAAGAACATGGGAGCATTATCACCACAATAGAGCCGACGGTACAGGCACAACTTGAACGCACACTTGAGGGTATTATGCGTTCTTTCACCCCTAAGACTGTTGGCGGTATCATCATGGACCCGCACACTGGTGAAATCATTGCTCTGGGCGTGGTGCCGGATTTTGATCCGAACACATATAACCTCGTATCTGATCCCGAAACATTTACAAATCCTCTGGTTGAGCGCGTATATGAATTAGGTTCGATTATGAAGCCACTCACTATGGCCGCAGCAATAGATGCAGGAGCAGTCACGCCTGCAACCACATACAATGATACTGGCTCAATCATGCGTTCCGGATTTACAATTTCCAACTTTGATGGGAAGGGCCGCGGTGTTGTCGATATGCAAGAGGTGTTGAATCAGTCACTTAATACCGGAGCCACATTCGCTGCAGAAAAAATGGGACATACCGCTTTTACCAAGTATGTAAAAGCATATGGGCTCGGAACAGAAACGGGAATAGATTTACCCGGCGAAGTGTCTGGCAAAATCGGCAACTTGGACCGAGGTGCGGATGTCGACTATGCCTCAGCATCCTTTGGGCAAAGTATTGCACTGACCCCAATTGCCATGGTGCGCGCGCTTGCAAGCCTCGGAAACGGTGGAGTTCTCCCACAGCCGCATGTGGCGCGTGCAATCAGGTATGACACCGGTGTGACGCGTTCGATTGCGCCCGTCGACGAGGCGGTCCGGGTCCTTAAACCCGAGACATCTGAAACCATTTCTGGAATGCTTGCAACCGTCTTTGACAAAGCGCTTTTAAACGGCGAATTGCGCCAAGAGCACTATTCGATGGCTGCTAAAACAGGTACGGCGCAGATTGCCCTTGCGCGTGGCGGAGGGTACTATGATGATCGCTACCTTCATTCGTTTTTTGGATACTTTCCGGCACATAGCCCGAAGTATATTATTTTCCTATACGCGCTTGAGCCGCATGGAGAAAAATATGCATCGCACACACTTGCACGGCCGTACCTTGAACTTGCGAAGTTTTTGATAAATTATTACAACATCCCTCCTGACAGATAGAGCCGCGTGACGAGAGTATATGAAGACAAAAACACAATGCAATTCTTGAAGTACATAGTAGTACAGATACTCACGTGGGAGGCGCGGCTTTTACTTCTGCAAAAAAAGCCAAAGATCATTGCCATAACGGGCAGCGTGGGTAAAACCACAACAAAAGATGCAATTTTTGCAGTTGTCACGAGTGCCTTTCATGCGCGAAAGAGCGAAAAAAGTTTTAACAGTGAATTTGGTGTACCGCTTACTATTTTAGGGCTCGACACCGCGTGGGGAAGTGCGTGGGGGTGGCTGCACAACGTGTGTATCGGCGCATATCGCGCGCTCGTGCCTGGCGCCTATCCGGCGTATCTTGTTCTTGAGATCGGAGCCGACCATCCCGGCGATATTTCAAACGTTGCTCGGTGGCTTAAACCTGACATTGCGGTCATAACAGCGCTTCCGGAAATACCGGTGCATGTCGAGTACTTTGATTCGCCTGAGGCCGTTGTACGAGAAAAACTCTCACTCTTTTCGTATCTGAAGAACGGCGGCGCTATCGTCATAAATAGTGATGATGAACGCTTGCGCACGGCGGTCAAGAAATTAGCACATGTCTACAGCTATGGCTTTGAAGAAGGCGCCTTAGTGCATGCTCATGATGAAGGGGTGCGGTACGAGCACGGGAAACCGTCTGGCATGCACATGCGTCTTGACGTTTTGGGCTCGTCCGTGCCGGTAGTCATGAATGGCGCTCTCGGCAGACCGCGGCTCTATGCTGCGCTCGCTGCGCTTACTGTTGCTCAGATACTTGATATTGACTGGATACAGGCGAGCCAGGCGCTCCAAGAGCTGCCCCCAACGCCGGGTCGTATGCGACTTCTCCCGGGTGTGAATGGTTCTACTATCATTGATGATTCGTACAATTCTTCTCCTATTGCGGTTGCTTCCGCACTCGAAACCCTGTATCAACTGAACGCATCAGGCAGGAAGGTGGCGATTTTGGGAGACATGCGTGAACTTGGTTCGTACAGCGCCGCGGCACACAGGAAAGCCGGAGAACTAGCGGCCAACGTGGATCTCTTGGTTACACTCGGAGTTGAATCTCGCGTACTTGCAGAAGCTGCGAAGAAAGCAGGACTTCCCGAGAAGCGATTGCGCATCTATGGATACGAAGAAAGCGAGCAGTTAGGAAAAGATCTTGCCCCTCATCTGAAAGAGGGGGATATAGTGCTTGTTAAGGGCTCACAAAACCGTATTCGCCTCGAGCGAGCTGTCCGAGAATTGATGGTGGAACCTGAGAAAGCGAAAGAATTACTGGTGAGACAGGATGAGGAGTGGGTAAAAAGATGATATGAAATTTTTGAAAAGAAATTGGCTTGATATGGGAATGGTGATTGCAATTACTGCGATCGCTGGTCTCCTGGGGCACTCTGGTTTTTTTGACAACTTGAAACCTTACACTGCCTTTGCGTTTACGTTTGCGTACTTTGGACTCCCGTCCCTCTATTTGTTGTTTAGAAAGCCAGACAACGCAAAAAGTGGGTTGATAGGGGGGGTAGTCGTTGGACTCCTGCTTGGTCTTCCGTTTGATTTCGTTGCCACATTTGCGCATGCGTGGGTTTTTAATCCCGAGTTTCTTCGATTTCCGCACAGCATTTTTGGGGTTGCTCATCTTGATGAAGTCATCTGGTTTTTCTTTTGGGCAGCGTTTGCAATTATTTTTTACGAACACTTTTTCGAGCACCATAAAAAATGGCGGGTATCAAAGCATGTGCATGTTCTGGTTGTATTCGGTATAGCAGTCAATGTAGTCGTCTTTGGCATATTTTTTATGAATGCTCCACTTCTCATGTTGCCGTACGCGTATTTAATACTCGGTCTTTGTGCTACCGCTCCTATCGTTGTCGCCCTTTTCTTACATCCACGACTGCTGTATAAGATGGTATATCTCTCACTATTTTTTGTACCCGCGTACTTCTTTTTTGAGTACATAGCACTTGGACACGCATGGTGGGTTTTCAATGGTCAATACATTGGCGGAGGATTTCTTGAGGCAAACTACTTGCCGCTTGAAGAAATACTTTTTTGGATTATCCTCGGCGCCGCTACTGTTGTCGCATATCACGAACTTTTTCTTGACGACGGAAAATAGCTTTGCCAATGCAAAACTTGTGCGATAATACTCACACATGTCGCTGGGTACTCTTCTTAAATCACTCTCATGGAGCGCGCTGGGTGCTCTTCTCGTTGTACAGCTAGGAGTTTTGGCGGGCGGCTACGCGCTCGGTGTCCGCGGAATGTTTATTCACCACGTGCCGGAAATTGCACTGCATGCCGTAGGAGCAGAGAAGCCGCCGGAAGGAGTTGATTTCACCGCGGTGTGGAAAGCGTGGAGACTTATCGACGAGCGATTCGTGCCCGCAGCATTTTCTTCGTCATCACCTGACCGTGCTACTACCACAGAAGGGAAGACAAATGAACGCATCTGGGGCATGACACAAGGCCTCGCATCATCCCTTGGCGATCCGTACACCTTCTTCTTGCCGCCACAAGAAAACACAGCGTTTAGTCAGGAACTGCAGGGAAGTTTTGAAGGAGTGGGAATGGAAATTGCCGTTCGCGATAGCGTGCTCACAGTTGTCTCACCGCTCAAGGGAACGCCGGCTAAAAAAGCGGGTATAAAAGCGGGCGACAAGATTTTTAAGATTGACGCACTCGAAACAAAAGGAATGGATGTCGGAACTGCGGTAAAACATATCCGTGGACCAAAAGGAACCAAAGTGAAGCTCCTTATGCTTCGCGATGGGTGGCAGAGCACGAAAGAGGTATCCGTAGTGCGTGATGTGATAAACGTGCCGATCGTCACGACCAAAAAGCAGGATGGAGTGTTTATTATCACCGTATCGAGCTTTACTAAGAATTCGCCCGAGCTCTTTAAAAATGCGCTTCGAGAATTTACAAAGGCGGGTACCACTAAACTTATTCTCGACCTGCGCAGTAATCCGGGCGGATATCTCGAGGCAGCGGTTGATATGGCAAGTTGGTTTCTGCCAGAAGGGAAGATGGTAGTAACGGAAGATTATGCGGGACACAAAGAAAATGTAGTGCACCGCAGCCGCGGGTACAATATATTCAATACTAATTTGAACATGATCATTCTTGTTGATAAGGGGTCGGCTTCTGCATCTGAGATTTTGGCGGGAGCGCTTCACGACTACAAGATTGCACGCCTTGTTGGTACCCAGACGTTTGGCAAAGGATCTGTGCAGGAGCTCGTTGATATCACGTCTGACACTGCGCTCAAAGTCACCGTTGCCCGTTGGATTATGCCTGATGGCTACAATATTACCGGGGAAGGTATTGCGCCTGATGTGGAAGTGAAACCGAGCGATGAAGACCTGAAAAAAGCAAACGACGTCCAGCTCAAGAAAGCGATTGAGCTTTTGAACAGTCAGAAGTAGAATGAGGTAATGAAAGTCATATTCTTGCGTGATGTAAAAGGGGTCGGGCAAAAAGGGACGGTAAAAGAAGTTACCGACGGGTATGCCATGAATGCCCTTATCGCAAAAGGTTTTGCGGTACAAGCTACACCAGAAAAACTCAAAGAGTTTGAAAAACAACAGCAGGCTGATAAAGCGCAGCACCAAATGCGGGAAGCCATGGCAGAGAGCCTTGCTAAGCGCATAAATGGCGCACAGGTACACTTAAAAGTGGGAGCAAACGAAAAGGGCCACCTCTACCAAAAGCTCTCGCCTGAGATGGTCACACAGGCTCTGTCAGAACAACTCAAGGAAACAATTAGCACCGAATCAATTTCTATTGAAAAACCCATTCAAGAAGTGGGCGAGTATCAGATAGAAATAAAGCTCGAGCGCTCTCGTGCTTTGATTTCGTTGAACGTTGAAAGAAATAAAGAAGCCTAGAGAACGTCGACAACAGCACGAGTAGAAGTGGTACCGTCGAAATTTGCCTTGCGAGCAGAGCGGAACTTAACTGTGCCACTTTTCATTGCGAAGATAGTGTGATCCTTACCGATACCAACGTTTTTACCAACACGAATGACGGTACCACGCTGACGGACGATGATTTCGCCCACGGCTACTTTGGTGCCATCAGCACGCTTCACACCCAAATATTTTGGATTTGAATCACGTAGGTTTTTTGTTGTTCCACCGGCTTTTGTTGTTGCCATATTGGGTAGGTATTAGAAATTAGCCACTAGGGTATAGGGAGAATCCGTATACAATGATGACGATGAATACTATACACGAATTCTATCTCAATATCAAGCTCTGGCTTGATAAAAACGCCCACGACATCGGCTTGCCCCTCATAATCATCCTCGTAGGGCTTATTTCCTTCATTTTAGGTCAATTTTCGGTCAAAAGCGAGGTTGGACAGGAGGTTCGGATTTGCGATGCCCCGGTGGATTATTCACGTCCTATACGCCCCGGTGGCTATGTGGTGGGGAAGGTGGGCGGACAAGTATATTATCTGCCATGGTGTCCCGGAGCTCAAAAAATAGCACCAGAGCAGGCGGTGTGGTTTAAGGATGAGCAATCGGCACAAAATGCTGGGTATAGGCCTGCAAAGGGGTGCAAGGGCCTCAGTGGAGCGGGAGAGACAAACCAGGTACAATAGTCGTTATGCTTGTTGTTGACGTTGAAGCCTCGGGAACAGAAGCTCATAAGCACTCTATTGTAAGTGTGGGGGCTTTAGATTTAATGAATCCAACAAACCGTTTGTATGAAGAATGTCGTATCTGGGACGGCGCGCATGTGATGGATGGCGCGCTTCAAGTGAATGGTTTTACGATGGAGCAAATCACTGACTCAAAAAAGCAAACAGAAGCTGATCTTGTGCGACGCTTTTTAGACTGGAGCCAAGGAGTAGGCGAGAGGACTCTTGCGGGACAAAATGTTTCCTTTGATCGAGACTTTTTGAAATATGCTTCAGAGCGTGCGGGGCACACTGACTGGACGTTTGCCTATCGCACGGTTGATACGCACACGCTCTGTTACATGCATATGATAGAGCGGGGAATGCAACCACCAATTCATCCTAAGAACAAGCACTCTGCACTCAATCTCGATGCGGTTCTCAATTACTGTGGTATTCCAAGTGAGCCCGATCCACATAATGCGCTTACCGGAGCGCTTTCACATGCAGAAGTTATTTCTCGACTTTTGTTCGGACGAAAACTACTCCCAGAGTTTCAACAGTATGCGATTCCGTGGAAGTCATGACACCTTATGATTTTGAGCAAAAAGTTGCTGTGGGTATAGAAGTACTGCCACAGCGAGTGCGAGAAAGAATGAAAAATGTTGTAGTTTTGATTGAAGATGAACCAAGCGCTGAAGATCGAAAGCAAAATCATTTGCATAAAGATGAAACGCTGTTAGGGCTTTATAAAGGCATACCACTCTCACAAAGGGGAAGCGGGTATGGGATTGGCATGACAATGCCCGATTCAATCACGCTGTACCGGAAGCCCATACTTGAGACGGCAGAAGAAAGAAAAGTTTCGGTCGAGAAAATAATTTCAGAAACAATACTGCATGAGTTTGCACATTTTCTTGGAATGAACGAAGAAGAAGTGAGGGCGTGGGAGGCCAGACACCACCAAAGGGAATAGGACTTTCCCCTCTAGGCTATACGTCGCACAATATATCTTTTGCGACGTATAGAGTATGGCTATTACCGTCCCAAGTGTACTTTTTACAGTTCGTCCAAAAAAGCTGACTATGCTACATTCCTCAATCTCTCATCGCACAGCTGCCCCCGTTCTAGCATCTTTGTGTATTCGATATCTATTTCCCCTTGTTTTTGATCTAGCATCGATTTGTTCATCTGTATTTTTTATAGAAATCGCTTAAGCATTTATAGGGTTTTCTCAGGAAAAAAGAGCCGAGATATCAATCAAAATAACGATATCTCGGCTATTTTGCTGGTAGGTAGTCAATTGGATTGAGATATGCACCTACCGGGGCAATAGGTATGACCGCGTTACCACATGCGGTTGATTTCCCTGTTGCATCTTTCAGACGAACGACTTTGACACCATCTGATGCATAAACGCCAAAATGGAGATGAGGACCGGTAGCGTAGCCCGTTGCGCCGGAGTATCCGATAACATCGCCTGTGTAGATTTGTGTTCCTTCTGAGACAGAGATTTGTGACAAGTGTGCGTAGAGCGTGCTGAGACCATTTGGGTGCTTTATAAGCACCCATTTTCCATACGAGTAGCAACCAGCAACCGCATCTGAGTTACCAGTTCCTGTTATTGTTCCTGAGAGCGCTGCTTTGATCGGGGTACCGATAGTGGCGCGCAGATCAATCCCGTTATGTCCTTTTCCATTGTAGGCTCCCGATTTTGCAAAGGCGGTATTTCCAAAATACTGTGTGACCCCAACCTTGTCTATCGGCCATGAGAGTACGCCTTTCCCTGCGGCGGGAATCAGTGATGTATCAAGAACATATTTCAACTTCGTTTCCAAATCTTCGAGCGCTTTTTCAAAATTTGCTTTTGCTGTTCGTTTGTCAGTTAGTATTTTTTGATACGAAGACTCTTGCGATTTGGTTCTTGCGAGGAGCGCTTTTTGTTCATTTGTTGCAATAATGAGTGATTGTTCTTGCTGTGCAAGCGCGCGCTGCTCAACGAGGAGTTCTTTCCGCTTCCCTTCAATTACGGTTTTATTATCAGTGAGCGATTGCTTTATCTCATCTAATTTAACAATGTGCGCTTGTATCGCATCATGAAAATTTTCGAGCTGGTCGGAATCGTTCCATAATTCGCTGAGCGAGCGACCGCTGAGGAGTGATTCAGCAAAAGATGCTGATTCCGAGGCATGGAGCTCATAGAGAGTATATGCGAGCGAACCGCGATCTTGGGCTATTAGGTTTTCCTTATTTGTGATGCCAAGTTGCAAAACACGTATCTGCTGTTCGGTATCAGCAATCTTACTTTTAGTAAGGTTAATCTGCGCGGTAAGCTGTTTACGCGTGATATCAATAACCGCAAGCGTGTTTTGCAGAGTTTGCTTCTTAGTCCCTAGTGACTCGAGCTGTGCCTGGTAGGTGGCGATCTCTCTGTTCAGTGCATCGATTTTCGCGCTCTGATCATTTATTTTCGAACGAAGCTCATCGGCAGTATCAGCGATGACGCTTCCCGCAAAAAGCACTGCACACACTACGACGCCAAGTACCACCCCCTTACGCATGGATTTGATTCAGGGCGCCTGTAATGCGCGCCAGGGTTTCTTCTTTTCCAAGGACGTGTGCGATGGTGAATGGATCGGGAGATTGCTTTTTCCCCGAGAGAGAGTAGCGAAGAGGCCAGAGAACATCGCCGCGACCTTCTTGGCTTGCGTAGTCCCACGCGGCACTCTTTATTGAGTCGACAGATGAAAAATCCGAACTCGAGAGTATCTCAAGTATTTTTTTAAGATGCGTACGGCACACTTCGAGTGTCGAGTTTTTATTCGGTAGAAGCGTGATGTCGATCTCAGGTGCCGTAAAAAAGTACGCATATTCACCCGCGTCGATTTCCGCAGTAAAAGTGCTCGAAAGCGCTGCGCGTTCCCGCACGAGTGGCAAAATGGTATTCCACCGCTCCTCGTTCTCGGGTTCTTTGCCACTAAAAACAGACTGCATTACTGCTGCTTTATATTCAGAGTCAGAGAGGTGCTTCACGTGTTGGTGCTGAAACCAAAGAAGTTTTTCTTCGTTTGCGCTGCCGCCATGTGTTTGGATCGTGCTGATGTCAAATGCTTCTATAAGCTCAGGGAGAGTAAAGAGTTCGCGATCGCTGCCAGGGTGCCATCCGATGAAGGCGAGGAAGTTTATCATTGCCGCAGGAAGAAACCCCTCTTTACGATATTCAAGCAAGTCTTTTGCTCCATCTCGCTTCCCTAGTTTCTTGGTTTTGTCTTCGCGCAGAATAGGAGGAAGTGTCACGAGCTTGGGACGCTTGATTCCAAGTGCATCATAGAGACTTAAGAATTTTGGCGTTGAAGAAATAAATTCATCGCCACGCATAACATGAGTCACACCCATATGCATATCATCGATGATGTGAGCGAAATTATAGGTTGGGTATCCGTCGCCCTTGATAAGGATGAAATCATCAAGTGCTTCTTCTCCGGCTGAAAGATCGCCACGAACCTCATCGTGCCATTCGTACCGTTTGATTTCGGGAACGAGGAAGCGTAAAGGGCGCTTGCCGTCCCATTCTGAAAAAGTCTTAGGGCGATGCTTACGAAACAAAAACACCTCTTTATTCGCCTGTGCCGCACGACGAAAGCCGTCGATTTCTTCGGCGCTGTAGGGGTCCGGGTAGGCATATCCTTTTGCAATAAGTTCTCGAGCAGCAGCGTGGTACGTAGGGAGGCGCTCTGATTGGATACAGGAACCAAATGGCGTACTCATCTGAGGACCATAATCCCAGGTAAGATTGAGCCAGCTCAGCGATTCTTGAATATGAGCAACAGAACCTGCGACTTCCCTCTCTTTATCGGTATCCTCGATACGAAGAATAAATGTGCCTTTGTTCTTGCGGGCCCACAAAAAAGCAAAAAGCGCGGTACGCACGCTGCCGATGTGCATAAAGCCGGTAGGGCTGGGAGCAAAACGAGTGACAACGTGTTCCATATTATGCTTCGTGAGAGATTCCGATTTCAAGTAATGCGTTTGCAATCGTACCTGCGGCACCGGGACGTGCGTACGCAGCGGCAGCAGCGGACATCTGTATCCGGAGTGATTCGTTTTGTACGAGACGATCAATCTCCGCGATAAGCACATGAGGGGTTAGATTTTTTTGTTCGATAACAATGCAGGCGCCTGCACGTGCGTATGAAAACGCATTTTCGGTTTGATCGCGCGATACATCTTCAGGAATCGGAATAAGGATAGCAGGCAAGCCCCATGCCGCGACTTCAAAAATAGTGCCGCTACCTGCGCGTACTATGACGAGAGATGAAATGCCAGCCGTCATGCGCAGCGCAAGAGTATTGAGGAGTCCAAATACTCGGTAACGATCGGCGTGTTGTGATGTTTTGAGCGACACCGAGGAGATGCTTTTTACTTCTTCCAAGTTCGTGCTTCCTGTTTGGTGCACAACATTGTATCGAGTAACGAGTTCGGGGAGAGCATCGAGCACCGTCTCATTGATTGCCTGTGCGCCCTGAGACCCTCCCATAAAGAAGAGTGTCGGCACGTCCGGTTTGAGCTTTAAAAATTCATGTCCGCCCTCGCGCGTAAAATGCTCGATTTCGCTGCGGATGGGGTGACCAGTTCGTGCAATTTTTTCACGAGCTTTTTCAGGAAAGTTTTCTGCTGCTTCAGGGTGCGCAACGGCGATATACTGAGCAAACTTCGATGCCCAGAGCGAAACACGTCCAGGACGAGCATCAGCATCGTAGATTACGACTGGAATCATGAGGAATCGTGCTGCCCATAGCGTCGGAAATGCCGCATAGCCACCGGTAGAAAAGACTGCATCTGGATAGAGTCGAAACATGATGAAGAGCGACTGCACAAGCCCCCATCCTGTTTTGAATATATCAAACACGTTGAGGATGCTGCTATAAGCTCGCTTTTTTCCGGCGGGACTAAATATAGGGGTGATGGCGTGTTCGGCAAGTGCGCGTGGGTCAAAGGGGGATGGACCCACATAGAAAAGCTCAGGCTCAATGAGGGTGCGTTCCTCGGCAATTTTTTCTAGTGATTCAGCGACGGCAATAAGGGGGTAAAAATGCCCACCTGTTCCCCCGCCAGTTAATACGATACGCATACAAAACAGTATATAGCCACTAGGGTTTAGCTACTAGTAGAATTACTGGTTTAAATAACCAATCATTTTTTCAACATCCTCGGGCTTTGAACCAACAATCGGTACCATTGCGCGTAAAAGATTCTCCATTTGCTTCTGACCTTCTGCGTCTTGTTCCTTAACGGCATTACCGAGTTCTTTCAATATTCCTTCTACCATACGCCCAACTCGCGGTCCCTTGTTGAATGCCTCTTGTGAAAATGCTTTTGCGGCCTCATTAAACTTACTTCGAACTTGTTCCCCGAGGTGTAACGCTCCCTCGTGCTTTTTTATTTCATTGTTCTGAGTTTTTTCTAGTCCCATAGTTAAAATTTTCTTGAATAAATCGTCACAAAACTATTGTACTACCCCTTTCGCGCTCGGGAAATGTTGAGAAGTATGCCTGCAGAGAGTAATGAAACTATCATGGCGGAACCACCCTGGCTTACAAAGGTGAGTGGAATTCCGGTAAGGGGCACCACACCGAGCATGGCACCAATGTTTATAAAGGCTTCAGCGGAAAGATACGTAGCAATACCAACACCAAGATAGAGGCCAAACGCGTCAGGTGCGCGAGCGGCGACCGAGTATCCGCGCAGACAGAGGAGCAAAAAACCAATAATGAATACAACGCTCCCGACAAATCCCAGTTCTTCTCCGATAACAGCAAAGATAGAGTCACCCATTGGCTCTGGCAAGTACGTGAATTTCTGTATACCTTGACCGAAACCACGGCCAGTCATACCCCCTGAGCCAATCGCGATGAGTGATTGCCGAATTTGATACCCTTCGGACTGGGAATTATGTGCTGGGTTTACAAATGTGACGATACGGTCTCGCACGTATGGGCGAAAAACTGCCAAAATTCCGATCAGAAGAAAACCAATGACGATGAGTGTGGCGATGTGGTGGAAGCGTGCGCCTGCGACGAAAAAGACGGTGCAAATACCGATACAAACGACCCCCAGCGTTCCCATATCAGGCTGTAGCACCAAGAGGAGTACTGGCAGCGCCATAATCGCGCACAGTCCCCCGACTCCCCACTTGAGTGTTTGGGTGCGTACGCCAATTGCTGAAAAATAAGCAGCAGAAAGTATAATCCCGGCGAGTTTCAAAAGTTCTGCGGGCTGAAATGTTCCAAAGCCAAAGTTAATCCATCGCTTTCCGCCGCCATGCTCCATGCCAATCCCGGGAACAAACACCAAGCATGTCGCAATGAGCGCTGTCACAAAAATACTGATTGCATAGGGCTGCAGTTTTCGGTAGTCAATGAGTGCCGCTGTGACCATAAGTACGAGTCCCGCTCCAACACCGAGTACCAAATGATTGAACACCGCTCGAGTGATATGCGTTTCTCCGCGGGCAAGAAGTCCAAAAGCACCCGAAGCAAAAATCAGCATGCCCGAGACAAGGAGGAGTGCAACAAGGAACGCAAGTGGCCGATCCACGCTCGTACGGCGGTTCATACTAGCGGCCTAAAATAGCAATAATGACACCCGCAAATGCGAACACAACCGAGAGCACCCAATACCGCATAGTAACTTTGTACCCCGGCCAGCCAAGTGCTTCAAAGTGGTGGTGAAGCGGAGCGATTCGAAATAGCTTACGCTTAAATATCTTTTTCCACGCGAGCTGGAGTACATCGGAAAGAACCGTAAGTACGAGGAGGAGCCCAATAACAGGAAGTACAAAGATACCGACTCCCCCGCCGAGCGTATCGGTCATAAACGCAATCGTACCGAGACAGAGCGTGAGACCCATGGTTCCGGTATCAGACATGTAGAATCGTGCGGGCGGAATGTTGAACCAGAGAAATGCGAGAATGCCGCCCACTATCGCTGCCGAAAAAGCAGCGAGATCTGCTTGTCCCTGCACAAATGCTATGATCGCGTACGCGGCAAAAATTGACCCAAAGACGCCTCCCGAAAGTCCGTCGATTCCGTCGATTACACCTGAAGCATAGAGGGCAAGCGACATAAGAACAAAAAACGGAATGATAAAGACACCAATAACGAGTGGCTGAAAGAAGGGTATGCCGATTGCAACGACGCCAAGCTTTGCAAAAAACCACCACCCGATAAACGTCGAGAAGAGTGTGACAATGCTGAGACGCACCGTAAGTGGCATGCCTTCCCCGCTTTCCCTCACGACCATGAGATCATCTAAAAATCCAGCATAAGCACCTATAAGTAGTGTTGCAAAGGGTATCCACGTTTGCGAACGGCTTAAGAAATCAAGTTGAAACGTTTGTGCACTTGGAATAATGTAGGACAAAAGTGAGGTGACAATAACCGTGAGAAAGACGCTGCCCCACACGACAATCCCGCCCATGCGCGGTGCACGTATTTCATTGTGAGCATGGAGACTATTAAAGACGCTCGCCTGTGTACCGTCATATGCCATTTTTCCCGCTCGCTTTTTCCACACCTTGTGTGCATAGAGGTAGTAAGTCAGGGCAGGGGTCATGAGCATGCCGATACAAAATGAGAGTGTCGCAGGCACGAGGACAAAGACGATTTCATGCATAGCGTAAGTATCGGCGAGCATAGAGGTGTGAGCAAGGATGTTGTGTTTATTGCGCGATTGCCTTGTGGGTTGCCTCAACCAAAGCCTTCATATCGTCGAACCTGCCCTCGTGTGTTGATCCGAGAACGACAATCACTATCGGGTGAGCAGGTCCGATTTCAAAGACAATAGCGAGGTTGCCGCCGGCAAGATCGGTAAAACCCGTCTTCCCCATCACGAGGCCTGGTATTGAGGGCAGTGCATCGTTCGTATTTTCGGCTTTTGAGTGAGCGACCGTGACAGAGCGC
Source organism: bacterium (assembly GCA_009924895.1). Classification (GTDB taxonomy): domain Bacteria; phylum Patescibacteriota; class Minisyncoccia; order Phycocordibacterales; family UBA2100; genus UBA10103. The sequence goes on from RFQR01000005.1 coordinate 26,415, forward strand.
GAAGCAGTCTTTTCAAATACAGCCGGGCTTCGCTGGGTGACATACGCAAAAAGATGCGCTATATCGCGCGCTGAACCATACGCCCCGGACCGATTCGTTGTTTCATCAAGCCCACTCACATTAGAGAAAAAGGTATGATCAAGAGACAGTTCCTTCATGAGTTCGTTCATGCGCCATACCACGGCTTTTCCTTCTGGTGCTTCTGGAAATTGATCGCGGATTGCGCGGTCAGCAAGGAGCGCGAGCATTTCTGCACCCGCATTCGATGAGGCGACGAGTGTGTAGTCGATTAGTGCTTGCACCGTAACTATATCGCCCTTACGCAGTTCTTCTGCTTGTCCGGTTTTGCCAATTCCGTAGGGGATGGCCATGGTCGCTTCGGGAGAAAGTGTTTGCGAGACGACGAATGAGAGTGGCACTTTGGTGAGGGATGCAAGGGGGAGTTGTGCATCCGCATTGCGCTCATACAATACGGTGCCACTCTGGACGTCGTAGACGATCGCAGCGTTTGCGATAAGCGGCACTGCTATGAATGGCTCAATCGCACTCAAGGCCGCGGCCGTCTGTGGGGCGCTCTCTGCGGAGCGAGAACCACGATACACAAAAAATACGAGAGAGAGTGAAAGCACCGCAACTACCGCAAGCGTCACTGTTACTAACCGTTCAGTACGGGGGTCATTCGGCGTTTCCAGATGGTACGGGGTTTGCTCCATTGTATGCATCAAAAGTGGCTAATTCGGCTAAAATACTAGCATATTCGGGCAATTCTGACGACTCTGTTGCGCCCAAGTGCGCCATCAGCTCCACCGATGGTCGGTACAGGTATTCACGGCTATCTTCTGGGTTATGGACACGTTCGATAAGGCCGCGCGCGAGAAGTGCCCGGACAGAAAACGATGAATTAACACCGCGTATGTAGTCTATGGTTGCCCGTGTTGATGGACCCTTGTACAGTAAAACAGAAAGCACCTCGAGGCCAGCATCTCCGATCTCTTTATCGCGCTCGATTGCATATACTTCCTCAATGAGCGGCGTTGTTTCTGGAGCAACAGCGAGCGTCACTTCAGCGCCGGTATCGATAAGCGCGAGTCCTCCGGTAAGACGCGATTTCAGTATTTGCAGTGCGCTGATAAGTTCAGCGTCAGTACACTGCAAAATCTGCGCCAACTTTTTTCTACTCAAAGAGCCACCTTCGGAAAAAAGTAATGCTTCAATTTTATTTGAAAGTGCAGTTGTTTTATCCATAGACCGGTGCTGATGATATATTTTCTGTTTCTATCACAATGTCGGAGAATAACTTCTCTTGTGACACTGATGCGGAACCAGAACGAACTAATTCTAACACCGCGAGAAAGTACACCACACGGTCTTCCCTACTCGCGGTCTTGGTGAGCTCGCTCCACCGTGTGCGAAAGCCGAGGGTAAGACGTTTTTTGAGGGTCCCGATAACTTCCTCAAGCGCAATCACCGGCTTTACCACCGCCTCAACCATTTTTTCAGGCGTTGGGAACGACCGCATCATTTTTTTTACCGCTGCAATGAGTTTCTGAGTGGTTGCTTCGCCAGGCGCGAAGACACGCGGACGCTCCGGTGCGCGTTGTGCAAGCATGAGCGGTTTTGTTCCCCACTGCTGCTTGAGGAGTTTTGCAGCTTTGCGATACACGGCATAACGTGCAAGGCGGTTCTCAAGCTCTTCAACGCTCTCCTTCTCTTCTTGTGTCATGTCGAGCGTCGGAAGAAGCGAGCGGGACTTTATGAGAAGCAGTGTGGAGGCAACAAGAACGAACTGCGAGGTTTCGGCAAGTGGCAGCTCCGGCAACTTTTCAACGTATGCAAGATACGAGTCAGCAACCTGTGACAGCGACACTTCTGAAATTGACATTTTTCGCGACTCAATCAAATTCAAAAGCACCTCAAGAGGGCCTTGGAATTTTTCGTGTTCAAGTGCAAAGGAACTCATGTACGAATTATCGCGTACCACCGACGACTTGCAAAATAGTAAAAATGTGATTTAGTACATCTGGCTACCTTGCGTTTGGCTGGTAGCACAATGGAGAGTCTCACATGAAGACGGAAGACGATATCAGGAAGAAGGACAAGATGGTTCACGCCACTCTCGTGGCGGTCAGACGTGCAAAAAAGCAGATGGTAGCGCTCGGCCTCACCGATGAGGCCGCTACCGGATTGGCTTTTGAGGCTTTCGAGATCAGCCTCGAGCCCAACGCCATCGCGGGAGGCACTCCGAAGATGCCCACGCAGCTCAAGCGTGTCTCGTAACCCCTCTCCAGGCGCATAGAAGGCGGGACCTCAGTGTCCCGCCTTCATCTTTTATTTCCCCTCTTTCCGTACACTCAATCCTAATTCTGCAAGCTGTTCTGGTGTGAGTGGTTTTGGTGCTTTCATAACAGCCGTTTTGCCACCACGAGTCATAGGAAATGCCTGAACCTCGCGCAGGTACGTTTCCCCAGTTAGGTTCATGACAAGACGTTCAACACCGAGTGCGATCCCGCCGTGCGGTGGTGCACCATAGCCGAATGCTTCGATCATGTGTCCCACTCGCTCTTCTGTTTCTTCGGGTATGTAGCCCATGATGTCGTAGACCGCTTTTAAAATTTCAGGTCGGTGCGCGCGGATAGAGCCACCTCCTGCCTCATAGCCGTTACAGACGATATCGTATTGCGTGGTGAGGATATTTCCAATGTCTTGTTTGTTCAAGACTTTGTCGACATGTTCTGGGATTGGTGAAGAAAATGGGTTGTGCGTGAAGGTCCACTTTCCATCGTCAGTCTTCTCGAAGAATGGGAATTTGTACACCCACGCAAACGCAAGTATTCCCTTCTCTTTCTCTTCGGGAGTGCGCATATCGAATTTGTCAGCGCCGTATTTTTCGATGGCCTCCTGGTAGGTAAAGCGTGGAAATGGCTTTTGTTTAATGGTGTATCCCATCGCTTCGGTTACCTCGGTGAGCATACCTTCGATAAGATCCATTACATCGCTCTGTTCCACAAACGACATTTCAATATCGATCTGTGTGTGTTCAAACCCGCGATCTGCACGCAAATCCTCGTCTCGTACTGCGCGTGCGGTTTGGAAGTAGCGTTCCATGCCACCCACCATGAGAAGCTGTTTGTACTGTTGGGGTGATTGTGGGAGTGCGTAAAAGTCTCCAGGATTCAAGCGTGATGGGACCACGAAGTCACGTGAGCCTTCCGGTGTTGATTCTGTTAAAAGTGGGGTCTCAATTTCAGTGAATTTATTTTTGTAGAGATATTCACGGCATCGTCGCACGAGTTCACTGCGCAAACGGATGTTGCGCTGCATGCGTGCGGTGCGCAAGTCCATGTAGCGGTATTTGAGACGAGTTTCTTCGCTAATTTCAGAAGTGTCAGAAAGGTCAAATGGTGGTGTGTTTGCAGGATTCAAAATCTCGAGCGTCTCGATAACGAGCTCGATGTCGCCATTTACTTTGTCCGCCTGGACGTTTTTGTCCGGGCGCTTGTTGACGAGACCAGTGATTGCAACTACGTCTTCGGTGCGGACCTCTTTCGCCTTTTCAATGGCGGGTGATTTAGGAAGGACCACACCTTGTACGGTGCCTGACATGTCTCGCACATCAACGAATACCATCTTGCCCTGATCGCGACGGACTGAAATCCACCCCTTAATAAGAACGGTCTGTCCGACCCGTGAGGAAAGCTCACCGATAAATGTTCGTTGCATATGTGTTTATCCTAGCAAAAAATGCTGAAAACAAAAGAACAGGGCCACCAGAGTAATCTGGTTGCCCATGCTAGTTTCGTGTGTGAAAGGAAACTTTATGAGTCGAAACGATCTGTGCCTCGACTGTTTGTTCCCCATACTTTGAGTTCTGTCGCTTCCCCACTTTCAGGTGGTTCAACGTATACAGTTCCTTTTTCGCCGGGTGGCGGTTCCTTCACAACGAGCTTCTGCCCCGGGCCGAGTTGGATCAAGGTCGTGCGTTTCCTCGCACGTTCTACCATCTCCGGGGTCACGACAGTTCACTTACGTTCGCTGCTCAATTGAGCCTCCATTTTAAGAGTCTAGGCGTACTTTGTACGAAATATTGTACCACAAATATTACTTAGCGCCAATTTTTATATACGTTCCTTCATGAAGCAACTTTTCAGCTTCAGTTGTTGCCACATATTTCCAAGACCAACTTGGTATGCCTGGTCGAGCATTCCGAATGTTGCGTAGAGGTTCGGTAGTACAGTTGCGGTGCAAGAGTCGGTACCACCACGCCCTCTCATTATATTTGTTCGTCTCAGATTGTATTGAATTAACGAGTGCTCGGAGCTCATCCGTCGAGAAGTTAAGTTCATTATAATGAAGCGGGTCCTTGCGTACATCACGGCGGAGCTTTACCACGTCATCTTCGTCAGCAATAATATAGAAAATCTCATAGTTGTTTGTAATCACGTGCCACACCTTAAAATCTTTCATTTCAGTTTTACGGACTTCTACTGATAAGCACACTTTTTTCCCCGAAAAATCAAGAATAAGAAACGTATGCGCCTGAAGCAGTGCATAAGGCTCGGTCACAAAATACGCACCAGAAAGCATATTGAGGCCGTATGATTCAGTAGTCCAGGTAACGTCATACTCAAATTCGCTCCGATACCGAGCGTGACGCACATTTTCAATTGTGAGCATGTGCCCCGTTATTGCAAGACGCGGCTGCTTCTCGTGAAGCGGAATCCATGCCCTGTCGAGCCTAGGGCGCCACAGATTTTTCGCAATAAAAAAGAGGATAACTCCCGCAAGAATCGCGGCAAGATACATACTACAAACTAAGACCGATCTTTTGGCGCACCTCTTTCATTTTTGCTTGAGCTCGCTCTCGAGCTTGTTCGCTTCCCACCTTCAAGATGCGAATAACATCCGCATCAGAAATAGAATCACGCTTTTCCCGCATGGGTGAGATGGCGGCGTCAATATCTTCAACAAGTGCGTCTTTGAGCGCTTTGTATTTTCCGCGATATGCCTCATAAAGGGGCTCGAGCTCTTCCTTTGTTTTAAAAAGAAGATGCATGGCATACACAAACGCGGGCCTCTCCCCCGCTGAGTCTGTCATGATAGACATAACTGACTTTGCAATTTCATCTTTAGTGCCAAAAAGTGGAATGGTGTTTCCATAACTCTTACTCATTTTCTTGCCATCGGTTCCCGGCACAACGGCAACCGATTCCAGTATACGCTCTTCAGCCTCTTTGAATGTCTGACCGTAGGCGTTATTAAATTTAGCAGCCGCTTCACGCGCGTATTCTACGTGCTGTCGTTGGTCCGCACCCACCGGAACAATATCGGTTTCATAAAGCAGGATGTCCGCTGCCATAAGCATAGGATAGTTAAAAAGTCCCGCACTCGCCTCTATCCCTTTTGCCACTTTGTCTTTGTATGCGTGGGCTTGCATAAGAAATGGCACGCTCACGAGACACTCAAAAATCCACGCGAGTTCGGTATGCTCCTGCACCTGCGACTGTTGGAAAATAATTGTTTTTTCTGGGTCAAGGCCCGCAGCAATAAAATCTTTTGTAACCGAGATGGTGTTTTTACGAAGATCGTCACCATTCTTTACCGTCGTGAGTGCATGTAAATCGACGACACAGATCATGCTGTCGTATTGTTTTGCCAAATCAATCGCAGGCTTGAGCGCGCCGAAATAGTTACCAATATGCAAGTCGCCCGAGGGTTGAAGGCCAGTGAAGAGTTTTTTCATACCACTTATGGTATCAGAGGAGACACCCGCCACGAAGTACTTGCATGGATGCAAAAATTGTTTTCTTATTGTGCAAGTCTGACTTGCACAAACGAGAGCTTGCTGGATTTGTACTAGCAGGTACTATCAGAAGTATTACTAGCTAATACTTTTTTGAGTTTATATCTAAATGAGCGTGTGTCCCTACTCTGCCTGACGGCAGACGGGCTACGAGGAAGAGGGCCCAACCCTAATTTTTAGGATAGTGTTGCAAAATGTATGCGGTGTACGTAATCCAGCACTCTCGAGATAGAAGTCTGTATGTTGATTATACCAATAATCTCAAAACAAGACTGTCTCAACATAATGCGCGCGAAAATATCTCAACAAATAGAACGGAAGGTACTTGGAAGTATGTCTATGTTGAATTATATCGTTCTGAAAAAGATGCGCGCACCAGAGAGAAGAAGTTAAAACACCACGGCACAGCAAAACATAAACTGTTTGAAAGAATAAGAGACAGTTGTTTTGAATCCTAAAAATTAGGCCTGGGAATCGGACCCCTAAAACACGTACGTGTTCGGGAGTATCTGCGGGAACCCTCTGGTTGTACTTTCAACCATAAATTACTTTTCAAATCGCTTGGGAAACTGGGCAGACAAAGAAAGTAATACAAAGTACTCATCAATCATATTTGATCTGGTAGCCCCAGTGGCTATTATCTAGTGGCTAATCACTATTTTTATGTGTGGCATTTTTGGGTATGTCGGTTCCTCAGAAAAGGGACCTCAGTTAGTGCAAGAAGGTTTACAGAGACTCGAATATCGTGGTTATGACAGTTGGGGTGTCGGAGCTCTTGCGGGCGGAAGTATTAATGTTTACAAAAAAACAGGCATTGTCTTCCGTGAGGCACTTCCCCTTCCTGTTGCAAATCGTGCGGTGGGTCATACACGCTGGGCAACGCACGGCGCTGTCACGGATGCAAACGCACATCCGCATATGGCATCAGACAATTCTTTTATCCTCTGTCACAACGGGATTGTTGAAAACGCGGACGCCCTCAAGCAAAAATTACAAAAATATGCGTTCGTCTCGCAAACAGATACTGAAGTAATTGTTCATCTCGTTGAAGAGTATGCGAAAAAAGTTTCGCTTCAAGAAGCGGTACGCCGCGCGTTTAAGGAGCTCGCTGGGCGCAACACGGTTATTGTGCTTTCCCGCTCTGGTGATGTGTACGCAGTGCGCAACGGATCGCCCTTGGTTGTTGGTACGAATAAACGAGGGGAATACTTCTTCTCTTCAGATTCACTTTCACTCGGATCGCACGCAGAGAACATACTCGTTGTTGAAAATGGTCAGATGGTGGTTTGCTCGAATGACGCACTTGCACTCTCGGTGGTGGCGACGGGAAAAAAAGCTACGCAAAAGTGGGAGGCATATCGCGCTCCTTCTACTGTTGCAGACAAAGGGTCGTATCCACATTACATGATTAAGGAAATTCATGATTCCGCTGCTGCGGTATTGGAAGTCTTGAAAGATAAGACTAACTTTGCGCCATTGGTGAGTGCCATTAAAAAAGCACGAACGGTGTATTGCATTGGTTCAGGCACGGCAGGTGTCGCAGCGCAGCAGATTGCATTTTACTTACGCTCTATTGCAGGTGTGCGTGCAGTGCACTTGATTGGTGGCGAAGCGAGTGAATATGCTGATCTTATCGGTAAAAGTGACCTCTGCATTGCGCCATCACAAAGTGGTGAGACAGCAGATGTGCTTGAAGTGTTAGAGAAGGCACAAAAGCGCGGAGCGAAAATTGCATCGTACGTAAACATGTACGGAAGCATGATGACGCGCATGTCTGACTTTCCGTTTATGGCAAATGCTGGTCCCGAAATCTGCGTAATGTCGACAAAAATATTCACTTCACAAATTGCGTGGGGGTATATGCTTGCCCACCGTGTTGCAGGTACGGCGTCACGAGGTATACGAGACATCCGTGCTCTTGTCACGGGTATGTATAGGTACCTCGCGGATACTGACTCCCAAAAGCAGATTCAAGAATTTGCAAAAGAGGCAGCGCAGATGCCCCACCTATTTCTCATGGCAAAAGGGCAAAACGCAGCGATTATCCGTGAAGGCATGGTGAAGATTATTGAAGGGTCCTACGTGCACGCTCACGCAATTCCTTCGGGTGATTTGAAGCACTATGCTATTACGCTGATGGAAAAAGGCACGCCCGTAATCGCACTTGTTTCAGATGATGACGTGCGAACTGATGTAGAAAATGCAGTTCATGAAGTGACTGCGCGTGGAGCGCGCGTGGTTACGATTGGAGCTGAAGATGATGCGCTACTACGTGTGCCAAGAGTCGGAGGCGCAGCGGGTGCTGTGCTGAATGTACTACCGCTTCAGCTGCTCGCCTATCATATGGCTGTTGCGCGAGGAAACAATGTCGACAAACCGCGCAATATTGCGAAGAGTGTGACCGTCAAATAAATAAAGAGACCCCTGTCGGTATAGCGGGGCTCTGTGGCGAAGTAGGGCAATCCTAGCAAACCGAGAAACTTAGTCGATGTCTCTCAGGGCTGCTTTTGTGAAGAAGTACTCGTGCTCATGACTCGCGAACTCATCGTCCGTAAGTCTGAACAAAAGACGTTCCTCACATTGGATAAGGCGCCTTACTTCGTCGGCAGAGACCGCGAGGCCATTCTGCCGATCCTCCTTGAGATCCTTGGAAAAGATCTGAAGGAAGCGCTGTTTTTGAGGGGACAGCACCCTTTTGGTGTGGCTCATCGCCAGTACTCCAACCGCTACCCGATCGTAGCGTAATGAGATTATACATTATTAGTTAATTTATGTCAAATTAATCTTGTCCAGTTCAATAATAAATCGTGACCCCTTATCCTTCCCTTCTGATTCTGCCCAGACTTTTCCACCCATACCTTCAATGAATGTGCGACCGAGATAGAGTCCAAGGCCAGTGCCAAGGAGGTTAGCCTTTTGCGCGTCAGCTCGCGCAAACTTTTGAAATAATTTCGGGAGCACTTCTGGCGGAATGCCGACACCCGTGTCAGAGACGGTCGCACGGACTTTTCCATCGTGTTCTGATACGGCAACAGAAATAGAACCAGTGCGTGTGTACTTAAGTGAGTTGTCGAGGATGTTACCTAGGACTTCTTTAAATTTACCAAGGTCACCTTTGGTCATGACTGATGGTGTTGTTGCGCTAAATTGCAGTCCCCTATCAGCTGCATGTGGACGAAAACCATCGGCAACCTGCGATACGGCGAGGCCAATGTCAAACGGTGCGATTGAATACGCTATTTGACCGAGTTCCATTTTTGAACGGTCCAAGAATTGTGAGATAAGACGCAGGACATCATCACCGGTCAGAAGAATCTGATTCGCTGCACGCGTCGTATCTTTATTTGTCTCCCCCGTTGTGCCGTCAGTAATGAGAGATGCATATCCACGCATGGCAGTAATTGGATTTCTAATTTCATGTGAAGCAAATGCCATAAATTCTGATTTTTCTTGGCTCAGTTTTTCAACTTCTGCGCGCGCTTTTATCTCGGCGTTAACGCTTCGCACGAGCAGGTATCCAAAACCAGATATAAGAAAAAGAGAACACCCAACTAATACGTATGCCATTTCTGATGAAACAAACAGAAATTCTGATCCAACAGACACGACCAGAGCCACCACGAGTGCTTGTGCGGCTACTAATTTTAGATTAAATGCTCCGTACTGGACTGTTGCATATGCAAGCATCCCGATAAAGAAAGACATGGTCGCTACTCCATACATCTCGAGACCAAAGTCAGGCAAGAAACCAGCGGAAACGAGATAGCTGTCGAGTGTTCCAGTAAATACAAATGCAAAAATAAACAGCAGACCGCTTACAATTACAATCCATTTTCCATTTCTTTCCGCCCTAGTATCTGTAATAGAGTCTCGATACCACTGATATGTGCTAAAGAATATTAAAAGAGTAGCAACAAGACCAAGAAAGTAATAGTAGTTAGTGAACGCGTTGTTCTCCACGACCGCACAGACTTGCGAATCGATACCCTTCACATTAAATCCTGTTGGCGTTAACATGATTATGGGTGTCAGCAATAAACCCCACGTGTAAATGAGCCAATCTGGAGTTGTCTTTGAAAGATAGAGTTGTATAAACCAATGAGTAAAGAAGAATGTAAAAGCAGTCAATAAACCGAATAACGACCATATAGCAATTTGGAGAGAGGGGCGGTCATAAAAAACCCATACAGTAATATCGGCAAAGGTCCATAAAATAAATGTAACCGACAATAAACATAGTACGACTGCCTGCAGTGTTCGCGTATTGTAAAGTACGTAAAATCCGAATAGCGCAGAAAGGCACATCGCGGGAATGTGTGTGTACAGCAACAGTGGAAACGTCTCTGACAGTGTGTTGGAACAGGCGACCAAAAATGGTAAGAGGTTGTAACCCATAGTTTTATTGGGGTCGATTCATTGGTGAAAAAAGCTCTCGCACCCCTTTTGGATAGTAATTCCAAAATGGTGAGCTGTCATTCTCTTCGGGGATCATTGGCACGATAAGGGGTCTGAGCCCAAAGAGGCGCTCTAATTCTTGGACTGCGGGTATTGCTTTATTGTAGGTAAAGTTTTTTTGCTCTTCGTCCGAATCTAGAAAGTTCTCAAATAAAATACCTTCGGTGACAAATAATCCTAGATACCTCAAATATGAGTGTTTATCTGAAAATTTTTCTGCAGAAAAAAACCATCCAGAATAGTCAACAACGAGAGGTTTATTGGAAGAAAAATAACCCTCATACAATTTTTTATGAAACGATGTAAGGTGCTCCCCTTCCAATGTCATAACCTCTTTTATTTGTTTTCCCTCGTTGTTCTTAAAATCGACTATAATTCTTTTTTCAATAATAGAAAAATGCAACGGATCGTCAGTGTCAGAGAAAATCATTTTCCCTAAACACCTTTTCTCTGGGTTGAGACCAACAAATTTATCTTCAGGTCCTTGAAAAAAGAGTGTGGGTATAGAAAGTTGGGGCACCACTTTTTTTACGAAATGATTAATTTCGTGGGTCGGGGATAGTAAAGCACGGGATACCACAGCGTATGGGACGTTTTGTAGTATTTCAGGCGACGGCAAGGTACGAAAATAAGAACTTACAGCATTGAGAAGTGACTTGTCTGAGCGTCGATGTTCTAGCTCGCGTAGAGCCTTGTCAAGTGTAAAATAGAGATCATGTTTTTCCATATATCACAACGGTGATGAGCTTGCCTGTTCTGAAACGCTGCAGGGAATCTCAGAAGATGTATCACAATAACTTTCGAAACAGTTTACTCCATCGCTGGGTTTGCATTGTTGCTCCGGGCATTCACCTGCCCAAGCACGACACCTTTCAATGAGATATGCCTTTCGATGAATAAGCTTGTAGAAAGTGGGGGTTAGCAAACTGTCTCCAACGAAACAAGAGTGTAATGACGGGTCACATGTTACGGGTGTTACTGTCATGTAATCCTGCCTTATGTAAAAGTGGTACACCGAGAAGAGAATGGATACACAAAAACCAATCAGAAGTAATGAGAGTACAAAAGTGAACTTACGTCTCATGGGACTAGAGTATACAACATATTTCAAATGCCCTGTTATCTCAAGAACGAAGCGGCAAAGTAAATTTGGCGTACAACCTCAACTATAATAACCCATCGGAGCGTCCAGTATGCGTTTGAAAAAAGGACCGCTGTCCAAAAAATTTTCCAATCTCGACGTGTCATCCCGTTAAACTGATTTTTTTTGTGCCTAAAATAAACCACTACCATAAAGGGGTCTCCATGCGTAGACAGAATTAGAAATGCTGGGATACTCCCAAGATGCAGTAATTTGCGTATCAAGTTTGCAAACCAACTTAGTTCGTGATCCTCATCCTTCCATTCTTTTATGAGCTCAAATCCAAGCCAGTCTCTTCTACTCTTGTCGTACACTTGTAAATAAATAAGTGATATAACAGCAGAAAGAGGCATCATGACCCAGAAACTCCAAATGAGACCCCAAACAGTCCCAAAGTGAGCTGTGCACCATGCGGTTACTGTGCCATAAAGCAACCAATCAAAAAGAAACTCCTCAATCCTCTTTAACGTGTGCCCTGTCGCAACAATTGCGGCTTTTTTTCCATGAGAGTGATGTTCTGACACATACGTAGTATCACATAGAAAGAAGCAGGCGCCGATTTCGCGGCGCCTACTGTTCAGTTTGTGAGCTGTTGCCAGAGAGGTCGTAGCACTGGCTCGACGTAATCCCACACGTACCAGATGAGCTGAACTAACGCACTCCAGCGCACTGTCCAGTATGTGTTCGATACGAAAACGCTGCACCAGAAGATATTAGTGTCACGTCCGGTTAGCTTCGTGTACGTTTCGCCTTTTTTTCGAAAATATACTGTCGTCATGAACGGGTCAGTCCAGAACGACAATACAAAAAAAGCAGGTACACCCTTTCCGCTTCGCACGATTGCTCGTGCTTTTCTGGTGAACCAATTTCCACCTTTTGAGCGTTTCAATTCTTTTAAGAGCTCAAGTCCAAGCCAGTCTTTGCCGATTGCGTTGTAGATTGCAATCCAAAAAAAAGACACGCAAGCAGAAAGTGGCGCCATGATGCAAAATGCCGCCAGGCTTCCATATACGGGACCCCATTCGGCGTTGCAATACCACGTTACTGCTCCATACAAGAGCCAATCGAAAAGGAATTCTTCGACCCGCTTGAATCCATGGCCGGTCATGATGGTGCCGGCACGGATGAAAACATTTTTCCATGCCAAAGCACATCTCCTTCCTGTTGGTGACCACCACGGTCACGCTGTTTATTTTTATACCACGATTTCAAGCTAATTACAAACTCTACTTATGAAACTGCTTTGTAGTATGTTTCTTAACGCCACCGAGTACCCCCTTGCATCGTCGAGTGCATTATGGGTGTGCTCAGGCATGCCTCTGGTTACCTCTTCTGGCCAGTGTAGCGTCTGATGGTGCAGGAGTAGATATTTCAAACGGTGTTAGTGCGTCAATGTGTTCAATGTAGCACAAGTGGGTTGTGAGTTTGCGTGACGCCACATTCACTGCCGCTCCTTGCATAAAAGCCTCTACCCCTCATAATTCCCTTATGATCCCACGGCATATTGCCTTGGTTTCTTCCTTCGCCCTCCTATCGTTGTTTTCTGTTGCATCAGCTGCGCAGTGCAGCATGGTATGGGATAAGACGCTTCGCAAAGGAATGACTGGCCCACAGGTGTCTGCTCTCCAGGCATATTTTGGTCTCGAACAGGCGGGTATCTATGGCAATAAGACCGTTGCTGCAGTGAAAGCATTCCAGAAAAAAAATGGCATTACCCAAACCGGTGAACTGGGGCCCAAAACTCGCGCGGTTCTCAACTCACTTTGTGTCGTTCCACTGGCATCTACCGCAACATTAACTGGTCAAGTAAATGGCGTCGAAATTGTCGCTGATGCACTGACTGTTTCGGATGCTGCCCAGCCCTCACCAACTCTTGCTCCCCCGAACGCGCTCTATGTTCCCTTCACGCGCTTCACGCTCACGGCTGGGCCTAAGGATGTAACTGTAAAAAGTATCACCGTTAAGCGAGTTGGCATGGGGCAAGATCAGGCTTTTGACTACATTTCACTTCTGGACGATTCAAATTCAGAAGTAACTTACGGCTATATTGGTAGTGAGCACAAAATTGTATTTAACCGTGACACTATCACTATCCCGGCTGGTGAGTCACAAATATTTACGATTGCTGGCAATATGAAAGATGATCTCACTGACTATGACGGACAGATGCCAGCGTTACGCCTTAGTGCAATTGTTGCGTCGTCGCCTGTTGGCGGCACGCTCCCTATTACTGGAACCATGCAAACGATCAACGAGTCATTAACGATTGGAACGGCAGAAACTGCACTTTCGTCGTTTGATCCAGGTGCCGCTAATAATCGCACCATTAATGATACAGCTGTGCGCTTCTCTGGTATTCGAATCAGTGCGGGTTCAAAAGAGGACTTAATCTTAAAAGGAATTACCTGGCGCCAAAATGGGAGCGCAAGTATGAATGATCTTGCGAATGTCGTTGTTACTGTTGATGGAATAAGCTATCCAACCGAAGTGAGTGATGGGCGCGACTACTACGCTTCTATCCAGAATACTATTATTCCGAAAGGTTTCTCGAAGGATATTTACATCTCTGGTGATATTCTTCCTTCAGCAGCAAACAGAACCGTGAAATTTGATATCAAAGATTCTGCAAACATTGAAGTGTGGGGCAAGATGTACGGTTTTGGTATTGCTCCCTACCCAGCATCAAATACTGCGGATACGGGCGAATCAGTTTTTCTCACCACCGACGGCACGACTGACGGCGATTCACTCTCTCCATTTTTCTCTGGTTCAACAGCGACGATTTACGGGGCAACCATCAACGGGTTCTCAAAAATTTAACCTCTTGCAAATGAGAGCAGCGAGAACGAACCAACAATAATCCAAAAGAAATAGCTCGCAGTGATGTATTCGGCAACACTACCGAAATGCCACAGCGTACCAAGAGCAGGGACACTGTTCCACATCAGAAGCATGAGCGCGGTTGCTCCGAGTGCTGCGCAGAGTGACGACACGATACCGATACCGAAATCTCCATAGGAAATCGTCATGCGGCGTACTGCAAGATAGGTGACCACAAATATTCCGCCAAAGACGAGCGCCTGCATTTTCTCAGTAGATGCTGCCGTTATAATTCCTGAAAGCAGAAATGTCTGAGACAGAAGAGAAAAGAGATACGGTGCAATGAGTGCAGTAAGACCAAGTGTTACTGCTCGTCCCGCGCCACCGCGCATTGCATCAAGTGCTACCAGGGTAAAAAAAGCGAGAATAATAAACCAGTCTGATGCAATAACGGCGAGTGTCGTCGAAAGTGACGGTGCGTGCATGCCGCCATTATAGCCCCTCGCTACGCATTTTCTCTACCAATTCGCGTGCGGAACGTGATAACTTTTTAGGGAACGTAATATCAATTTTTACGAGCAAGTCGCCGCGAGAGCCGCGCGCAAGTGGAACGCCGCGACCGCGGATACGCAGCACTTCACCGTGGGTGATGCCCGCCGGCACCGAAACAGAAACATCCCCATCAGGAGCAGCTATGGTAAAATCTCCCCCCAACAGCGCGTCGGTCAATTTAATAGAAAGTGATGTTAGTAAGTGATTTCCTTCGCGCGTAAAGTGCTTGTCGGCACGTACATGTACTTTTACGTACAAATCTCCGGCAGTACCACTGAGTATTGCTTCACCCATACCGGGCATGCGAATCATTTCTCCGTCTTCTATGCCAGATGGCACGGTGATACGGATTTCCTCTTGCCGTTTTTGAACTCCTTCGCCACGACACAAAGCGCAGGCTTCTTGCGGTACCTGCCCGCGTCCGTGACAGGTCGGACAGGGACGACTTGAGGTAAATGCACCAAAGAAGGTATTGCGTGACTCGTGTATTTCACCCTTGCCGTTGCAGATGCTGCATGATTGCATCTTGCTTCCCTTTTTCGCACCGGTTCCTTCGCACGTCGCACACGCTGACAGTTTTGAAATGAGAACGCGGCGCTCTGTGCCAAAGAGCGCTTCTTTGAGTGGCAACTCAACATCGATGGAAATGTCGCGACCTCGTCTCTGGCGCGGTCCTCGTCGCCCCCCTGCTCCAAACATTTCACCGAAGATATCGCCGAGATCGAATTCAAACGATTGACCATTTTGGAATCCACCAAAGTTTGAAAAATCAAAACCGCCAAAATTACCGGGTCCTCCTGCGCCCCCCATGCCTGGTCCTGCCTGCCCAAAGGTGTCGTATTGTTGGCGTTTTTGTTTGTCGGAGAGTACCGCATAGGCCTCGCTCACCTCTTTGAACTTTGCCTCGTCGCCGCCTTTTTTATCAGGATGATATTTGTGCGCAAGCGTTCGAAACGCCTTTTTTATGTCGTCTTCTGAAGCACTTTTGGATACCCCTAAGATGTCGTAATAGTTTTTTGCCATAGGTTAAGACTAAGGAAGAATATCAAGAGAGAAATTGTTTTACAAATCGATTATAGCGCCACTGTTGGAGCTTCGGGTGAGCCTGCATACCCGCCGTTGACCAGATGCCGCGAAGGAATGCAAAGTCGTCAGCGGCAGAGTCGCTATCGATGCGGTGCTCTGCATACAGCGTCGCAACCATTGCGAGGTATCGAGCCTTTTGTCTATCAGAATAACGATAGGCTGTAAAATATTCGAAGGTGTGCTCGTCTGGAAACCAGTCTATAGCAGCGAGGGCTGTCACGCCGTCGTATCCAACAGGACAATGAAATGAATCTTCAAAATCAATCACGCCGTCGACATACATGTTGTGCGGATTGAAATCACCGTGTGTAATAACCCACGGAAGATTTTTCATTCGTTCAAACGCATCGTCAAAGCGTTGCACTAGTCTTGCCGCATGCGCTGGAAGTTCAGCACACAACTCAGTAAGGTGTACAGCGTGTGCGACACGCTCTTTTGAGCCCACTGACCCGGCAGTTTTGAGCTGTGCAGTCAGAAATGCCTTGGCGGTAGTAATAAACTTATCGAAATGTGCGTCATCGATAGCCCCAGACCTCGCAACATCTTCTTTGAAGATGGTGCCAAAGTGCGGTGATGAGAGGGAGGTTTCGGTGTAATAGGATTGACCATTGTATTCTCCGCGCTCAAGAATTTTTGGTGTTGGGAAACCAAACTGTTCAAGATGAACATGGGTAGCGAGGTGCTCCTCGACAATACTTTTTGGTCCAATACGAAGAAAGGTGTTTTGTCCTTTGTACACATTCACGCTCGAGCGCTGAGCGCGTACGAGCGTGAACGGTACCCCATGTATTGTGAGGGTTTCCTCGGCCATGCACTATTGCTGAGGTGGAGTGTCTTGTGGTGGAGTCTGCTCCTCTTGCGGCGCGCCCTGCGCCTTCGACAGCGCCTCGCCAATTTTAGAGAGTGAAGTCGAGAGTGCACTCACTGCACTTTGTAGCACCGCATTATCAGTGCCGTTTCGAGCAGCTTTCACTGCGTCAATTTTTTCTTGCACTTCTTTCTTCACATCTTCGCCTGCTTTGTCGCCGTATTCTTTGAGTGACTTTTCTGCGCTATAGACCAATGAGTCTGCATTGTTCTGTGTTTCAACCAGCTCCTTTTTCTTTTTGTCTGATTCAGCATTTGCATCGGCATCTTTGCGCATCTTTTCTACTTCTGCATCAGAGAGCCCTGACGAAGCCTCAATGCGGATGGACTGCTCTTTACCACTGGTCTTGTCTTTTGCTTTGACCGAGAGGATGCCGTTTGCGTCAATGTCAAAGGTGACTTCTACTTGTGGCACGCCGCGGGGTGCGGGTGGAATGCCATCGAGATTGAAGCGGCCAAGTGATTTGTTGTCTCCCGCCATTGAGCGCTCGCCTTGCACAACGTGGATTTCCACTGATGGCTGGTTGTCTGAGGCGGTTGAGAACACCTGTGAGCGCGATGTTGGGATGGTGGTGTTGCGCTCGATAATTTTCGTGGCAACGCCTCCCATCGTCTCGATACCGAGTGAGAGTGGAATAACGTCAAGAAGCAGCACATCTTTCACATCACCCTGCAAGATGCCTCCCTGAATCGCTGCACCGAGTGCGACGACCTCGTCGGGGTTCACGCTCATGTTTGGCTTCTTGCCAAAGTACGTCTCAACCGCTTTTTGAAGCGCTGGCATGCGAGTCTGACCGCCAACGAGAATAACTTCGTTGATGTCACCGATCTTAAATGGCGATGCCTCCATGGCACGTTTCGTGATCATAAGAGCGCGGTCAACGAATTCCTGTGCGAGCTCTTCGAGCTTTGCACGAGTCATTTTCACCAAAAGGTGCCGAGGACCTGATGCGTCTGAGGTGATAAAGGGGATGTTAATTTCAGTTTCTACCGCACTCGAAAGCTCAATCTTTGCTTTTTCTGCTGCTTCATCTAAGCGCTGGCGAGCGAGCGCATCAGTACGTACGTCGATGCCTGATTCTTTCTTAAACTCGTCGGCAAGATAATTCATGATCTTCTGATCAAGATCTTTACCGCCTAGGTGTGCATCGCCATCGGTTGAGCGTACTTCGATAACATCATCGCCCACTTCGAGCACCGAGATGTCGAACGTACCACCTCCGAAGTCAAAGACCACAATCTTTTCGTTTTTCTTTTTGTTGAAGCCGTATGCGAGTGCCGCTGCGGTTGGCTCGTTGATGATGCGCTTCACATCGAGTCCTGCAATTTTGCCGGCATCTTTGGTTGCCTGGCGCTGGTCGTCGTTGAAATATGCAGGAACAGTAATGACGGCTTCGGTGATTTTTTCACCCGTTTTGGCTTCTGCGTCTGCTTTCATTTTCTGAAGAATCATCGCAGAAACTTCTTCAGGGCGATATTTTTTGTCGCCCATAGTGACTTCGACACCGCCGTTTGCTGATGCGCTCACTTCAAATGGAACCGAAGCCTTGTCTTTCTGCACGGCATCCTCTTTGAAGGAGTGGCCTATAAATCGCTTGATTTGATACACCGTGTTTTTTGGATTGGTGACTGCCTGGCGTCTTGCAAGCAGACCAACAAGGCGCTCTCCTGTTTTAGAGGTTGCAACGATTGACGGCGTGGTGCGCGCACCCTCAGCGTTCTCAATGATTTTAGGCTCACCTGCCTCGACAATCGCCATTGCCGAATTTGTGGTTCCCAAGTCGATTCCAAGAATTTTTGCCATACACTTTAGATTAAAATAAGTAAGTAGTAACTAGTATACGCCCGATTTCTTTTTGTGCAAGTCAGACTTGCACAATTAAAATACTTTTTTATTATATGTCAATAGCTATTCTAATAAACTCCTCATCATCATCAAGTTCGCCCGAAAGGAAGCTTTGTGCTCGCGCATGAAGATCACGCATCGTTGGCATAATCTCTTGTATTGCGGCATGATCAACGATGGAGCCTCGCCTATTACCTGAATAGTCGCGCAAGCTTGCAAACGGGTACTGAAGAGCCCACTCCCACGCCGCAGCAAATTCTTTGCGAGCCCTCTGTATTCCCCCATCGTACAGCTCAAAAGGATTTTTTACTTGTATGTACGTAGAAAGATGCTGAAGGTACTCATCATCTTCTACGGTTCGTGCCTTGTATGCGCCTTGGAATAATGTCCCATTCTCCTCGTATTTTGTGTTGTAGTAGAGCGCCATACTGGTGCAAAGCCTCTGCATGTACCGCGCGATTCCATTCTCAGTATTTTCACGCAGGAGTAAATGGAAGTGGTTGTCCATAAGGCAAAATGCAAGTATCGAAACGTATGGTTTTGCCTCTGGCCAATGCCCGGGGCGTCGATATCCAAAGCGAATATCTTCGGGACTCACGTCCCTCTCCCAGTTCCGAGGCACATTTTCATCGTTGAGGTAGCGAAGTAGCTTTAAAAAACGCCATCGATCTGCTTCATCTCGAACAATAGGCATGCCACGTGTCCCCCGTTTTAAGACGTGTACGTATGATCCAACCGAAAACGGCTCTTTTCTCATAGCTTTTTGACACAATGCTATCAGGTGTATTGTAATTGTGCAAGTCTGACTTGCACAAAAAAAGTGGGTTTTGGGGTGAAAGCGTGGTGTGCTGTGGGTGCTAGCGGAAGCACGGTGATTACTTTTGGCAGATGACCTGTGCGGGGCGGATGATGCGGTCTCCTATCTTATAACCGTTGCGGATGACCTTAAGCACGGTCCCGCTCTCCTTCCCTTCGTCCGACTCACTGATTACTTCGTGGAGTGTGTGGTCGAGCTTCTCCCCCGCTGCCCCAAAGCGCGCGACTCCGTTTTGGCTGAGTATGTTTACAAACTGCGACTGGATGTATTCGATGCCCTTGCGCCACTCGGCAGAGACACTCCCCCATGTTGATGATCCCATTGCCATATCGAATCCATCAAGAACGGGCAAAAGTTCTTCCGTCAGAGACTCTCGGGCACGGGATTCTGCACGCTCTGCATGTGCGCGAGCTTCTTTCAGCATATTTGCAGCATCAGCACGGGCACGTTGCCAGCCGTCAAGATTATCTTGTGCTTCTTTTTTTGCGGCTGCAAGTTCCACTTTAAGCTTAGCAATTTTTGCTTTGAGGCCACCTACCCCGTTTTCGTCTTCTTGCTCAAAGTCGATATCGACTGCGTTGTATTCTGAAGTCATGCCGCGAGTATATCAAAAAATGTGTACAAAACAAAAAGACCCTGCAAAGGGTCTTTTTGTTGATAGGTGTACGTTAGTTCGGTCCGCCAAACCAATTTTTAATTTTGGACCATAATCCGGTGCCTGAGTTCGAATCGTTGCTTGGTGGCACTATTCCTCCGGTACTTGAAGACGTATCAGATGGCTGTCCCTCTACGCCATCTTGCTGAGGTGCGTTACCGTTACCCAGTGGTGGTCGCAATGTCTTGTTCTGGTTTCTGAATGAGTCAATTATTTTTTGCTCATCTGAAGAAAGTGAGAACTGCGCAGTGTTTTTACAGTATATCTCGTTGATCTTCTTTTGGGTGGTCAAGTACACGAACCCAGTTCCAGAACTTAGACCCCAAGGAGCAAGGATTTGAGAGCGGTACTTCTCCTGGAACGCCTTTACCGCAGCAGTGGTCTTTGTGTCGTACACACCAGTTATATCAATATCCATTTTCTTGAAATCTCGGAGTACCGTCTGCAAGCGTCGTACTTGTTCAGGATTATTTGTTCGACGGGGCCCAAGAAAATCGGTGACATAGCGTTCGCATGCTGGTCCGAAGTCAGGTTGCGTCGAGGTAGATGTACCCAAGACTTGTCCGCTCGGAATCCCGCTGCCGTTACTGACGCCGAATGTACCAGTAATCGGGCCATTTCCACCACCACCGCTCGTCGGTGTCGGCGTAGGGAGGATGACGGGCACAGGATAGTTACTGAACGATATCATAGTTATTGGTTCTTCAATGCCAGCAGGATGTCCCATAGTAACTAATTGACCAGGATTTGAGAGCGAAACCCCAAAGTAGGTGCCTGTATCAATCGTAAATCCGGTAGGAACGGTGACACCGTTTTCAAATGTCGTTACCACGGTACTTGAGCCAAATACTCCAGTTCCAGTCGGATACGTGCGATTCCAGCCTGACTGTTTGCCTTCGAGCACAAAGAAGTAACCTGTTTCGGGAACGTAGATGGTTGCAGTTCCCGATGCATTCGTGAGTCCGCTTGCAACAATGTGGAGATACACGATACCTTCCTCTCCTTCGTATTGTTCGGCGATGAAGAATGGCCAGTTTGCAACACCTGGTTCAGTGAACGACTCTCCTTCATCTTTTACCCCAACAGTGCCGCTTTCAGTTGAGTCGTTCCAGTCACGGATACCATCGTTGTCGGTATCCTGCCACTTCGTCACAGTGATTGATGGATTCTGCCAGTTGCCAAAGTTGTATGGAGAATACACTTGGTTACTTGTTACAAAGACATCAAAGTATGCCGGTGACGATGGCGTGACCTGGGTCCATCCCGCACGCTGCTCCTCAGTGATTCTCCACCAACCATTCTCTGTTGGTGCAAACGAGAATGAGTAGAGGCCGCTTTCTGAATCAGTGGTTACTTGTTTTGCGCTGCGCGCTCCCGTTGAGGTTGCAAGGGTGATGCCTTCCTCTGCAATGTTGTCCATAGGCGTTGCGAAGATATTCCAGCCCCCGAGAGAGCTTTCCTCTCCCCACACCCCATTTCGGTTATAGTCGTTTGGAGTATTCGTTACCGATCCGGTCCACCCCGATACTGTGCCTTCAGTTTGAGGAAGGAGAGCTGCTGTGGTGTCAGCAAACGCAATTCCCGAAGGAATGGTTCCAGAGACTAATGCAAAAATGGTAAGTGCAGAGACCGTACGAGAAACTCGGTGTGCCCAGTTTTTTGAGAGAAACGAAACTCCGGATGATGGAAGCGCGTTCATAAAAATTGAGTAATTTAGGTATGGTGCTAATAGGAATAAGTGAGCACAGAGCATGTACTTTCCCTTCGAGAGTCAAGCGCCGCTCAGGTACGCTCTTCCCTCCCTTTCGTGGAGAATTTCTGCTGGTAGTGTCCTTTAGAGCGCACCGCTGTGGAGCTCCTGAATACAAGGCTCTAGCGATGACGTTCTAACGGACACAGCACAAGCAATGCGAGATTCTAAAGGACATGCTGTCACGAGTGAGGGCCCCTGAGTGCTCGAAGAGTATGGTATTTTCTGACCCACAACACAAAAAACTTATTTTACAAGTCTATTTTTTGTATATGGGATAGCGCTCAGGATCAATGGTTCTGGCAAAGCATGTCTTTCCCGTGCTGTGACTCCATGGCAATCCTGCATCATCGGCACTGCGAACATTTTGCTCCATAGGGTATGCAGTTGCAATATCGCCTGGTGAGCCGTTGCTGTCCGCATTAAAGTTTGCACACAATTTGAAACCGAGTTTATTGCTGGTAGTCGCGTACTCATACATGTCACCTTCTGGTGCAATTGGCACTGTCATGCCACTAAGCTGATCGTACGCCTCTGACATGGTTGCCGGCAGCCTGCCCTTCTGTTGGTAGAAGTTAATAATCTGCCATTGAATGTTTTGAAGGTCTGAAACTTTCTGTTGATCAATGCGAAGTTTGCGGACATATGATGGTGAACCCATGACCAAGAATCCTGAAACTATCGTACCGATAACAAGTACAACAACTGCAATCCCTACTGCGTTTACCTTGGTTTTGTTATCGTTCCAGAAACCCCACAATTCAGCGAGAAAGTGCATGAAGATTCCTGCGGCGACAAGAATCACGAGTGCAACTTTAAACACAAAGCGAGTCGAGAGCTCACCCCCGAGGAAGGTGTTAATAAGAGTGATGAGGGTAATAACGACAGCAGAGCCTGCGAGAAACAAGGTGAGCATAAGAGCCCAGCGACGCACCCATAACTCTGTCTTCTCTGGCGTGGTGCCAATGTCTGAACGAATGACGCGCATGAGTACTAGAAATACTGGCACAAGCACGATAAGGCTCGCCATCGCGAAGCGCATGGTCCCTGAGTAAGGGTCCACATACCCATCAAGAGCATCAGGGTATGCCTTGTTAATGTATTCAAATATAAGCGTGAGAAACGCCGTGATTGAACCATAGAGTGCAATCATTGCCCCTGCCCACGTAAAGAAATCCTTTGGTGTGACTTTGTTCATATACCTCTACACTAGCATATGACGAATGAGGAAGAGGATCATTACATATATTGACAAGTTAATGCATCATTGTATAAACGATTCTATTGTTGTCCCGCAGCAAGCGAGAGATACTTTTGTGAATGCAATTTGGACATGCGATTGTGATTGTGGGATAACTCATCAATATTGTTGGTTCTCTTGTGTATGTGCGCGATACTATTCGTGGTGATACAAGCCCGAACAGAGTTACGTGGTCACTATGGGCTCTTGCGCCACTTATTGCGACGGTGGCAGCGGTCTCTGATGGAGTAAGTTGGGCAGTGTTGCCGGTTTTCGCTGCTGGGCTTGGTCCGCTGATAGTTGTCTTCACATCGTATCTGAAACCTAAGGCATACTGGCATCTTGGAATCCTTGATTATTTGTGTGGCTCGTTTTCACTCCTGGCGCTCGTGTTGGGGGCGCTCACAAGCAATCCCTTACTCGCGATCTTTTTTGCAATAATTAGTGATGGATTTGCAGCATTTCCTACACTTGCAAAAGCATGGAAAAATCCTGAGAGCGAGTCAGGATTTGCGTATGTTGCGGGTCTTTTGTGCGGACTTTCAACGTTTGCGAAGTACATTACTGGACGTTTTCTGAATACGGTTTCTCCCTCTATCTCGTTATCGCTAACATTGCACTCATAACATCCGTCTACGGTCACTCGTGGATTCGATACCTGTCGAGAAAAAATAAGTAAGCTACCAACCGAACTGACGACCCACCTCTTCGGGTGTTTCTCGTTTGCGTGCGACTTTAATTTCGCCGTTTTGTGCGATGAGCTTGAGTGGTGATGAAAGGAGGCAGTGGTGAGACGCGAGAGCGTCCTGGTATGCGCCGGTGTCGAGAAACGCTAAAAACAAGTCCTCGTCCTCAGTGCGCTTTGGAAGCGAAACATGCGAGCCACCCGCAGTGTATTTGTCGTCGCTGTCACATGAGCTTCCGGCGAGCCATGTATGCACGAGTTTTTTCTCGTTCATGTTGTTTACGGGAATCACATGCCATTTCTGTTTAAGCGCCCAGGTGTCAGTAAGGTCATTCATAAAACTACCATCGACGATGTACCAGATATTTTTTGCCTTATTCAAGACCTCCTTTTCAGCAAGGACTTTGTAAAGGGTGATTTGTGCAGGAGCTACAACCCATCTTCCCCACTCAGTAATGAGGTTTGGATGCTTTACGCCACGTTTGTCACATTCCTCCTTTGCAGTTTTTATGATCCGTTGCACGAGATTTTTGAGCGTGTAGAGACGTTTGTTCTTGTTGTAGGGAATGCCAGCGCCGCCGCCAATATCCACGGTATCAAGACCTGGGTTTTTCTCGCGCATCTGTGCGTAGAGCTCAATTGCTCGTTTTAAGGGCTTCACGAATCCTTCTATGCTCTCAACTTGGCTTGAAATGTGGTAGTGCAGCACTGAGAGGTTTTTGATTTTGCCGAGTTCAAGGAGTTCGGTCTCGGTGAATCCGAAGCGGTTGTACTTTTTGTCCCAATGACTATCAATTTTGACTGAAAGATCAACGCGGATCCCTACTTCACCTTTGAACTTTTTCATACGTTCAAACTCAACCATATCTTCGATGATCGGAATCACTGTGAGACCTTTTCCACGGAGTTCCTCGATAAGTTCCATGTAGCGCTCCGATTTCGGACCATTGCAGATGACACGAATTTTGTTGTTGAAACGGTCCTGTTCGATCATGCGCTTAACGAGAAAGAGTTCATTTGCTGATGCAACATCGAGATTTGCGCCTTCAGCAACGGCAGGAAGAACAAACTCACGGTTTTGGTTCACTTTCATTGGATAGTGGTAGCGGTATTTACCTTTGTACCCGAGTACCTTAATATAGGCAGTGAATGTCTCCATGAGGTCACGGACACGGTTTTCTATGACGGTAGGAAACAGAATTTCGGTTGGCGTTCCGTATTTGCGCGCAATTGCCGCAATGTTGTATTGATAGTTACCTTCTCGAACGATAAGGTCACCATCTTTTGAGATATCAAAAATCTGCGTATCGAACTCTTCCAGTCCAAGACGCCAAAATTTTTTCTGGCCATTTTTTTGCTTTTTCATGATAGAAAAATTATACAACAAAAAAATAAAAAATCCACTTTTAGCTGTGTCGAAATTCAGTCACGTCTCCATCTTGAAAGACGTATTCCTTCCCTTCCGTACGGATCATTCCCTTATCGCGCGCTGCAGACCATGAGCCAGCTTCAAGTAGTTTGTCCCACTGAATCACTTCAGCGCGGATAAACTTGTTTTGGAAATCAGTGTGAATAACCCCGGCAGCTTCTGGCGCTGTCGCGCCACGCACTATGGTCCATGCACGTGTCTCCTTTTCGCCAGTTGTAAAGTATGAAATCAGGTTAAGGAGCCGATAGCCTGCGCGGATGAGGTCGTTGATACCGTCTCCCTGTACGCCCAGGTCGCGACGGAAATCAGCACGCTCCTCGTCGCCTACATCATTGAGTTCGTTCTCTACGCCCGCATCAACAAACACCCACTGCGCCCCGAGTGATTCAAGGAGTGACTGGAGCGCTTTCCAGCGATCTCCGTTTTCTGCATCGACGTTTACTGCCCCGCTCTTTCTATTTAATACAAAAAGCATGGGCTTGGTGGTAAGGAGGTTAAAGCTTTTTGCAATGTTCTGCTCGTACTCATCGAGTGCAACAGAGCGAGCGGGCTTTCCTTGGTCGAGCGCTTGTACCAGCTTGCGCAGGACATCACGCTCCGCGATAAGATCTTTGTCACCTCCTTTGGCATCGCGCTCTACACGGTCAAGACGCTTTTTCGCACTTTCGAGATCAGCGAGCGTAAGCTCGAGGTTGATAACTTCGATATCACGAGCAGGATCGACCTCCCCCGCAACGTGATGCACGTCCTCATCGTCAAAAAGCCGGACGACCTGCGCGATTGCATCGGTCTCACGAATATGGGTGAGAAACTGATTCCCTAGCCCCTCGCCTTGTGCAGCGCCTTTTACAAGACCCGCAATATCAACAAATTCAACAACAGCAGGAATTGTTTTTTCTGATACAGACATCTGCGCAAGACGATCAAGCCGTGGATCAGGCACTGCCACAATTCCTACAGAAGGGTCAATGGTGCAAAACGGATAATTCTCCGCAGGAACACCTTTTTTCGTAAGGGCGTTAAAAAGTGTGGATTTACCGACATTTGGCAACCCGACAATACCAATTGAAAGTGACATGGCGAACGAAAGTAAGTATAGTATAACCCTTTGGTCACAACTCTCGTCGTGTCAACACGACTCGGTCGCGACAGAGCCTCGCGGTTTCGCTTGCTGGCAAAACATCGCTCCTGCCGTCTAAACGTCAAGAAAAAGTAAAGCAGGTTACTTTTTCTAGCGCTTCGACCATTGCGGTGCGCGACGAGCAGCCTTGAGACCAAATTTCTTGCGCTCTTTTGAGCGAGGATCGCGCTTCAAAAATCCGCGCTTTTTTAGATCAGTACGAAGTACGGGTGTTTCTTCAGTGAGTCCACGCGCAATAGCGTGGCGTATTGCCTCGGCTTGAGCTTTGTGTCCGCCACCTGAGACACGGACGGTAACTGTGTGTGTTGCACCCACTGCCTGGAGTGCGGCAAAGGCAGTCTTGACCATAGACTCAAGAGGAAAATACTCCTCAGCACTTCTTCCGTTAACTACCATGGATGCAGTCTTTGCAGGGGTGATACGAACGCGAGCCGAAGCAGTCTTACGGCGTCCCACAGTCTCAATGTAACGTTTAGTAGTCATACTTATTCAGTGATAGTAAGGTTCTTCATGCGTCCGACACGAAGCGTGTTACGAGGAATCATGCCCTGTACGGCTGTTCTGATCACCGCACTCATACCCTTTCGTGCCGAGAGAGAAGAGAGCTTTTCGCGCTTGAGGCCACCTGGGTACTGAGAGTAGTGCTCGTACACTTTGGTGAGGCGCTTCTTCTCAGAAACAAGCAGCTTCGATGCGTTTGTGATAACAACGATAGTGCCAGAGGTCTTGTTTGGCGTATATGAAGAGAGTGTCTTACCAATAAGATGCTTTGCAGCTTCAGACGCAACGCGTCCGAGAGATTTTCCTGCTGCATCAATAGTGTGAGTACGGTCATTCATACTTAGTTTAGAAATTCTATTCGAGCAAATTCAGCAACGCGCTTTCCGACGCGGCCAAGCTTGGTAATACGGGTATAGCCGCCTGATCGAGTTGAAAAACGCGGGGCAATATCTGCCATAAGCTTTTGTGTCGCTTCACCCTGGTTACCAAGGCGCTCAGTAATCGAACGTCGCGATGCAAGGGTGCCTGACTTTGCCGTTGTTACCAGGCGCTCAATGAATGGTCGAAGTTCTTTTGCCTTCGCTTCCGTTGTGGTGATAGCACCGTGCAAAACAAGAGAACGTGCGAGAGAACGCAAAAGAGCTGTGCGTTGATTTTTTTCTCGGCCAAATTTTCTGTTTTTGCGGTGATGCTTCATATGCTATTTATCGCCTCGCAGTGTAAGACCCATGTTTGAGAGTGCGCGCTTGATGTCCTGAAGACCTTTTTGTCCCAAGCCTTCAATAGAGAGTAGGTCATCTTCGCGCTTACGGACCAAGCCACCGACCGTGCGAATTGAGGCATTATCAAGTGCCTCCTCAACGCGTGTCGGAAGTTTGAGTTCGGTAATGCGTGTTTTTAGTATCTCAGCATCTGCTGGGTGCTTGTCTGCGAGAGCGTCTTCGTCATCAGTGCTCTTTGATTCAGGAATAACGATTTCTTCTTCTTTGAAACCAACAACCGCTTTGAGCTGGTGGATCATTGTCTCGATCGAGCGCTCGAGCGCTTCACGAGGAGAGAGAGTGCCGTCAGTTTCAATAAGAATTTTGAGGCGGTTGAAGTCGGTGCGATCACCAACGCGCATGTTTTCTACTTCGTAGTTAACGCGTCGAATAGGAGAGAAAATAGCGTCAAGTGCAATCGTACCGATTTCTACACGCTTTTTCTGATGCGCCTCTTTTGGAACGTAGCCAAGACCGCGCTCAGCGTTAATCTCGACCTCAAGCGATATCTTACCAGTGATGCTTGCGATGTGCTGTTCAGGATTCAGGACTTCTACTTGACCAGGGATTTTCAAGTCAGCAGCTGTTACTTCTTTCGGGCCTTTTACCGAGAGCGTTATGACCTGCGCCTCGTCAGTTGCAATTTTGAGACGAACACGGCGCAGGTTCAAGATCATCGTAACGACGTCTTCTTTCACACCTTCAATGGTAGAAAATTCATGTGCAACGCCAGGGATTGAGACGTGGGTGATTGCGGAGCCAGGAAGAGACGAGAGAATAATGCGGCGGAGTGAGTTACCCAAGGTATAACCATACCCGGGGTAGAGACCGTCGATTTCATAGGTTCCCGCGCGCTCGCTTTCCGAGACGACGCGTGGCTTACTTGGCAGTGCAATGTGATAATCAGACATGGCAAAAACGCGATGCTTATAAAAAGTAACTAACTATAACACTATCTGCTATAAAATTCAAATAGTGTTGAATAATTAAAGCTTCCTTCTCCACGGATAAATTCCGGAAGGCCGGTTACTTTAATTTTCATGAGCGGAAAATCAACGTGAAGCCACTTGGGAAGAGTCTTTTTCGGAGTGATCTCGTCGGTCAAGGGAGCGTAGAGCGTGCTTCCTCGGTTGTTCTCTCGAACAAGTACGGTGTCCCCCTTCTTGACCGAAAAGGACGGGACATTAACACGGCGACCATTTACGGTGAAATGCCCATGTGAGACTGCCTGGCGCGCAGCGCGGCGCGTCGAAGCAAAGCCCGCGTGGTAAATTACGCTATCGAGGCGTGACTCAAGCGCGCCATGGAGCGCTTGTGAAGGGTCTTTTGCCCCCATCGATGCCTCTGCATACTTAGAAAGCTGGCTTTCAGAGAGGCCAAACGAAAAGCGAATACGCTGCTTTTCGAGAAGTTGGCGACCATAATCCGATCCCCCGCGTCCTCCGCGTTTTGCTTTCTTTGCGCGAGCGTCAGAGAGCGCAAACTTTTGTGTTTGGAGCTGCTCAAAAATAGCAGGACCAAGGCGTTTGCCAATTTTGTACTTTGATTTGATGGGAAGCATGTTAGAAATTCTTAGCGAGTAACACGAGCTTAGAAGTTCTTACACCCCGCTCTAATTTTACTGAGCTAGTGGTTGCCGAAATCTGTACTGTTAACTCGCGTTGCATCATATACTAATAATAGTGTTCTGTAAAATTAGTGCGGGGTAAGTGTCCGCTTCGCTTCCCTTAATTTAGATACGTCGTGGCTTAGGAGGACGCGGACCATTGTGTGGCACCGGAGTGTCATCAGAAATCTTGATAATATCAACGCCTTTTGATGCAAAACCGCGAAGAGCTGACTCCCTGCCAGCACCAACGCCGCGGATAGTCACCGCTACTTCCTTTATGCCAATAATCGCAGCTTTTTCACCAACAAGTTCACCCACCTTTGCTGCTGCAAATGGTGTACCCTTTTTAGCGCCGTTAAAACCGAGTGCTCCTGAGGATGACCATGCAACTACGCCGCCTTTGTCATCGGTCAGTGAGACGAGAGTGTTGTTATAGGTTGCCTGAACGAACAAGTGTCCGATCGCAATGTTGCGTTTAGCAACACGCGCCAAAGAGCGAGACTTGAGTCCCTGATCAACGGTTCCGCCACTTTTTCGTATGATTCGTTTTTTTCCCATTGTGTTAGAAGCTCTTAACGAGCGAAGCGAGTTTAGAGATTCTTACATCCCTCCCCAATTTTACTCGGTCAGTACTTGCAAAAATCTACATCTTTAACTCGCGCAATATTGTATAGCAAAAAAATCAGTTTGTAAAATTGGCGAGGGAAAGATACTCAATCCCCGCTCTCGTAATCATGTCTTTTCAAGCTTACGACGGCCTGAAAGCATGGTCTTACGAACGTTTCCTCGAACGGTGCGCGAATTCGTTTTGGTTCCTTGACCTCGCGCTGGAAGGCGCTTTGCATGGCGCGAGCCACGATAGGACTTGATGTCTTTCAGGCGGCGCACGTTTGCAGAAATTTGTCGTCGAAGCTCACCCTCAAGAGTGAATGCCTCTACGGTCTCGCGGAGAGCTGCCTCCTCTTTTGCAGTGAGGTCCTTGGGGCGTTTTCCACCGTCGATACTAAGTCCTGCGAGGACTTCCTGAGCGCGAGGACGACCAACGCCATAAATAGTCGTAAGACCTATGTCGAGGCGTTTTTCATCGGGTACGGTTATTCCAGCAATACGTAGCATGTTAGAGGTTCTTAGCGAGTATTTGCGAGCTTAGAAGCTCTTACACCCCGCACTAATTTCAGCGGACTCAATGTAAGATATGCTTTTTTCTGCTCGTTGGACATCATATGCTAAAAGTGTTGTTCTGTAAAATGTAGTGCGGGGTAAGTGTTCGCTTCGCTCCCTTAAATTAGCCCTGGCGCTGTTTATGGCGTGGGTTTTCGCAAATAACACGAAGCTTGCCACGACGTTTTACTGTCGAGCAATGCATGCAAATTTTCTTAACGGATGCTTTTACTTTCATGATTACTGCTGAGCAGTTGAGGATTTATAACACAGCTTTCAATTTCTACAAAGTTTATACGCGGCGAGTGATACGTGCTCGTCCTCCGTAGGGGTCGAGTATCATTTCAACGGTGTCGCCGACTAGTACTTTTATCTTGTGAAGTCGCATCTTGCCCGCAAGATACGCGAGCACGAGTTCTCCTGAATCGAGTTTGACTCGAAACAGAGTGTTGGGAAGCGCCTCTTCGACGATCCCTTTCGCAACTTCGGCTTGTGACATATCTTCTTAATAAGAATACTCCACTACTGTCAAAAGGTCAACACAGTTCTGTGCATGTTTTGTGCGTGGATCCTCTCGAAAAAGCAAAACCACCCTCGGAGGTGGTTTTGTCGGTGCCGATTTACGCTGTTTTGCAATCGTTGCAGTCTTTACACTCAGGACAAATACCTCCCAGCAGGGTACAGTGCTGGTGATAGCTCCATGCACCAGGACCAAATTTCACTACGTAGAGCAGGCCGCCGATAATCGCGAGGTTTTTGAGGAACATTACCTGCTGCATCTGCTGTGACCAATCCATGTGGAAGAATATGGTTGCGAGTGCAGTAAAGGCAATGAGCATCCATGCACCAATACGTGCATGAAAGCCAGTTAGTACCATGAGCGCCCCTCCCAATTTCAAGAAGAGAGCTATAACGGTAGCTACTTCTGCCATAGGAACACCAACTGATGCAATCATCTGGACAGAACCAGAAAAGTTCATCAGCATTCCCCAACCACTAATAAGAAAAAGGCTCGCAATAAGTACACGACCAACGGGCATACACCACTTGCTTATTGATGTATTCATAATCTTGCGCACTAAGTTAGTAAGTACCCTAATGGTACCGGGGTATTCAAATAGAACAAGGGCCAGTGTTCACATTGCTGTAACACTGGCCCTCGAGTCGTCCGATCAGGACACGAGTTCGTGCCCTTTTGGAGCTTTGATCTCGATCTTGACGGCGATCTGCACGTGACGTTTTCCGTGCATGATGCAACCGCCGTTTTCACGCACCGCCTTATAGATCATGGCGAGTGTGTTGCCGCGCGTGTAGTGGTATTGGCGTTCGTATTCGAAGACGCTCGGATCAGAGCACTTGTCCAGTGTGTCGTCGCCGATCCAGATAGTCCGGAACTTCCGGATCGTTCCTTTTGCACCATCTGAACAGGCCGGAACCAGCCAAACCCACTTGGTGACCACCGGTTGGTGGAGTGATTCGGCGATTTCGCCCGCTTGGTTGACTTTGGCGACGTAGCCAAGGTTGGCGTCAAGCCATGCGGTCTGTTCTGCGTCTGTCGCGAGAATCGGAAACGGCTGCTCTTCGCTGCAGTGTTTGCCTGCCGCGACTGCTTTTTCACGCAGGATTGGGTCGAGTACGACCGTCGAAAGCGGCATTTCCTCGAACAGGTTGCGCAGTTGAAGCAAGAACCTGCCGTTGCCGAGAGCTTTCAGGTTGTTTCGGCCGATGACGATTCGTCCGAAACCGCGGTTGAAGTAGTAGTTCAGCTGGTTTTTCACCCACCTGCCGATGCCGAGCCCCACCAGGAGGGTGAAGCAAACGTAGGCGAGGAGTTGTAACCCATGATATTGGGTTGGTGTCAGTGAGAACAAGTCGAACATCTGGCTTCCTCTTTGGTTGACCCGCCTCTGTGGCGAGAGCCCATCAGGCTGACGTGCTTATACCATAAAAATCCACCCCTGTCCACACTTGCGTGGACAGGGGTTCAGCTGCATCAGGCAGCTTCGCTCAGAGCATCGAGTGCCTGCTCGATTCCGGGCGTCTTGCGTGTGAGGATCTCTGCAGTCCACACAGGCGCTTGCTGGCCGATTTCGATTTCGTTTTCGAGAGTTGCTTCAGCAAACAGGGCGCGAGACAGCTCATATTGCTTTGCCATCTCGACCATAGCTTCGATGTAGACTGCGTGCGATTGACGGTGCGGGACCAGACGAGCGACAAAGTCCGCATCCAACATCTGCACGAGCCGCCCGGGGTTCACCTTGATGACGTGCGGCATCATCATGCCATCATCGCTCTTGAGAGCGGTGAGCATGAATGCACGATTGCGCTGCACATATGCTCCGTGGTTTTCATCCACCGCATCTTCTGTCGCGACCGTGTCGTCACCGGTGATATGGCGGTGGATACGTTCCATTCCGCTGTGATGGATTGCTCCCCGCGGCAGAAGCGGCTGTCCCGGCCTCACATGTGTGACGTGCTTACGAACGAGTGCTTGAAGCCGGGCGCTACCGAACACTTTGTCGAGAGTTGGCAGCTCGGGTGGCGTAATCCCACGGATCTCGACGTAGCCGGGGAGTTCGCGGAACGCGATGTTGACAACGGCAACGTTGTCACGATCGATACCCTTTCTGCCGTCATTGTACCCACGCGCGCGGGCCCAGCCGTACGTGAAGTAGCCCACGATTGCGCACAACGAAACGACGATGGCGAGAAAGACACGCCATTCGTCTGCCGTAACGTTTGCGAGTGTATTCCATAGTTTGTCCACGGAGGATCTCCTTGCTTGGACGACAGTGTCCGCCTGAACTCTACGTTTTTTGTTGTAAATGTCAAAAAGAATGCGGGCGGCGCTTTAAGCGCCGCCCGCAAAAGCCTACTAAGTCTTCGGGACGCAATAGAGATACATGTTCCCTATCTTGCCGACGTACGGCTTTGCTTGGTTCAGCGTTGCCCACTGTTTTGCAGTGCTTAACACACGTCGAACCTCAGAGCCGGTATAGTCGTTCACGCACCAGTATTCTTCCGGCCAAGAGAAACGATATTCTCCTGCGACAGCTTTTCTGATAACAACGCTGCGCTCATTTTGCCGCCAGTATTTGTTAGTCTCGAGTGCCCACCGGCGACTGAACTCAACGAAGCCTTTGAAGCGCTCCCACTTAGTTTTGAAGTTGCCGATTGGGCAGAAGTCTTCAAGGCCCTGTGCGACACGACGGCGGTGTATTTCTGCCGCCATTGCTGCTTGCTGCTCGAAGAGTGCTTGCTGTCCTTTTTTCGGCCCTCTTCTATCGAGGTTGACGTCAAGCGTCTGAGCAAGGCACTCAGACTGAACTGTTTTTGCTCCGTAGCTGTACATCAGATAGGTCGTACCGACAATCGTAATCAACACCATACCGGTACTGAGTACGATAATGTGCCAGGTTTTCCAACGCTTTTTTTCGCTCACAGTGATTCTCCGTTTTCGTTGATTCTTCACATACCATACAATGAAAATGTGCACATTTCAAGTAAAACGTTAAGGGCGCGCTCACTAAGGAGCGCACCCTTCGATTTCACTTCTTATTGTCAGGTGTGCGCCACTGTGGTGGCGATGACGTACCCGGCCCCGGTGCCCGTTCTGCGCGCCAGCCAGCCAGTGTCCTTGGCGGCGGTGGGAGCACCACCTCCTTCTCCAGCATGCCTCTGATCGTGCGATTGTGAAAGGCCTTGCCCATCAGATGCTTTGAGCACCATCCAATGGACTTTCCGACCGGATAGAGGATCATGATCAGACCGAACTGGATTTTGCTAAAGATGAGGCCGATCACAGATGCTGTCGCTGAATCACTGATCACTGAATCCAGCCAGATCTGCACGTTGTTCTGCCACGTGTTTAGGGTGGTAAGACCACGATTGATAATCCAGCGCGCTGCGTCTGGCGATATCATAGCAATCAAAACTAGTCCGCCAATGGTTCCGAAGAACCATCCGACGAACCCTCCAACTACCTGAATGGTCGTCTGTGCGCTTGATGGATGCATGCTTTTTGTCTTCACGAGAAGCCAAAGTCCGACACCTAGTGACCCGAGACTGAGAATCACTAATGAGATGAAGGATATGCCGATTGCTTGTGCCCAGGTGAAGAGGCCTGAAGGGTTCATAGCTGTCTCCTCTTTCTTCAACGAACTCCACTGTTCGCTCAAATCACTATGCAACGAATATGAAAAAAAGCAAGTTTTTGCTAAGGCACTCTCAACCTCCAACTGCCCGGTAAAATATCCGCAATATGTATGTGCACATTGGCTTCAGAATACGTGAACGGATTGGGCTGTTAACCGCGAAAGGAATGAGGGTGCCTAATTTCAAAAAAATATAAAAGAAGAAGGGCAGGGGGTGTTACTCCCCTGCCCTCCGATGATGCGCTTACTCGCGCTGCATCAACGGCTTCTGAGCCGCATTGTTGATTGCTGTGTCAGGTGTGGTGAAGCCGTCCATGACCTGGAAGATGGCCGGGATGACGAAAGCCCAGTACACTGAGCCGTAGCTGCCGAGCATGTAGCCGGCAACGAGCAGCATCAGTCCGCTCATGAAGACGGACGTCTTGGTTTCCGCACGGAGGCTGTCGACCTTGGTGTGCATGTCACGCACCACCTTGATCTGCGACCAGAACCAGACAGACATTACTGCCGTCTGGCCGAGAAGCAATGCGAAAATCCAGGGATTGTCCTTGATCTTCGTCACGTCGATGCGATTTGAGAACTCTGCGATGCCGAACCATTTGGCGGCGCCGACGCTTGCGAACATAACGACGACCGGGAAGAGAATAGTCGACCCGATACTTATCGCTGTCTTGCCGAACGTGCCGAGAGTCGAAATGCTCAAGCGGCTTTTCGTGCCACCGGGTTCATCACGGCTCTCGGAGTTCACTGTCTTCAGAGGTGTCGGATTTGCCATTGGGAAAAACTCCTTGTTTTGTTTCCCATTTCAACACTGGTACTGGGCACTCCAGCCCAGTGGTAATATAATACTACTTTTTTTTATTTTGTCAAGCATAAAACTTGACAAAACACTTAAATCATGTATTGTGTCAAAACTCATCGTATGCAGAGCGTTCGGTGGGTGTTTCGAAACAGTCCCAACCTGAAAGGTAAAGGACACCACATGAAGAAACTGAAGAAACTGATAATCGCCGCAGCTGCGGCATTGCTCGTCACCGCACCGGCATTCGCCCAAGTGGCACAGGTCCAGAAGTTGGGCCTCGTCACTCAGGACATCGAGATCACCCTCGAGTCCAACG
This sequence comes from bacterium, assembly GCA_009924895.1. GTDB lineage: Bacteria > Patescibacteriota > Minisyncoccia > Phycocordibacterales > UBA2100 > UBA10103. The sequence goes on from RFQR01000005.1 coordinate 62,003, forward strand.
CGGGCAAGCTCTCTCGCTTCAAGGCGGGACAGAAGTGCATCATGCGTGAGGGAACGATCGTCGCGCTGCTCGGGCCGACCGCGGATGGGAAGGAGCGCATTCAGCGCACCAACCTCATCGCAATCCGGTTTCCCAATCGGCAGACGTGCCCCGAAGGTGCATCCGGCCCCGTCGAGGCAACGGTCGCTCTTGCGATGGCGAAGGCGCACCAGGACAAGGTGTCCGCAAAGGGCGGCGCCACGAAGAAGAACTGATCGTTCTTCACCAGTGACGAGGTAGTCGTCACATTGGGCACCCCTCAGACGGGTGCCCTTTTCTTTTTACAACGAAATACCAAGGGTTACCCTTGGGAGCAACAAGTCCCTTTACTTTACCAAGGGTAACCCTTGATAACTTAGTAAAACTTTGCATACTGAATTTGTGTGAGATTGTAAATTATGAAAAAAATGGCATAGTAAAAACGGTTTGGGGCAGTACCCGAACCTTCACAAAAGGAACAGAGAATGAAGAAACTAGTCCTTCCTCTGCTAGCAGTTTGGGCACTGCTCTGCTTCGATGTGGCACACGCCCAAGAAGGGGTGTGTGTTGAGAGCCTTGTCAGTTCGGACAAGACCTTGGAATTCACCCAGAAGAAACTGGGAGACAAGTGCGAGACGATCAGTGGCAGAGATCCCCGCACTGGTATCGTCGGTCAAACGGAAGATGGCAAAGCATTCACCACGGTCATCAGCCCGGCCGAGATCGTGGAAGACCCTGAGGTGAGACAGTGCAGTAGCATGCCCTCTCAGGGGCGTAGCAACAAAGGGGGCTACTCTGTCACAATCGAAATGTGGTCAACTAAGACCGAGTGTACCCCCGCGCCGGTTCCTGGCTATCCGCGACGGACACTTAACCTTGAGGTGACGCTCTTGATCAGCGGCTCAGGCATCGCCGGCACAGTGTGTCTCAATCCAGGTAACATGTGCGCATCAATTGACAGGCTCAGCGAAGATGCGCGCAGAAACATTGCTGACATGGTGATCTTCTGCATCTTCGAACAGATCGCCGGTCCGGTCTTGACACCCAAGCAGAAGACCTGATCGATCGGGTCAGAACGACGAAACGTACGATGGGGCGGTCTTGCGACCGCCCCATCTTTTTTGTTACTTCACGTTTATAATTTTGTATTTCTGGCCTCCTTTTGGTGTTTCAAAGGTAAAGATATCACCCTTCTTTTTTTCCATAAGTGCAGAACCGAGCGGGGAGAGGTGAGAAATTTTCTTTTCGTGCATGTTCGCTTCGGCAGAGCCGACGATTTCATACGTATACTCATCTTTCTCCCCTACTTTTTGAATAGTGACGAACGAACCGAGGGAAACGTGATTGCCTTTTGAATATTCGATGATGCGCGCATGTGCAAGCTGCTCTTCAACAACGCGGATGCGGTCTTCGGTCGCTGCTTGCAGGTTGCGCGCCTCTTCGTATTCGGCATTTTCCGACAAATCCCCAAGTGAGCGTGCATATTCAAGCTGCTCTGCAATCTCGCGGCGACGGACCGTTTTCAAATGCTCAAGCTCTTCCGTCAGTTCATCAAATTTTTCCTTACTCAAGTAGTTGGTTTCTGTCATGGTGCCACCATTGTACAGGTTTCTAAAAAAAAGCAAAGCATAGCGCGCCTTACTCAGATGCGATGTACTCAGGTTTATATGCGACGAGCCATTCAAAAAAAGGCTTCATCCCAGGTGCTGCACCTGAGAGTGTGCCTGCAGGAGCTTTTTCGAGCATAATCGCAAAGGCGTACCGAGGCTTCTCATACGGCCAAAAACCAACCACCCATGAGTTCATCCATTGGTTATGCGTGCCGGTCTGTGCGGTTCCTGTTTTTGCCGCGATGTGAGGCTCGGGCATGTTGAGTGAGCGCGCTGTTCCGTAGTCAGGCAGCGTGACAGCAAGCCGCATACCCTCTCGTGCGACCTGTAGATGGGACTCGGTGATTCCAACGGTTCCTTGCACAGTCGGTCGCTCGCCTTTTATGAGATGTGGCTCGTACAGCGTCCCACCGTTTGCGAGGGCAGCGATTGCGCGGACGACCTGGAGCGGCGTAACCTGAAAACCAAACTGTCCGATTGCAGTATGGTAGGTGTTTCCAATGCGCCACGGATCGTTTGCTCCAAACACTTTCTCTTTCCATTCTGGTGTAGGAATAATCCCGGGTATCTCACCGCCGAGCATGACACCGGTTATCGTCGCAAAGCCAAAACGCTTTGAGTACTCGTCGATTTTGTTGATGCCAAGGCCTTTTTGACTTTTATACCCACCGCCAACGGTATAAAAATATTCATCAGAGGATTGCGCAATCGCATGACGCATGTCGACCCATCCGTGCGCGCGCCAGTCTTTAAATATAGAAGGTTGATCGGGGTTATAGGGATTCGGCAGAATAAGTGCGCCGCTCGAATAAATCTGCTTTTCCGGAGAAATGATTTCCTCCTCGAGTGCCGCTGCCGCAAACAGCGGCTTTACAATCGAGCCGGGCGTGTAGGCACCTGCAACAGCGCGATTGAGGGTGGGCGAACGAACGCTCTCGTGCGCGGCATCAATTGCATCGCTATTCCCTTCGACAAACGCAGCGTTACTGTATTCGGGAATACTCGTAAGAGCGAGAATGTTTCCTGTGTGGATATCCATAATGACGCCAGCACCACCCACAAAATGCTGTTCGTTTGCATGGTGAAGCAATGTCTCATACAGTTTTGATTGGACTTCCGCATCAATCGTGAGATGGAGATCGGTACCATTTATTGGTTCGGTCGTAATGTTGGTGCGCACGACTTTTCCACTCGCGCTTGTTTCGGTCATTGAACTGCCGTTTATACCGTGGAGCACAGAATCGTAAAAGTATTCGACACCAGAGACGGGTGTGTACTCTTCGCGCCACCACTCCCCTTTTGCATCGGATTTTGGATATCGGACAAATCCGAGAACGTGCGAGAGGCCGGGCAAGGATGTGTACTTTCGGAGCGTGAAGGTCGTACTTGCGGTACTGCTCGCATTCAGATCATTCCATGCGAGTTCGCGTTCGTTTTTGTCGAGAATACGGCCGCGTGTTGCAAACAAAACCGAACGATCGAGGCGATTGTTACGAGAAATTTCTGCGTATTTTTCACCATCACTCACACTAATGCTGTAGGCTCGATACGCGAAGCCACATGCGACGGTGATAAACAGAAATACAAGTGCGAGAAATGCTTGAGTGGATACGGGCCGCTCAACACGACCTTCAAACTGATTCGGATCATGGTCAGGCAGGTTACTCGCATCGAGGAATATCTCGTCGGGATCGATGGAGTCGCGGTTGTAGTGTTTTGAGAGCATTCACTAACTATAGTACGTCAAGAACTCTTTCCGCAATGGTTTGGTACCGAGGATAAGAAGTGCAGTACAGAGTGTGGTTACGGGTAGACCCGCGGGAACGTAGAGAAGGTCGACCACAAGCGCTATAAACAGAAGCTCGGTGCCTTCAAAAAAAATAATGTACGTAAACACACCAATCCAAAACAAAACAGGCGAAAGAAATATCCCGCCCCCCATGACAAGCAAAAGAAGGTTCCGAATCATACCTATCGCGGAACAATGCTGACGTATCGAAGTGTTGTAAGAGAGAGTGGAAGTCGGATAAGCACGTCTTGTGATGCGCCACTATCATCTGGTGAGACCGAACCGACGATTCCAATCGGACGGAAACGAAACTCGGGCACAAGGACCATGTCACCTTCGTGGATTTTCATTTCGCGCGGTGCGTGGGCTTCCCCAACAGCACGACCGTTTCCCTCTACCGTTACGCTGGTGTCATTAATCACCGCCGCGTGCTTTTCGCCCGGAGAAAGTGCCATACGTACGGTAGAGATGGTTGCGCCCTTTTGTGCAATGGTCCCGACCACAAAGCCTTCGGCAGAAAGCACAAGGTCGCCTATCTGAAACGCGGGGTGCGTTTCAGTACCGGCATTGATGGTAAAGGTGCCATAGGGTGAAGCGAGTATGTGAGAGGTAACTTCAGCGGTGAGTTCACGATCTCTCAGCGGGAGGCGAAGTTGTCGAGAAAGCGAAGCATACTGCTCGCGAAGTATCGGTAATGCGCGAGATTCTTGATCGAGCTGTGCTATGCGTTCGCGAAGCGTCTGATTTTCCTCGAGGAGCGCGCTGCGACTTGAAACATAGTCACCGAATGAAAGTCGGGCGATGATGGAAGCCGTATAACTAAGCGGTTCAAAGATTCGCTGCACGGCACGTGACACGAGGTGATTGCTAAAAGCATTCACTGTGAGTATGACGCTGACTACGGTAAGCGTTACTATGAGCCGTGTATTATTCTGTGGGGACCAGTTCGTCATCGGAGTGAAGGAGCGACTCGTAATACAGCGGCATATCGTTCAAGACGGTGCTGGTACCCCGGACGACTGCCGTGAGAGGATCAGGGGCGACGATGATGGGGACTTTCAGTGCCGCAGAGAGAAATTCGGGGAGCCCTCGGATGAGGGCACCGCCACCTGCAAGATAAATACCTCGGCGCATAACATCAGAGATAATCTCAGGAGGCGTCGTCTCGAGCACGTCCTTTATTTCTTCGAGCAAATCTTCTATTGAGTGTGCAATTGCGGTGCGAATGTCGTCATCGCCGACAATAATCTCTCGCGGAAGACCGGTAACAAGATCTCTCCCGCGCGCAGAAATCTCAACGCGGTCTTTTCCCGGCGCGACAGAGCCCACGGTGATCTTGATGTCTTCTGCCGTTTTGTCGCCGATGAGAAGTTTGTGCTCGTTACGCAAATGCGCGACGATGTCTTGATTGAAGCGATCACCGGCGATGCGGACATTACGGGCATTTACCAAACCGCCGAGCGCGATAACACCAATATCTGTGGTGCCGCCTCCGATATCAATGATCATACTGCCCGAGGCTTGATGAACCGGAAGCTCAATACCGATGGCTGCAGCAAGAGGCTCTTCAACGATGTGCACTTCACGCGCTCCTGCAGCACGAGCAGCATCGCGAACGGCGCGTACCTCGACCGAGCTAATACCCGGCGGTACGCCGACGACCACACGCGGCCCGAGAAGTTTTTTGTGCCCGTGCTGGGCTTTGTTGATGAGATAGGTGAGCATTTCAGAGGTAATTTCAAAATCGGAAATAACACCGTCGATGACGGGCTGTACCGCAACAATGTGGGCCGGGGTCCTGCCGAGCATATCTTTTGCCTGCGATCCGACCGCGACGACCTGTCCGGTTTTTTGATTAACAGCGACAATCGAAGGCTCGTTAATTACAATGCCCCGTCCTTTTACGTATACCAGCGTATTTGCGGTACCCAAGTCGATGCCAATGTCATTTGAAAACCACCCCAGCACCCTGTCTTTCCATCGATGCACTATCGAAAGTTGTCGCCTCATATTTTTTTTAAGTGCTCAAAAATGGTGCTTTCGGGTACGAGCGTGGTGTCGCCACCCGAGCGCGAAGATACTTCGATGCCGCCTGCAGCGATTGTTTTTTCTGAAATAACAAGACGCGTGGGTATGCCGATGAGTTCTGCGTCAGCAAATTTTTCTCCGGCGCGGACATCGCGATCGTCGTAGAGCACTTCAAATCCGTGTTCACGCAGCTCCTGGTAGAGTCGATCAGCTTCGGCAATGACTTGTGAGTTTCCGGAAGCAAGAGATACAAGATGTGCGTGAAATGGAGAGACTGATTTTGGCCATACGATACCTTTTTCGTCAGCAAGAGCCTCGACAATAACGCCCATGAGGCGACTAATCCCGATACCAAAGCAACCCATAATCGGATACTGCTCATTTCCTTCTCTGTCTTTGTAAGTGAGGGAAAAATCCTTTGCGTACTTTTGACCAAGATCAAATATATTACCGACTTCAGATGCTTTTGCACGCTTCATTGTTCCTTTAGTGCACCGTGTACAAGTATCACCTTCTTTTTGAGTTGAAACCTCGACATTAGCGCAAAATGAGCAAGAGTCGCAGTACAGTATGTCATCTTCTCCTGCATCTGTGAGCACCATAAACTCATATGAGAGTTTTTTTGTGAAGCTGCCCCCAGATGCTTCTGTTGCTTTTGCTGCGAGTCCGCACCGTTCATACACACGCAGATATGCATCTTTTACTTGTGAGTAGAATCTATCAAAATCTTCTTGCGAATCATGAAAAGAATACATATCTTTCATACTGAACTCTCTGCCACGCATAATGCCGCTTTTTGCACGGAGTTCGTCGCGGTACTTTTGTCCGATTTGGTAGAGAGCAATCGGTAAATCTTTATACGAGGCAATATACTCTTTCGCTATGGGTGTGATTATCTCCTCTGCACTTTGACCAATGGTGTATTCTTTTTCGGTTCGGCTTTTAATTTTAAAAACAACGTCGACAGCATCCCATGCACCGGTCTGTATCCAGTTTTGTGAAGGGTGGAGTGTTGCCATGCGGAGTTCTTGTCCGCCAACGGCATTCATTTCTTCACGAACTATTTTTTCAATATTCTCAAGTACTCGACGACCAAGTGGCAAATACGAGTACACGCCTGCCATCTCCTTGTGAACATACCCTGCGCGGATAAGGAGTTGGGCGTTTTTCGCTACTTCATCTTTTGGCGCAGTTTTGCGCGTTTTGGTAAAGAGAACACTCTGCTTCATCACGCCATTGTACTCGCGGGGCTTCTTTATGCCAAGAGGCGTGCAATATCGTTATAGGTCACGACTATCATGAGAAGCGCGATACAGGCAATACCAAAAGCATTCAAGAGCGAAACAACGCCGCGCGGTGCGGGACGGCGCAGAATTGCCTCAACACCAAGAAGGAGAAGTCTGCCGCCATCGAGCGCGGGAACAGGCACCAGGTTAATGACCGCGAGGTTAATTGAAATGATTGCCGTCAAACCAATAATGTATCCCCAGCCATTTTGCGCCGCATCTCCGACTACACCTACAAGGCCAACGGGACCAACCACACTTTTGATAAGCGACGAATCGCTACCACCAATACTCCTAATGAGAGCGCCAAGTCGATCAACAATAGTTACTGCTTCTTGAGTTGTACGGACCAATCCTGCAATGAGTGCTCTGCCAAAGGGCAGCGCCTCATCAGCGACCAAGACGAGTCCCACACCGATTGCCGGCTCGTTTGATGTCTGTGAAATGACCGCGTGGGCAGGACGAACGGCAACGGTAGATGTGGCGCCGGTGCGCACGTAGGTGATGTTTAGTTCTTTTCCAGCACGATCGCGAACAAACTGCGTTATTGCAGCAGGGGTTAATTGTTGTGGAGCGGCATTCCTATCGTCCCTCACAGCGACAACAACATCGCCTGGCTTCACTCCCGCGACCTCAATTGGCGAACCGGGCAAGACTTCAGTCACCATGAGCCGTGTCTCCGCTGTTGGCTCGTCGGCAACGTGCGGCACACCGATTGAGTAGGCATAGGTGAAAAGTCCCCATGCGACTACCGCATTCATAAAGACTCCCGCGGAAAGAATAAGCGCTTGCTTGAGTCGTGATGCACCGTTGAGTGTTCCTGGGCCATGCTCTGCTTCGCCGACGTCTCCATGGAGACGAACAAAACCGCCAAAAGGCAGCCAGTTGAGCGTGTATTCGGTACCGCTCCAGGTCCCAAACGTAAAGGCTCGCGGCGGATATCCGACACCAAACTCTTCTACTTTTACACCAGAGATTTTTGCAGCAATAAAGTGCCCCAATTCATGCGCAACGATAAGAAACACTAAAATGGCAATGACAAGGAGAATTGACATGATGCTTAGGACAAAATTTCTTTCTCTTTTTTCTCAAACAACTCCTCGAGTTTTTTATTTGTGGCGTCAATTTTCTTTTGCATATCATCTTTAAGGCGGAATTTGTCGTCCTCACTCATACCGCCCTCTTTTTCTTTGGCTTGGATATCCTTCCAGCACTCGTCGCGTGCCATGCGGACGCGAGTACGCGCCTCTTCGAGTGTCGCTTTGCCCATTTTTACGAATTCTTGGCGACGCTCAGTAGTAAGGTCTGGAAACGAAAGTCGTATGCCGGTCCCATCGACCGCAGTACCAAGACCCAACTTGGCCTCAACGATACCCTTTTCGATGTCACGCACGAGTGAGGTGTCAAACGCTGTTATGCGAATAGATCGAGCGTCTTCGAGAGAAATTGTTGCGACCTGATTGAGCGGCATCATTGAGCCATACGCGGAAACCTGTACGTTGTCTAACACGGCAGGGTTCGCTCTTCCCGTGCGGAGCGCTTTGTATTCCTTCGTCAGCCATTCCTGTGCTAACGTAAGCTGTGAATCAAGTGTGGCAAATGAATAGTTCATAGTGATGAGTATAGCACAAGCCTTTTACGGAATAAGAAGAGCTAGTTGCTCAAGAAGTGGCTTAAGGAGTGCGCCTTTGTCATGAACGTATATACGAGTTCGATAGAGCGCAGGAAGGCTTTTCTCCTTATCAGGTGAGTCCGCAAGTATTCGTTCAAGGTCAGAAAGAAACGCATCGATTTTGCGCATGTCTTTCTCACCATCGAGCAGTTCTTTAATAATTTCAATACGCTTTTCTACACTGCCCGTACTGAACGCATGCGCTTCGGTAGTATCCGACACAGCAACAGGAAGAGTCTCCAGTCGCACTCGAGAATGAATAGTCGGAAGAAGGAGGTGCGGGAGAGGGAAAAGAAATATAAATAGTGCGTCATGTGGCGGCTCTTCCAGAGTTTTTAACAGCGCATGTTGTGCTTCGTTGGTGATAGCGCTGCATACAATCACAAACGTTCGTCGCGCTTCTACGAATGGTTTTCCCGAAGCGCGGGCACACAGTTCACGGGCGGTGTCGATGGAGAGCTGTGTTTCTTTGGTGAGAGAAAAATCAGGACCATGTACTACAATACCTTCACACGACAGGAGATCAAGCAGCGAAGGAAGATTTCGTTCGTCACCGTGGTATACGCGCGCCTGCATGGTCTCATTGTACCCGAAGTCTCGGTGTTTCGGTGTATACTTTTGTCATGACACAAGAACAGATTGCGCAAAAAGCACTGACGGTGACGCGCTGGGTCGGCTCTCCCGCATCTATTGTGATTCACACACTTGCCTTTCTTGGCGCGTTTTTTCTTTCTTTTCAGGGGGTTGTTGAATGGGATCGCATGCTCCTGGTCTTGACGACGGTTGTTTCTTTGGAAGCAATTTATCTCGCCATTTTCATCCAAATGACTATTAACTACACGACCCAGAGTATTAAGGAAGTGAGTGCCGATGTTGATGAAATTCAAAAAGATATTGATGAAATCCAGGAAGATGTGGGAGAAATTCAGGAAGACGTCGGTGAGATTCAGGAAGATGTGGGCGAGATTCAAGAGGATGTGGGGGAAATCCAAGGAGACGTCGATGAATTGCAGGAGGATGTAGAGGATATTTCGGAGGATGAATCAGAAGACGACCGCCGTAGCACTGAACACACAAAAACGCTTGCTGAAATCCAGGACGCGCTCCGCACGCTTCTTGGTGACATTGAAAAGTTGAAGCGATAATACCCCGCGACTCTGAGTGCTGAATCTGCGTTTGATATACCGTTAATGCGATAGAGTGGCGGGTTTACGAGAAAAAACTTGATTTTCTGCCACTATCTGCTTTTCTTGCATAAGAAACCTGTCTTTGGAGAGGTGCATGGCCCCGCGCGACCACGTTACAATTATGAGAAAAAATGCGCAGCAGTTGCGCGCACTGAAAGAAAAAAGTGATAGCTGGCTTCGTGCTGCCCATCGTCTTGAGGAGCGCGGTAAGTACGAAAAAGCGCAACAAGCGTATCGTCAGCATCAGCAGTACTTGAGTGCGTGGCTTAAGGTGGTATTAGCTACGTGAAATGAAGGTGCGCGCCCTAGGGCGCGC